>NZ_JBEYIX010000018.1:0-94177 GCF_040636055.1 Micromonospora sp. NPDC006766 | reverse complement strand
ATCGTGGCCGCCGCACTCATCCTGCTCCACACCGAACACGACCGCACCACATGATCACCTTCGGTGATCAGAACGTTGCGCTGAATGCCTCACTGCCTTGAGTGCGTCCGCACCGAGCGCTGGCACCAGGCGTGGCAACTCCTCCTGGTACCAGTAGTCGTCTAGTGCAAGAACTGGCTTTCGCCTAAAGGGGTCGTCAGAAACAGAGGGTTTCGGTGCGAAAAGGTTGTTCGCCAACCAACGACCCGTCTTGGTCTCACCGCCTTCAAGAAGCGTGATCGCAAACGACACAAGCTCTCCCGGGTCCGTTCGCCACCCGAATCCATTGGGCGTCATCGACCATGCTTGAAGGAGCGGCTTGAGGCGGGCTCCCTCCGCAGCGGGAATCTTCGACCCGATCTCAAAGGTCGCGCGTCGCACCCACGCATTGTTGCTGCTGGCGAGCGAGAGTAGAACATCGACCACGTCGGCCGGCACGTCTGCGGCCACCCGAGTTAGGTATGAGATCTCAGGCCAGTAGACGTCGCGGATGTATCCGTCGTCGGTGTTCTCTGGCTCAGGGGGGTTCGCGAACGCACCAGCCTCAAATAACGGCCGAACCCATCGAGGGTTCTTAAGACCTTCGTAGAATACCCTGCGCAGTTGAAACGTCGGTATCTTCAGGAGCACCGCTTCAACATCGGCTCTGCTCGGCGTCTTGTAGCTACTCATTGCCAACCTCCTCCAGGGCGTTGATCTCGGATAGCAGGTCGTCTATCGAATGGCGAAGCGTGAAGAAAGCGGTTATGACTGCGTCGAAGAGCTCATCGAAAACTGCCACGTGCGTACGGATAAGGTCGTCGCTTGGCAACTTCGACAACTTGGGTTCGTAATCCTGAAGGTGAGCCCATCTTACGAAGAAGTCGCGGGACTCCACCCAGCGCTTGACGACGAGGTGCTCACTGTTGCCGTCGTCCGTGAGCAAAGAAGCGACGTCATCTCGGCTGCGCCGCTTCTCTTGCACTGCCGTCTTGATCAGCTTGTCGAAGATCTCTGCAACGGCGCGTGGAACGGGGATGGACTCGCCGTCGGCGTCAAGAGCCAAGCCCGGAAACCTCGCCAGCATGTCCGGTAACTCCTGTACCTGCTTTCCGCTCGGCGGTGTGATTCGGGGGCTCGCCGTGGTCCCCATCGCGCCTAGCACCCGGTTCATAACTTCGCGCATCGAATGACAGATGTGCGAGATTCGCGCGCGCTCGTCGCCGACCTCGGCTGGCCTTGATAGCAGGAGCAAGGCCGCCCGATACATACTGGCGATGTCAGAACGTCTCTCCGCTAGCGCGGTGTAGATTCGCTGCTGCCGCTCATCCATGAATGCGACGTCGGGAACCACTGGAGCGTCACTCCCTTGCGAGCTACGAGGCCTGAAGGTGAACGTAACCATTCGAATATCGGCGCGCGAACGGGTCATTCGGCATCACCCGTATTCAGCCCGAAGAATCGCTCGAAGAACACACCGCGGCGGGTGAGTACACGTTGCTGCTGCTCGCCGTGGCCACCGGCTGCGGAAAAGCACGATGCGGGCGGGAGGATCTTGGTGCCGGCGGTGGGACGGCGCCGTTGCGGAATGCGTGGTCGATGAGGATCCTGGTCGCTTCGGGGTTCGGAGTTCTCATCGACGATGATGGCGTCGAGCTCGGCAGGGCGATGGGCGTCGACGAAGGCGCGCCGCTCCTCGTCGATCTCGTCAGACGCGGAGACGCGGTCAACGAAGTACAAGATTATGTCCTTCTTATTGCGCAATGTCGGACTGGAGTCGGCTGCGGAGTTGGAGCGCGCAGCGCTGGAACTTTGCACCGGCTTAGCGGGGAGCCCTTTCGCAGAGGAGCGCCCCGCCACGAGCCAACGGGCCAGCTACATCCCGCTCGTTGCAGATCGGGGCAGATGAGTTTGATATTGGCCGCGTGGAGAGCTCTAACAACGCGATCCGCCAGCGCACGACGTTCGGCTTCCTCGTTGTGTCCGTCCAAGCTCAGCGACAGCCAGAGCCTGTTGTCACTTCCCACGATCAACCTTGGAAACGACGATACTTCGTCCGTCGAGACTCCCTCTGCGGTCAGGGCATTCTTGGCGTCGGCACCCAGATCGACCGCGTTGCGGTGGGCGACTGCGCGGGCAGCCGCATACACGGCATCTGCGAGTCGAGCGACAGCGCCGGCAACGGCATTTACCGAGATGGTGTACGGGCCGAGAGAGATAGTCTCGATGGCGGGGTCGTATGCGAAACCCCAGAACTCGCTGGCGACCTCACGGGCTGGAGCGCCGCCGGTGACGCGCCGCTTCTGCGGGCCATGGCCAGCCCCGAGCGCCCACGCCTCGAAGTGCATCAGAGCGTTTCGCACCTCGGTCAACCCCGGCAGGGCTTGCTCGTACTCCTGCTTTGCCTGCCTGAGAGCGTTCAGAGCCTGATCGAGCCCGAGCTCCTGCAGCCGGCTATCTACGAGCGGCACTGCGGCAAGAAGCTGCCGGAGAGCAAGGATGAGCTGGCGAGCGTCAATCTGACGCGAGCTGAACCACGAGATGCGGTGGTCGTCAGAATCGTGCATGCGCAACAGAGCAAGCTCTGCAGCACGCTCCCACCACTGGATCTCCGAGACCGCAATGGCCTCTGGATGGTCTGCGGGCGACCAGTCGACAACCGGATTCGTCACGGTCGGATTATCCTCGTATCCACCTTCGACATGCCACCTGACAAAGTGGCCTGGGACGTCGGCCAGGCTGGCGCACTCACTCGGTCAGAAGAAGAGGTCGCAGATTGTCCGCCACCACTAACGCACCGCTACCAGGTCGGCGAGGGGCCCCACCCATCGCCCCTTCTAGCAGTCGGTACCGCTGGCCCCGATCCTCATCTGGAGCTGCACGTCAAGCAGCACCTGGCTCGGCATCAGCCTCGACATACCGAGCGAGATCGTGTCGCGCAGTCTTCCAGGTGTGCGACTGCGGCGATCGCGACAGTGTCGGCCCCGACCCCGGTGCGGGCGACGATGCGTCGGGCCACACGGATTGCCTCAATCGGGCTCGCCGCCTCAAGCAGCAGCGGCACCAGAAGGCGCACCGCAGCGCACCTGCCATCGATGTCCTCGAGCAGTCGGGGATGCCGCTCGACGAGCCGGGTGAGTCGGTGGTCGACCACGGTGTCGAGCATCGGCTGCGCCTGTCGTTGCAGGGCTGCCCGAAGCTGGGCCTTGCCGTTGGGCCGGCGCAGCAGGTCTGCCGGGTCGGCGCCGGCGCTGAACTCGGCCGCCAGCAGCGGGCCGGAACAGCGCGGGTACCGGAGCAGTTGCCACGCCCGGTTCACTGCAGCGCGGCCCGCCGTGTCCGCGTCGAACGCCACAACGATGCCCTGCGCGGCACCGGGCAGCTCCCGCAGGATCGTGGCCTGGGTGTCGGTCAGCGCGGTGCCGCACGGCGCGAGGGCCACCGCTCCGGTGCGGCCTGACCGGGAGTAGGACAGCCAGACTGCGAGGACGTCGGCGGGCCCTTCGACCAGGACCGGGGTCCATCGTGCGGCGAGCCGGTCCTGCTGCTCTGCGATGCCGAACAGCAGCTGCCCCTTGTCGTAGATCGCTGTCTGTCGGCTGTTGAAGTACTTGGGTACATCATCACTGGTATCAGGGTTGGCGCGGCCGAGGAAGGCCACGGCGTGCCCGGCCGGGTCACGCACCGGGAACATGACCCGGTCGCGGAATATGTCGATGAGCCGGTCCGGGGCGTCGCGGGTGCGGGTCGACAAGCCTGCGCCGACCAGCTCCTCCGCCGTGAACCCGCTGGCGTGCAGGTGGCGCGTCAGGGAGTTCCAGCCTGGTGGGGCGTATCCGATCCGCCAGGGCCATTCCCGTTGTACGAGGACACCGAGTCCGCGCCCGGCGAGGTAGGCACGGGGACCGTCGGCGTGTTCGAGTTGGGCGCGGTAGTACGCCACTGCGGCGTCGATGGCCGCCAGTAGCCGCCGGGGCTCGACGCCGGTCCCGCACACCGGGGTAGTCGGGTGATTGAGTCGAGGTGCGCTCATGGCTTACCCCCGATATCCAAGCTAGCTTCAGCCGGCAGATCTGTGCCAGGAGCGTTGCGCCATGCGATCCCGGCGTGCGGCGCGGGTGCGCTGCGCCTGGCGTGTCATCTCGGCGGTGGAGGCTGCGACGGCCGTCGTGAGCTGCTCGGCGCGCGGTTCGTTGTACCAGGGCAGCAGGTTGAGCATGGCCACCTTGACGCCGGTGGCGAACAGCAGTGCCGAGCCCTTCGGTAGCGCTCGGATGTGCGCGGGGTCGAGGATGCGCTGCCGGCGTAACGAGGTCTGGTACGAGGTGTGTCCCTGCCCGTCGCGCGAATGGGAGGCGACGGTGACGTCGTGTTCGCCGACGAGCCGGGACAGGTCTTCGGCGAACCGGGCGTCGTCGATGCCGGCGCCGACGAGCTTGAGCGTGGCGGCCGACCACAGTGCGTCCATGCCCTGTTCGCCCCAGACTCGGGTGCCTTGGCGGTAGGACTGCAGGATGGTCAGTGGGATGATCGCCCGGCTGCCGAGGTGGCTGTACAGCTCCGGTAGGTCTGCGATTTTGCAGATGTTGGCGGCTTCGTCGAGGCAGGCGATCAGCGGCGGGTCGAGTCGGCCGCCGTGTGCCTCGGCAACCGCAACGGCGGCGCGTAGCACCTGGTCGGTGAGGCCGGCGACCAGTGGGGCGGCTGCGCCCGCGCCGTCTTTGGACATCAGGTAGAGGGTGTCGGTGCTCTCGACGAACGTCTCGACGTCCAGGGCGGGTAGCGGTAGGTCCGGTGGCGTGACCCAGGCCATGATGGTCGGGTTGGCCAGGCATGCTGCGGCGGTGCGGGCGGTCTCGTAGAGCCCTTCGCGCGTCTCTGGGGCACCGGCTTGGCGGCCGGACATGGCTCGGGCGGAGGCGCCGAACCCATGGTTCTTGAGGATCGTCGCGGGCTCGCGGGACGTGGAATCTGACAGCCATGCCTGCACCGTGGACAACGTGCGGTTCTCAAGGGCTGCGGCCAGGATGAGCGAGGTGAGCAGGTCCAAGGCGCCCTGGATCCAGAAGTCGTCGCTGCCCTGGGAGTTGCGGACCTGCTGGACGAAGTGGTTGGCCAGCCGGTGGGCGTCCTCGACGTCCTCGACGGCGGCGAGGGGGTTCCACCACCAGCGTTGCGGCACGTGGGCGATGGACTGTGGGTCGAACACCCATACGGTGCCGTGCTCGGCCCGGGCGGCCGCTGTGGTGGCCCACAGGTCGGGTTTGTTGCTGGTGGCCAGGGCCGCCCCGGGGGCGTTGAGGATGGACTGCACGGCCAGTGCGGTCGTTTTGCCGGCGCGTGGAGCCATCACCGCGAGGATGACGTCTTCCCAGGAGGAGTAGAGCCGGGGACGTGAGCCGCGGCGCCGCCGGTGCTCGCCGAGGACCACGCCGGCCGACGCGGCCGGGATGCCCTTGACCGGAAGGTCGGCCAGGCCGGGGCGCAGCCGGCGGGCCTTCGCCGCCACGGCGGGCAAGGTCATCGGTCGTACGTCGGCTGAACCGGCCAGCGACGGCAGTGGGTCCTCGGCGTCGGGCTTGCGCCCCTGCCACCATGCTGCGGCGAGCGTGACCAGGCCGACCAGGATCAGCAGTAGTACGGCGTAGACGACCCCGACGGCGGTCGGGGACACCCCGGGCCACAGCCCCGGCCAGTCGGCGCGCAGGAGCCGCTCGAGGTACAGCGAGCCGAAGCCCGGCCCGGCCGAATGCCCGGCCAGGGCGGCGGTGATCCGTCCGGCCAGCCAGGACAGCCACATCAGGGCGAAGACCGCCCATACCAGCCCGAGCACCAAAAACGGGGTGAGGGGGCCGCCGGCGGTGCCGCGCGGCTCGACGGGCCGGGTGTTCACGGCTTCACCTGTCGGATCGCGGTGTCGGTGTCGTAGAGCTCCCACTCGTCGCCGACCAGGGTCAGCGACACCGGCAGGCCGTTGCGTTCACCGGTCTTGATCAGGTACTTGCCCCGGCCCGGATGTACGGAGCCGGCGAACCATGCTTCGGGCGCGGCCCAGGACGCCACCAGTTCCCGCTCGGGCCCGGATAGTTTGATCACCTCGTTGACCCGGTGCAGCTCCCGAGGCGGCAGCCCAGCGAGGATCTTGATGGCGGACCGCTCGATGAATCCCTGCGCCTTGGCCCGATCTTCGGGTGTGGGTAGGGCGTCGAGGTCGGCCAGGGAGTGGGTGACCATCACGCTGGCCATGCCTCGCTGCCGGTTGAGTCGGGTGAGCGCGTCGGCGTGTTCGACCAGGCCGGACGCGCCGCGCAGGGCCCGCCACAACTCGTCCATCACGCCGAGGTACTGCCGGCGCGGCGCCAGGCCCTGGTCGGCCAGCACGGAAGCGGCGTCGACCATGCCGAAGCCGTACGCCCAGGTGCACAGCATCGCGGCGGCCACCAGTTGGTCACCGGCGGCGCCGACCTGGGAGATGTCGACGCTCACGGCGGGGGCGTCGAGGTCCAGGGGTCTGGTCGTTGGGCCGTCGAACACTCCGCGCAGGCTGCCCTCGCACAGCAGCGCCAGGGTCGGCACCAGCTGGTCGACGCGGCGGCGGTACTCGCCGTCGGTGCGGGCGCGGGCCGCGGTCAGCAGCTCGTCGGCGCCGGCTTCGACCAGGCTCAGCACGTCGGGCACGGTCGGATCAAGGTCGAGCCGTTCGGCGAGTACGTCGATCGCCCGCCCGAGGATGATCTCCTCGGTGTTGTTCAGTGCCTGCCCGCGTACCAGGGCGCACAGGGCCAGTAGCAGGGACATGCGTCGGCCGCGGATTTCCAGGCGTAGCTGCCGGGCGTCGGCGCTGCCCATCCGGGCGAGGGCGCTGCCCAGCGGGCCGGAGTCCAGCGGGTTGAGTCGGTCCAGGCCCCGGCCGACCCGGATGACCTGTCCGCCCAGGTGCTCCACGAGGCGGGTGTAGTCGGGCTTGGTGTCGCCGAGGATCAGGGCGCTGGTGCCGAACCCGGTCATGCCGGTGATGAGCCGTTTGACCACCGTGGACTTGCCGACGCCGGGCTGGCCGAGGACGAACACGCCCGGGTTGGTGATCAGTCCTTCGCGTAGCCATTCGAGTGGGTCGAGGCAGACGACTTCGCCCCACAGCATGTGCCGGCCGATCGGCACCCCGATGGCGGGGGCTCCGGAGCCGGCGACGAACGGGTAGAGGCCGCAGAGCTGGACAGTCGTGCCCTGGTACTCCATGCCGGGCGCGATGTGGCTGGCTCGGCCGGTGCCGGGGGCGCGTACACCCCATGCCGGCGCTAGCCGGGCCGTGTCGATGGCGGTGGTCTTCATCGGTTCCTCCTGGTCACGGGCTCAGCGGGGCCAGTGGCGGGCAAGTTGCGGCGGGCAGACGCCGCAGGGCAGGGTGGTCGCGAAGCCGGCGGCCTGGCTGGCGCGTAGCTGCCGGAGCCGGATTTTGGCCACGTCGGCGCGGGACTCGACGTCGGCGATGGCCCGGCCCAGGTCCTCGGTGGTGAGGACGGTGGTGGTGACGAACAGCGACATCAGGCCCACCCCGGCGCCGGTGGCTTCCTCTCGGGCGGTCTGCAGCGCTCGTTCCCGGTCGGCGTGGTCGCGGGCGGACTCGTCGCGCTTCTGCGCCCGGTTGTAGGCCGCGCGGAACGCTGCGGCGTTAACCTCACTCTCGACGATCCGCGCGGCCTCCCCGGCGGGGAAGGGGCGGTAGAGCAGCGACACCCGTTTCGGGTACGGGCCGGGGGCGAGCAGGCGGGCCAGGACGTCGGCGTGCACGTGCTGGCGCGGGGCCTCGTGCCACGCCCACGACACCGATGTGCCGGAGTCGTGTACGTACCGGTCGAGGTGCTCCTCGGCCATCATCGGCCCGGCGGTTTCCCAGTCCACCCACCGGCTCAGGTCGATCCCGGGGGTAGCGGCCAGCCGAGCCACGTCGCCCCGGCTGGCCGGGTCGAAGGCGGTGCGGACGATGGCCGAGATGTTGTCCGCGCTGGCCCGGCCGAGGACGGTCAGGCCGCAGCTGCCCAGCGAGTCCTGCAGGCCGGGCAGCGTGCGGCTGATCTCGTCCAGGGCCTCGTCGAGGTTCTTGGGCTTGGCGGGTGAGGTGCTGGGCTTGAAGGTCACCGACACCCGGGTCTCCACGTCGGCGGCGGCCGCGGGGGACACCTCCACCAGCCGTTGCAGCACCCGCCGCGCCGAGGCCGGCCCGTGGGGCACGATCCGCCGGCTGACGTGGTCGGCCAGCCGTGAGCCGGGATCGGGTGCGGTGTCCACGGTGACGGTGACGTGGTCGACGATCGGCAGGTAGCCGAGGTTGGCCAGCCAGCCGCCCCAGTTGGCCACCCACGCCGCGCTGGCGTCCGGGTCGGCCAGCCAGGTCGAGGTGGCCGCGCAGCGCAGCGTCACGGTCATGGTGCCCAGCCGCTGGTTGTAGACGACCCCGTAGCCGCCGCTGTTGTCATCGACGGTCAGCAGGGTGGTGGGCGCGAGCACGCCCGGCAGCTGCCAGGCGTGCTCGCCGGTCACCATCACGCCGGAGCGGTAGGAGGTGTAACCACGGCTGGTGCCGATCAGCCACCGCACCCGCTGGGCGATGCCCGCCGACAGGGGAACTCCGTCCCAGCGGACGACCAGCAGGGCCACGAGCAGCACACACGGCCCGGCGGACACGGCCAGCGTCCGCAGGCCCATCGACCCGGAGATGATCAGTACGGTGATCGCGGCGAGGACGACGAAGGTCTGGGCCGGTCCGAGGCCGAATAGTCCCATGCCCCGTGCCCGGCGCCAGCCGCCGTAGGTGCGTACCTGTGCCTGGTCGCTGCTCATGACGGCGAGCTCCCCTCCTGCATCGCGGAGCTGGCGGTGTTCGCGCCCGCCTTCGCCGCCGCCACCCCGGCCTGGGCGACCAGCGCGGCACCGATGACCACGGGTGCTGCCGGCCCGGTCGCGGCTCCGGCGGCCCCGGCGGCCGCCGTTCCGCCGCCGGCCGCAGCGCCGCCGGCGCCAGCCCCACCGGCTGCCGCCCCGGCGGAAGCGGTGGCTCCGGTGCCGGCCGGCACGGTGGTGGTTGGCGTTACCGGTCCCGCCGGGCCGCTCGCGGTGGCGCTGCCGTTGATGACCTTCGGGGCGTTGCCGGTAGCGCTTCCCGAGCCGCCCGTCGGGGGCGGCGTCGTCGGGGTCGGCATCGCTCCGGTCGGGCCGTTACCAGAGGAACCACTGCCGCTACCGGGTCCCTTGGAGTCCATGTAGCGGGCGTGGTCGCCGGCGCTGTGACCGCCGATCGCCCCGCGTACCGACGACGCCGCGTGCAGTCCGGCGGCGGCGCCGGCCCCGGCCATGCCCAAGCCTCCGCCGCCGGAGGCGACGCTGCCGGTGAAGATCGTGAAGAACTTCATCAGCGCCGGCAGGGCGATGATCGACAGGGCCAGCATGCCGAGGCCCATCAGCCAGTCCCGGCCGTTACCGCGCATCATCACGAACGAGGTGGCGTACACCGACACTGCCGCCGGCTTGTAGAGGGCGAGGGCCAGGGACCAGCCGAGGGTCTTCTGGAACATCTGGCTGGTGCCCCGGGTGACGGTTCCCGCGGCGGCCAGCTGCAGCAGCCCCGCCAGGACGATCACCGAGCCTTCGCGGAAGACCATCAGGATGGTCTGGACCACGGCGGCGAGGATGACAACGATCCCAATCAAGATCATCACGAACGGAGCGACCGCAGCACCGGGCAGCAGCAGCCCGCCGAGCGCCGCGCTCATCGTCTCGTTGGGCGGCTGGTTCGAGTCCTTGAAGATCGCCTCGTTGAGCAGCCACATGGAGTAGCTGTCCCCGACCTTGAGGACCAGGTGGGTGCCGGCCACACCGACGCTGCCCCACAGCGCCGTGTTCCAGATTCCGCGCACCGCCTGCAGAAGGGGTTCGCCCTTGCGAGTGATCACGATGGTGATGCCCTGCCAGATCAGCCCGCAGACCAGCAGCAGGATCGTGATCGGCAGCATGAAGCCGCGCAGCTGCTGGGCCGGCCCGCCAGCGTCGTTGCACTGGGTGACCCAGTCCGAGGCCCACCGCCCCGGATCCGAGCCGGTGGTCGGGCACAGGCTGTTCGACGGGATGAGCGTCCAGCTGGTCAGCAGCCGGGCGACCCATTCGATGGCCTCTGTGACGGCGCTGGCCAGGCCGTCGAGGACCGTGTTGACCAGCGTGTCACGGACCGCTTCGGGGGCGTTGATGCCGTCGACGATGACGCCGGTGCAGGTGGTCGGGATGAACGGATTACAGAACGGCACGAGAATCACCCGCCTGCGGTGAAGGGGAGAAACGTGGCGATGTCAGCGGCGGACGCCGCGGTGACGGCCTGGTCGAACGTGCCGCCGGTTGGTGCGAGCAACGCCCAGTCCTCGCCGGTCCAGCGCAGATGTATCTCGGTGCTGACCATGACCGGGGCACCGGAGGCACCGGGGGCTTCGGTCAGCAGGCACAGGGTCACCTCGGCCTCGGTGTAGCTGAGGATCCGATAGCCCCGCAGAGTCTCGTACAGGGTGCCGATGGGCTGCCCGTACGTCACTCCTGCCTGGAGGCGAAGCTCGTCGTACGCCTGCGCGACCTGGACCCGCAGCGCGGGTGCGTCCGGCCCAACTACCTGGGTACGCAACGTCGGCTCGAAGACCGCCGGACCGACCTGCGGGGTGACGCGCACGACGATGTGGACGGCAGCGAGGACCGCGCCGGCCCGGTCGTGCGCGAAACCGCGAGCCAGGCCGTTTTCGGTGAGACGGGGGCCTGACTGGTTCGAAACAGGCACCGCGACTCCGGCGACGTCGGACCAGTCGAGGTCGTGGGGCAGGCTGGCGCCGCCGGCAGCGCCAGCGGCGGTGTCCGGACCAGCCGGTGCAGCCGGGCGATCCTGCGTGGTGACAGGTCGGGTCGGACCCGTACCGAACACGACCGCTACGGTCACGGCCCCCGCCAGCGTCGCTGCGGCCAGGCAAATGGCGAGGATGCGGCGGCGCGTGGTCCGTTGGGCTCGGGTGATGACGTCGTAGGTCATGGCTCAGCCCGGCAGGACCGCGCCGACGACGACCGCTGCGACCGCGCCGCAGGTCAGTCCGGCCAGCACCCAGGGGATGCCTGCCGCGCCGTCGGCGGCGAATGCCGACCGGTTCCGGCGGCCGACGGCCATCATGATCCCGCAGACGAGCAGGCCGCCGACGCCCGCGACGATGAGGATCCACTTCATCCAGCCGATGAACAGGTCCCCGGCGGCTTCCAGGCCGGGCGGTGCGGCCGGCGGGGGAGTGGGCGCGGCCACGAGTTCGATCGCGGCCCCGGCGAGGTAGTGAGCAAGCACAGCAGTCTCCTCAAGGTCACGATGCCCCGGATGGACATCTGTCAGGGACCTTGACGAGACGGGGCTGACGGCAACGTTGACGTCGGTGTAGCCCCCACCGCTACCGCTGTTACCAGCGGCAACCGGCAACGGTAACGGCACTGGGAAGCCGCAACGGTCGTCGCCATGAACGCGCGATCTGGAGCAACAGCCGCCCTGACGCTGTCGCTGGCCGTTACCGGCTGTGCTGCCGGTGGCCGGCCCGCACCGGCCACGCCGAGCACCACCAGGGCCACGTCCACCGCGGCGCCGGCCAGCATGGCTGCGCCGGTACGGCCACCAGCGCAGCCCGGGTTCGCCTACGCGGACCCCGGAGAGGTATGTCGTCGGTTCGTCGCAGCCCTGTACAGCGTCGATACCCGTAGCGATGCCGGGCCTGGCGACGCCTACGGGCGGGCCGTCCGCTTCGCCAGCGGGGCGTTGGTCGGGCAGAGCGCGGCCGCCGAGCGAGACGGTCGATGGCTGGCCTGGTCGGCCCACCGCGCGTTTCTCGACGCGCACGTGGAGCCCTTCGTCGACGCTCAGCTGCCGCCGGACACGGCGATTGCCGCGCGGCGCGCGGTCCGGGTGACCGCCACCGCGATCGGTGAGGACGGGTGGCGGGGTTGGACCGAGCACAGCGTCGCGGACTGCGTCCTGCATCGAGGCGGCCCCGACGGGCCCGGATGGCGGGTCACCGACTACGAGATCCACCAGGCAGGTCTGCGATGACTCGTCTGTGGCCTCTTCTGGTCGGGGGCATCGCCGTCGTGGTGCTTGCGCCGCTGGCGCTGGTAGTGCTGGTCGGCCTCGTAGCGCTCGGAGTCAACCCGGCGACGGCGTGCACCGTCAGCACGCCCACCGCGGAGGCCAGCTCCACGCCGGGGTGGAGCGGCCAGGGTTCGTGGAACGCCGAGCAGGTCGGCAACGCCGCGATCATCGTGTCCGTCGGCGCCGAGATGGGCGTGCCCCGCTACGGCTGGGAAATCGCCGTGGCAACCGCGATGCAGGAGTCAACACTGCGCAACCTCGGCCACCTGGGCGTCGACAACGACCACGACTCCCTCGGGCTGTTCCAGCAGCGACCCAGTCAGGGCTGGGGCACCCCGGAGCAGATCCTCGACCCGCGCTACGCGTCTCGAAAGTTCTACGAGCACCTGGTCAAGGTCGACGGCTGGCAGAACATGCCGCTCACCCAGGCAGCACAGGCCGTACAGAAATCGGCCTATCCCAACGCGTACGCGAAGTGGCAGCCCGAGGCGCAGCAACTCGTGGCGGTGATCAGCGACGGCCTGAACATCGTCTGCACCAGCGACGGCGGGGACGGACTCCCGCCCTTGGACGATGCGGGCCTACCCGACGGGTTCACGCTGCCCGCGGACCCGCACCTACGGGCCGTTGTCTCCTTTGCCCTCGCCCAGAGGGGTAAGCCCTACGTCTGGGGCGCCGAGGGACCCGACAGCTACGACTGCTCCGGGCTGATGATGGCGGCGTGGGCCAAAGGCGGCGTGAAGATCCCGAGGGTCACCGCCGACCAGGTTCACACCGGCGTCGCCGTCACCTCCCTGGCGGCGATGCGGCCCGGCGACTTGATCTTCATGCCCGGCTCCGACGGCACCATGGCCCGCCCCGGACACGTCGGCATGTACATCGGCACCGACCGGGGCGGCCGCCAGTACCTCATCCATGCGCCGAGGAGCGGTGACGTCGTCAAGGTCGTCCCTGTCAACACTTGGAGCCGGCAGGTCGCCGCGATTCGCCGCATCGTTAAAGCGGAATAGTTGTAGGTTCTCGACCTCGATGACGCTTTCTCAAGATCGTGTCGCCGTTGATGTCGCTTGCGACATGGTTCTGAGAAGGCGTCGGTGTGGCGTTGTCCGGTCACGGCGGAAGCTAGCACGATCTTCCGCGCCCGGGGGGCGACGCTTCAACGGTGACGATGGCCGCATGTCGCAGACAATTTGGCTGTGTCGACAAGCTGACCGAGGGCGAAGGATGCGCGCGAAAGATGCAAGCCTGTGGAAGGCGTGCGCCAATGATCCCTACCCTTCTGGGAGGCACAAATGATCAAACGCGTATTGACTGTCCTCAGCCTGGTAATCCTCGGTCTTGCGACCGGCGGGCAGGCCGCCAACGCCGCCCCGTTTGATCCCACTCCCTACTGCCGCCCCTACATGGGGCTTCCCTACGTCGACTCGGGGCCGACCTACACAGGTGGCGGCAGGTACCAGTTCGATGTCGAGGCCGCTGGCGGCATGCACTGCAACGGTGCCGCCTACAAGGTGTCCGTCTCGGTAACGCTGCACTACTCGACCACCAGCGGCGGTGGGACCGGCACGACGACGGGCAGCACGAAAACGTGCGGCGACAGCTGCGAGAACACCGCCCACTACATGAGGACATCACTATTCTGCGGTTACCACTACACGTACGACGACTACGCAACCGTCAACTACACCTGGCAGCGCTACAGTTCGGATTCCCCTGTCTCGGGAAGCCTGAACGGCGGCCATACTACCGGAAGCAGCTACAACCCGCCGGGCGTCTGCACCTGAGCGATCGCATCCCGCCGGCCGTCATCCAGGCGGCCGGCGGGGCTCGCGCACCGCGAACGACAGCCCTAGCCACTTGAAGGCTCTATCGTGCAACCAATGGAACCTGAACGTGATGTTCGTATCAGCGAACACATCCCGCCCGCCTCCCGCGGGACGCTTGTGCTTTCTGACGCCCTCCTCGGCAGGTCGGAGAGCGCCGCCATCGTCCTTCGATCGATGGTCGGCTACGACGAAGGAATCAAGATCGAAACCGAGTTCCTGCTGCGCAGGCCCGGCGTCGAACGAAGGCCGCTACGCGACGCTCTGAATCCGCAAAATGCCGATCCGGCGATCTCGTTCGGGTCAGGAACGGCGGGCGACTTCCGGCCGCTTACCTGGAATGATGCGGGCGGCACTCTGAACATCTCGACACTCAGTGCCGACGAAGGTCACTCCCGTCTTACGATCAGGACGTGGATCAAACCGGCGCCCGACGAACTGGTCGTCGGGGTTCGTTGGCTCGCCCAGGATATCCAGCCGACGCACCTGCGTGTCGACTGCCGCCACGTGACGGGAAGCTGGTCCGTGCCACTCTGGCCCGCCGGGGTGGACCAAATGCCTGGTTAGCGGGCCGGGCTCGTCGTTCCGCCATCCGGCGGCTGCAGGCGGCCACTCGCGTCGGCCCGCTTCCTCAAAATCACGTCGCTGTGGATGTCGCTTGCGACATGAATGCGAGAGAACGTCGGCGTGGCGAAGTATCCACTTACGACACCAGGTAGCAGCATCTTCCATGTGTCTGGGGAGGATGGGGCTCGCCGCGGTGTGCCGGTGGCTGTGCGGTGGCGTGGCGTGGACGGCTCGTTGTTGGAGTCGGCGCTGGCGCGCGTGGTGGTCGAGGATCTGCTGGCCGGTGCGCCGGTCCGAGAGTTCCGCTGGTATCGGGGCCGGCGGTTCTATTCGGGTTGGTATTGGTCGGCAACGATGCGGCGGCTGGTCGCGTACGAAAGCCGGCTGGAGTTGGCCCGGATCATGCTGGCCGACTTCGATGCCGCGGTGGTAGGGATCGCTGCCCAGCCGTTTCAGCTGGTCGGTGAGGACGGTGACCGGATCCGCCGGCATGTGCCGGATTTGTTGCTGCTCAACGACTCGGGCCTGGCGACAGTCGTTGACGTGAAGCCGGCGCACCGGTTGGCGGAGCCGGACGTGGCGGCGGTGTTCACGTGGACGCGGCAGGTTGTGGCCGCCCGCGGCTGGGCGTTCGAGGTGTGGGCCGGGGCGGATCGTCAGGTCCTGGCCAACGTCAGCTTTCTGGCGGGCTACCGGCGCAGGCCGGTGGTTAACGAGGCGCTGGTGCCGGTGGCGCTGGAGCTGGCGGCCGGTCACAACACGATCGGGGGCCTGGAAACGGCGTTGACCGCGTACGCGCCGCTGGAGGTGGCACGGCCCGTGGTGTTGCACCTGCTGTGGGCCGGTGTTCTGCGCGCGGATCTCGGTCGGCCGTTGGGGTCAGGCACGCCGATCCACCTTTCTGCCGGGGACGCGGCGTGACCGATCGGGTGTTGACGGTGGCGCCGGGGACGCACCTGCTGTTCGACGGCGACGTGTGCGAAGTCGTTGAGCTGGACGGGGCGCGGGTGGTGCTACGCAACGTGCGCACCGGCGGTCTGGCGGCCGTGGGATTGGCGCGGCTGGTGACGGCCGCGCAGGCGGTGACGGCACCGGCCGACGAAGGGCTGTCGGTGGGTATTGTGCTGGCCGCTCTGAGCCGAGGGCAGCGGCAGGAGATCGCTGAGCGCGCTGAGCATGTCCGGGAGGTGTTGACCGGGTTTCGCAGCGGGCATCAGGAACGGGCGGCGCCGGGGGAACCCGATCCGCGGTTCGCGGCAGAAGTGCCGTTGAAGACCCGTTACGGCAACAAGGCAGCCCAGCTGGGCGTGACCGCCCGGACGATCGAGCGGTGGGTGGCCGGCTATCGGGAGGCGGGCGAGGCCGGTCTCGTGGTGCAGCGGCCGGGCGCGTCGTCGCTGGTCGATCCGCGCTGGGACGAAGCGGCCCGGCAGGTGCTGGCCGGGCTGGTGAATGCGTCCACGCCGACGCGCAGCGCGGTGATCGCGCGGGTGAGCGCGGTGTTGGCCGAACAGTTCGGCGACGGCGTGGTCCCGTTGCCATCGCAGGCGACCGCCTACCGGCGGTTGGCCGAACTGACCAAGGGCACGAACGCGGTGTCCGGCAGCGCGAAAGGCCGCCGGTCGATCGCCGAACGCCCGACGGGCGTCTACGGCCGGCTCCGGGCAACGCGACCCGGCGAGTACCTGATCCTGGACACCCAGGATCTGGACGTGTTCGCGATGGAACCGGTGACCTGCCGGTGGGTCCGGGCGCAGCTGACCGTCGCGCAGGACCTGTTCACCCGCTGCATCGTGGGGCTGCGGGTCACGCCGGTGTCGACGAAGGCGGTCGACGTCGCCGGGGTGCTGTTCGAGGCGGTCGCCGGCAGGTCGGTCCCGGACTCGTGGCCGCCGGAAGCGGCCTGGCCGCATCACGGTGTCCCGGCGGAGCTGGTATTCGATGAGACGATGCCGTCGGTCGGGCCGGTCTGCGCGCCGGAGACCCTGGTCGTTGATCACGGCAAGGTGTTCCTGTCGGCGCACGTAATCGGCGTCTGCACCCGGATGGGGATATCGATCCAGCCGGCGCAGCCACACAAGCCGACCGACAAACCCACCGTCGAGCGGTTCTTCCGCACCCTGCGCGAAGGGCTGATCCAACACCTGCCCGCCTACAAGGGCCCGGACCTGCACTCCCGGGGCCTGAACGTCGAGTCCGAAGCGTTCCTGTTCCTGCACGAGCTGGAGGACGTGATCCGGGAATGGATCGCGACGGTCTATCACCGGGCCAAGCACGACGGGCTGACGATCGCGGCCTGGCCGCATCTGGCCCTGTCGCCGGTCGAGATGTTCGGCGCCGGCATCGCGGCGGCCGGGCTGCTGCGGCTGCCCGCTGGCCCGGACCTGGCTTTGGACTTCCTGCCGGTCGTCGCGCGCACGATCCAGCACTACGGAGTGGAGATCAACGGGCTGCGCTACAACGGTCCGGCGTTGAACGGCTACCGCAACGCGCGCAGCCCTTACCGTGGTGCGCTGGCGGGGCGGTGGCCGATCCGGATCAATCCGGACGACGTGCGGCATGCCTGGTTCCAGGACCCGGCCGACCAGCGGTGGCACCGCCTCGACTGGGAGCACACCGCCAGCCTGAACACGCCGTTCTCGGCTGATGCCGCCGCCTACGCCCGCCGGCTCGCCGCAGATCCCGGCTCAGCCCTGGACCCGGCCAAGGTGCTCGCACAGCTGCTCAAGCGCTGGAGCACGGGGATGATCACCGACCGGCGGGAGCGGCGCATCGCCGCCAGACTGTCGGCCGAGTACGTCGCCCTGCGCCCGATCGAGCCGCCCAATCCCGAACCGGACGCCGAGGCACCGCCGACCAGCCCTACGGAAGTCGATGAACTTCTGTCCGGGGATGACGACGACGCCGACTTCGCCGGCCGCGATGACGGCGGGTTCTACGACGACGCGTTCGAGGTGCTGACGTGACCGGCCTCTACAGCCTGTCCCGCAAGGAGGGCTGGCGCCGCTGGGTTGACACCCCGAGCAGGGCCCGGCCGGACCAGCTCACGCCGGCCGAGCTCGCCACGCTGAGCGAAGAAGCGCGGGAGGAATACGCCGAGGCCCGGCACGACTGGCACGCCAACTTCGGCATCCTCAAGACCCCGCAGCTGGCTGCGATCCACGACGAGCTCGACCAGGTCGTGGCCACCAACCGGCAGGACCCCGACCGGGTACGCGGCGCAGCCGTGATCGACGCGCTGCCAGGGTTGGGCAAGACCACGATCGCCAACACCTTCGCCCGCCGCATCCGCAAGCGGGCGGGACAACTGACCGACGAAAGCCACGAACGGCTGCCGGTGTTCCGGGTCGGGCTGACCTCCCGCACCACCCTGCGCACGCTCAACCGGATGATCTGCGAGTTCTACGGGCATCCGGGAGCCGAACGTGCCAGCGCCGCGCAACTGGCGGTGTTCGCGGTCGACTGCGTGCTGTCCTGCGACACCCGGCTGGGCATCATCGACGACCTGCACTTCATCGACCTGAACCGCCGCGACGGCGTCGAGGTGTCCAACCACCTGAAATGGCTGGCCAACGAGCTGCCGGTGACGTTCATCTACGCAGGCGTGGGGCTGGCCGAACGCCGGCTGTTCGCCGAAGGGCTGGCGGGAGACGCCGCTGTGCTGGCGCAGACTGCCCGCCGCTGGACCCGCCTCGAACTGCCCCCGTTCCTCATCGACACCGACGTCGGACGCGCCCACTGGATCAACCTGCTCAAAGCCACCGAACGGCAACTGGTCCTCACCGGCGCGCGGCCTGGGATGCTCGCCGACATCAGCGACTACCTGTTCGCCCGCACGACCGGGCACATCGGCTCGTTCATCACCCTGATCACCCGCGGCTGCTACAAGGCCATCCGTCACGGCCACGAGCGTCTCGACACCGACCTGCTGGACACCATCCGCATTGACGAAGCCTCCGAGACGGCCCGCCATCAACTACAGGCCGCGTTCACCGCCGGGACACTGACCACCCGGCCACGCCGAGCCCGCACCGCATGACGCTCGACCACCCGCGGTCACTGCCCCTGCGGGTCCCCATCGACCACGGCGAGGCCCTCGATTCGTGGCTGCTGCGCCTGGCCCTGCGCAACCAGATCCCGGCGCAATGGCTGCTGCCCGTCCTCGGACTCGGCGCTCGGCTACGGCCCGGGAACAACCACGCCCTCGTCAGCGGCCTCCCCGCAGACCTGTTGCGGCGCGTCGAGCACCAGGCCGGACTGCCCCCGCACGCGCTCGACACCGCGGTGCTCGACCCCTACGCCACCCTCGGCTGGGCAACCATCCCCGGGTCCCGGTTCTGCGCCCGCTGCCTTCACGAACCGCAATGCCGGTGGCCGATCCGCTGGCAGCTGCCCTACACGTTCGCCTGCCTGCGCCACCGGTGTCTCCTGGCCGGATACTGTCCCACCTGCCGGCAGGCGCCGCACGGCAGATGGTCAGCCCGCACTGGCCTGGTCGAAGCCCACCAGTGCACAATCCGCCCTCACGCCAACGCCGAAGTCTGCGGCGCCGACCTGCGCCACCACCAACCCCACCAGCTCGATGCCGACGATCCCCGCCTGGCAGTCCAGCAGTGGATCAACACGCGCCTCGACACCGTCCCCGCCCCGAACGCCGTCAACGAGCTGCGCGACCTTGACGCGCTCGCACGATGGTTCCGGCGACGCCGTCACCCGGCGGCGATAACCGTCTTCGACCAGCCCGCCGGCACTGCCGCCACTGAACGCCGGCGGCAGCAGGCCCACGAGACCCTCGTGACGGCAGCCGTCGCCACCCAGGCAGTCCAACTCCTTACCAGGACCACCAACGCGAGCCTGTTCGCCTGCTTTCAACCGCTGATCCGCTCTTTCGACCAGACCGGCAGCCGCCGGCCACTGGTGGTCCCACACAAGAACCTCACCACCGTCACACCAGGCCTCGCGGCCCGGCTCCTGACCGCGTCTGATCCACACCTAGCCCCCAGCGACCGGCTGCGTTACCGCACCAGCACCCCCGCACCCCGACTCACCGACCGGGCGTCGGCCGCCGTCGCCGCGAACCGGGCACGGCACCTACCCGAGTACCTCTGGCAAGAGTGGATCATCAGGTTCCGCCCGGCGAATGGCTCGTTCACCGACACCATCGCCACCGACATACCCGCCGCGCTGCTCATCCCCGGCAACCCGATCCCAAACAGGAACGCCGCAGGCGAGCTCACCAACTGGCGCAGCACCACTACCCGCACCCTGGGTCTGCTGGCCAACCAATACCCAGACGTTCCCGCCGCGCTCTGCGCGCTGGCCGGCTACCTAGACACCCACGGCAGCCCCATAGATTACCGCCGTCGCCGCAGCACGTTCACCAACGTCCCCATGGACCGCCGCCAGTGGGAAGACCTCTGCTACCGCGCCGACGCGCACCCGGGCAAGACCACCCGCCACGTCAACGCCCGCCGCTATATCTTCACGCTGCTCACCGGCGCGAACCTCGCCAACACCAGACACCGGCTGGCCTTCCCCACCACCACTGACAAACACAACTACCTGGCCATCTTCCAGCGCACCATGTCAACACCCCTACGCGACGCCCTGCACGACTACGCCCAAGCAATGCTCGACGCGGCCGACATCAACGAGCCGTTGACATGGAATCCGCCCGGCGACGCAGTCGCCGGGCTCACCCTTCCGGGACGCGAACCCGACGACATCGACTTCGACACCGTTCATCAACTCGTCAATGTCGAGCAACTACCGATCAACGCCGCCGCAGCCAAGCTCGACGCCACCGTCGAGCACATCCGCTACGCACTCGGACGCCTACACCGCCCCGGCAAGATCAACGGCAAGAACACCCCACCCGCCAGCAGACGCCTCCGCGAACGAGCAGCACGGTCGCTTACCGCCGAGTTCTTCCACCGCGAATACATCGAAGCCGGCAAGGATCTACGCACCATCGAAGCCGAAACAGGCATTCACCGCAAACTCCTCGCCCGCCACGCCAGAGCCCTCGGAGTCCCCCTCACCGACGCCAGGTCCATGAACAAACCCATCCCGATCGACCCCGACTGGCTGCGCGAGCAGAGCGAAGGCCAGCAACGCTCCGCCAGCGACATCGCCGCCGAACTCGGGCTCACCCCCGAAACCGTCCGCCGAAACCTGCTCCGGTTCGGCATCGCCCGCCGGCCGCAAGGCTTCGGCGGAATGCCGAGCCACTCGCGCACCTACCCCGACCTGCCCGACGACATCCGCCGCGCGGTCGAAGGCCCGCACCACGGCTGGCTACGGCTACGCCGTCTCCAGCAGATCATCGGCTACCCCAGCATCAACAAGGCCGCACAAGCGCTCAACCTGCACCTCGCCACACTGGTCAACCAGATCGCCAAGCTCGAAGCCGACATCGGCAAGCCACTACTTCACCGCGGCCGGCCCAACCGCCCGATGAGCCCCACCGAACACGGCCACGCCCTGCTCGACCTCCTCCAGCAACCGCACATCGCGCAACTGCTCGACCGATACGCCAAACCACTACCCAGCTGGCGCCCCGACGACCCACGCCGATCCGCCAGCCGCCGCACGACCTAACCCTCAGCAACAACCAGTCGACCGAGCACCACTGCCCGATCGGCCAGATCGCCGCGCCCAAGAAAGCGACACGATCTTGAGAAGGATCGGGCGACATCAGGCTGAGAAACCACACCCACACCCTGGTCAAACCGCCGCCAGGCGACAAGCTGCGCGAGAACCTACATCCGTCTTTCGCCAAACTGTTGATCAAGGTGGTGGCCAGGGCAGTTGATCTGTCTCGGGGACCGCTGGAGTGTGCGGACATGCCGTGGGCCGGCGTCCTCCCAGTGCTGCGCTCGTTACCCGAGAAGGCAATGACCCTGACTGAAGGGCCGGGGCTAATGACAAACCGCTGGTGTGTGTCATTATGCCGAGGTGACAAAAGAGGTCATCTTGGTAAACGGTGTCCCTGGGTCTGGCAAGACTACCCTCGGTGATGGCGTCGCCGGTCATCTTGGTATCCCGGTCTTGTCGAAGGACCGGATCAAGGAGGGATTGGCCGACGCAACCGCCCATCCCGCATTGGAAGCGATGCTCGGGATGGCTGCGATGGAGGTCATTTGGACCTTAGCCGCTGCCTTGCCCGGGCCCGTGGTAGTTGACTCGTGGTGGTTCCGTCCACGAGATCTACACCACGCACTGAAGGGTATTAAGGCTGCTGGGGCCGAGACCACTGTAGAAGTTTGGTGCGATGTACCGATTTCGCTGGCCAAAGAGCGCTACGCCGGCCGTGTGCGGCACGGCATCCATCATGATGACCGCGACATGGCCACCGAATGGGCGGCCTGGGCTGCCCAGGCGGCTCCGCTGGCCATCGGACAGGTGATCCGAGTGGACACCACGGCACCAGTGAACATTCCCCAATTGGCGGCCCACATTGCAAATGCGATGGGCGCTTCAGTAGCGGCCGAGGTGTAGAGTACGGCAGCCGCGGGAGCTGGACGCAGGCGCAATGCCACGTAGCTTAAGTTGACCATGATGGTGGGTGTGGCTGGAGCCGCCGGAGGTGGATGGTCGGTGGGCCTTCGTGGCGGATACTGGCTGGCTCGGCGGATTGCTTGACTCGGTACTGGTTGTGGCGGGCGCGTTTGACCGGAAGCCCTGAGGCGGAGGGGCTTGGTGAACGAGATCCGGGGTCCGGATCGAGGCCGGCTGCCGCTGACGCCTTGGGCGATCAGGGCGCTGATCGCGTGGTGGACGATCAGGCATGCCCAGATCTCCTGGGGCGGACCAGGCCCGGGAGTCGGGAACGCAGGACTTCCCGGGCCGCGTAGGTGGGTTTAGAGCTGGTCGTTGGCGGTCTCTTCCTCCCACCGTTCGTTGTAGGCGGCGGCCAGTTCATCGGCCCGGACGTCGTTGGCGTCGACGATGGTGGTGATCAGGGCGATCAGTTCACCGGTGCCGTTGCCGACGCGGTCGGGTACGTCGTACTCGACCACCCTCGCGAGATGGGCCACCGACAGGCCCTGGTCGTCGAACGCGTCGCCGACGGTGTTGATGTCGGTCAGATCGGCCCCGCTGCGGCGGCTGCTGTTAGTTAGCCGCCACCGAAGGTTACGACGAGTTGGATCTTGGCCGTCATTGATCTTAAAGGAGTTTCTGGCGTGGCCCGGGGGGTGCGCTTGTTTGTGCGCGCCATCAGCGTGAGGACGTTGATGCAGGTAGCGGCCCTCCCGGTATTCCTTGGCCAGGCGCTCGAGAGGGCTGCTTGAAGGTGCGGAGGCACCGGGTGATGACGGTAACGACGATCCGGCTGGGGTCGAACGGCAGTTGGTGGCGGGTGAGTTGTGTTGTCCGGGTTGCGGGGGCCGGTTGACGGAGTGGGGATGGGCACGGCCTCGAAACCCTCTGGCGGATCGAGGCTTACGTCCAGATCTGTGGGGGATGGTGGGTGAGATCCCCGCCGTCTACCCGGCATCGTTCAGTGCTGAGGCTGTATGCAGCAACGGGTCGGAGCCTGATCTTGCGGGGACCAGCCTCCTGGTTTCGATTCCATGGACGGATCGGTGTACCACCCAGGCTGCGCAAAGCATCAACCCGGCGAGCGCTAACCAGCCCATCGCGCCACCGGTCAGTGCCAGATACGTGAACAGCGCCGGTCCGACGGTCGACTCGAAGCTGCTGCCCTGCTGGAAGAGCCCCTGGAACTCGGAGCGGCGACCCTCCGGCGCCAGCTCGCCGACCAGACCCCAAGAGGCCGCCGACTGAAGAACCTCAGCAATCGTGATCGCCACGCAGCCCGCAACCAGTACAGCGCCCGCAGTCCACGTATTACCCCACCCGGCCGCGAGGAACAGTAAACACGAAATCGCGATCAGAAATGCGGCACGGACGTTGGCGCGTACGGCACCGTTCACACCGACAACATCACGCGACAACCGGACCTGGCTCACGATTGCCAGAAAGGTGTTTATCAGGAAGAGCGCACCCAGCAGTGAACGGGGCGCAGGCGTCTTCGTGACAAGCCAGAGAGGTAGAACGACGGCAAGGATGGTCTGATGGGAGGTCAACACTCCGTTCGCGACCGACAAGGACCGGTAGCGCCAACCAAATCTTTGCTGCTGCGGTCCTGCTACCTCGTCGCCGCCCTGATCGAAAGGCGAAGGGCGGGAATCGTGGCTCGGTGCCGTGGGCAATCTCGTGATGAAGCAGCCATTTGCCAGCAACAGAATGCCGGTCGCGAAGGGTACGGCCGAGATCAACGCGCCGGACTTCGACAGCAATGCCAGGCTTCCCAACATTGAACCAAGGGTCAGGCCGACGTTAAATGCGGTACGGAGGTACGCCTGCATCTGAACACGTTCGCTGGCTTCTACTATCCCGAAGGTATAGCCACTGCGAGCGGATCCGGCGGCTGCCGACAACAGACCGATGGCGACCATTAGTGCAAGGAAGGACGCAAAACCTCTCGCGAGAGGGAAGCAGAGGTAAACGAGGCCTTCGAGGGCCGCCGCAGCCGCCCAGGCTCTCTTGGGGCCGATGGCATCGGCGATCCGTCCAAGCCGCGTGGCCGCCATCAAGACGATGAAGCCTACTAGTGAGTACCCGACTCCGACTTCGGCCGGAGCCAGTCCGATTACCTGGGTGAAGAAGACTGCACTACCAGTGAGGAAGGCGCCGATTCCCGCCGAGAAAAGCAGTGACTGCAACGACAGGCGCCGCGTCAGCCGATCTGGCGACACTACGTGTTGCACGACTCGACCAAGCGCGCTCATCATGGACTCCATTCGTTGCGTGCTCACGTCTTGGGATGCCGGGTCGGGCCTAGGCACCGTGCCGGGCGATGAGGTACCGGCAAACCTCATCGGGGCCGCCTCGCAGGCGGAACCGTGGAATCCGGTGGGCGGCGGCGGCGAGTGCCGTGCGTTGGTCGCTGGGACCGGGAAAGGCGTCGTGGAATGCCGGCATGAGCGGACGTCCGTCGTCGTCGAGCACCATCAGGAAGCCGGAGGTCAGATCACCGAGCGATGCCGCGAGCGCGTACACGGCGTCGCGGGGCAGCATGGGCTTGACCGCCAACGGCGAGCCCGGGGGGAGCACCCGCAGGTCATAGATGGCGGATATGGGAGCCGCGTCGACAAGGGGAGCCAGCCCGAGATCATTGATGCTGACCGTTCTCTTCGCGTCCCAGCCGCTTTCGACGGTGCCAAGCCAGTCCAGGACGTCCTGCGACCACCGCCGCCGAATCGCCTCCCGATGGGCCAGCATCAGCGCAGAGGATGACCTCAGTCGGGTATTGCGCCAATGGCCGAGCAGAGCAAGCTTCCCTTCGCGCAGTCCGATCTGGCATCGGTCGGCGCCGGCATAGGCCACCGTCTCCTCGGCGCACAGGCGAAGCGCCGTGATGGTCTTGCCCGCCCCGCTGCCTCCGGTAAGCAGCACCGCGCCGCCGGGAAGGTTCAGTCCGGCGGCATGGAGTTGGAACACTCCTGTTTGCTGCCGATGGATCTCAGCAGCAAACAGTGCCGCGGAGAAGTATGGATTGCTGACTCGGGTGACCCGGGAAGAACCTACCTCCACCCGTAAACCTGCCTTGGCGAGTTTCCACCGAGGGGAATCGGAAGTTCGCACTAGCGTCACGCTCGTGCTGAGATCGAGGTCCAGGGAGGTCTCCCACATGCCAAACATCCGTTGCTCGGGCAGCCATCCCAGGTTACTGTCAACCCGGACCTCGACTCCCATCACAGCGACGTTGCAGCTTGTGAATGCGCTCTGTCCGATGTTCATGAACAAGATCACCTCCACTCGCCGGCTTTTATGTAATCGACGAGTTGGGCGAATCCTGCCACCGCAGGCGTCCCGGCCGGCGCATGGTCTGCCCGGAATGTTGTCATCAGCGTGGCGTTCAGTGCTGATCGACGAGCACCGAGGTAATCAGCCGCATAATCGTCGCCGACGTGTAACACCTCAGCCGGATGTAGGCCGAGCCCAGCCACGCTCGCCTGAAAGGCGGCCGGATGCGGCTTGTAGTAGCCGACTTCGTCGGAGAACACGCACGCCTCGGGGGTAAAGTATTGCCATAGGCCCAGTTCGACCAGCGTCCGCCTCACGAAAGTTCCAGTCTGCCAACCCACATTGCTGATCAAGCCCAGTCGCAAACCAAGATCCCGCAACGTGCGCAGGCATGTTTCGAGTCCCCGCGCGACCACAAATTCTCCGTCGAGTAAAGCTTCGTTGAGCTGAGCGGCCAGGCCCTCAATCTCATGCGGATCACAGGTGAGACCGACGCGCGTGACGATGGACGAAGCCAACTCCGCAACCGCGAAGTGCCGGTATAGGATCTTCTCCGAGTCGCGTTCAGCCTCAGCAGCGGCGTACGCGGTGACCACACGCGCCCGGCTGATGCTTACCTCGCGACTTTGGCACCAGCGATGGATGAGTTCCTTGCGTCGGCCGTGTGCCGCAGCCGCTCCCGCATCTTGGACGAGGGTGTGGAATACATCGAAGGTGATTCCACGAATCATGGAGCATCCGTTTGGACGAAGCCTTGTTCAGTGAGCAGGCGAAGAAATGCGACTACATCCTGGGCTATCTGAGATGGCGGCACGTCCGGATAGGCGCTGGCCACCGCCTGACAGATGCCGCGGACAGTCTGCCTCCCGTCGATGTTATCCCAGATGATGGTGCTGACCTCATCGAGCCGCCAAGTTCTGCCGTCTTTTTCCAGGTAAATCACGCCGTCTCGGCGTCGTGATCGGACTAGCAGATCCGGCGCGGGTACCGTTATATCAAACATCGATTTCTCGCAACAACTCTCGGCTCCGCAGAACGGTGGATCGAACCCAGGCGGAGGAATCCGCCGGAACAAATTCCGCCATGGTTTCTACGGCCAGGTACTCGCGGAAAAGCTCTTCGAATCCCTCGGCCTCCCGAAGCCGTCGCAACCGCCATTTCGAAGGCGGCACTGGGGAACCGGTATGGCTGAGAACCGCATCGACTACTCGGGCGAAGGCCTCGCGACACGCCAGCGCAGCGATAAGAGGTTCACCCGAGGCCAGCAAACCTGCCGCATCGTCAAGCCGCACCTCGGCGGAGTAGACCGCTCGTTTGGCAAACTCGCGGCTGAGGCTGCTCGCCGGCACGGTCGACTGCAGCCGATCAAACAACTCACGGTCGCCGAGCAGGAAGCGGGCCGTGTGCAGCCGCCACAACACATCCATGTCGGCGTGGCTTAGAGTGTCACGTGCCGAGGCCTCGCCCAAGCGGGCGACGAGCTCGTGAATCTGGATTGGAGACCAATACTCGACATCGAACCGGACTCCGTCGTGAAAGCTGATCGCGATCGAAGGCAATGGTTCGGCGACCGTGACATCGAGATTGAAGCCGGTCGGGGGCGGCGGTTCGCTATCTGAAATGACAAAGAGGTCGACGTCGCTGGACTTGTGACTCCAACCGACCGCGCGTGAGCCCCCGAGGTAAACACAGGAGAACCGCACGTTACCCAGAAGTTTCTCGGCAATTGTGCGGATCGTTGTAAGGTCCAATGTTGACTCTCCATGACTTATGGTGGTGCTGGGACGGCGGACCGCCCCAGCACCACAGGCAGCGGTTACTTGCCGATGTTAAAAATGCCGCCATTGACCTCGGTCATGGTCGGCTTGCTGTAACCCTTCATGGTTGGTGCACCTCCTCTCGCGTCCGTTGACCTCTCGCCGCGGGGTCACGATCCGGCACTTGTGGACCTAAGAGTGTCGAGACCCACGGCAAGTCCACCGCACAGCGCCGCAGTGCTGTGCCAACTGCCGCCATGTCATATGGCGCGTTGAAACCAGGTGAGCATCTCCTCGGGGCCCTCGACGTAGCAGCGAACCACTGCTTCTGTGCCCGACTGGCGTAGCAGCACCCTTGCGCCATCGGGCCAACTCAGGCGAGCGATACCATCCATCTCCTGTACGGTCCCGTCCGGCCATCTGGCCTGGATGGTCGAGCAGACCGAATCGGCCGGCCGCGTGGTGGTGAATTGTCGTGGTTCGAATCGCCGCTCGATGCGGACGCGATGAATCACAGCGTCGAGTTCCGCGACGCTCCGGAACTGCCGCAACACCCGGGCGGCTCCGGCGATGCCGTCACGTTCGAAGTACGAATCCGGTTCTTGGCTGAGCGCCAGTCCGCCGTTGGGCTCGACGCCCAAAGCTGCTGGTCTGCCGACCGCCTTCCAGTGTGCAATAATGTTCTTGAAACCTACGAAAGTCGAGGCGTAGTCGAGTTCGGCGCGATCTGCGGTCTCCCGCAGCGCGCTCTCCGCGACCTGGGTCGCGATCACCGTACGTACGTCGAGACCATCGCGGATCAATGCCATCGCCAGTTCGGTACTAGTGATGTATCCAGCCGCCTTGGTGTACGCACAGAGCCGATCCCCGTCGCCGTCCGTCATGAACACGATGCCGTGGCTGGGATCGCCGCATGCCAATAGGGCGGCCTTCATGGCGGGTTCGGCCTGACACCGAAGCACCGGATCCGGTGTGCCACCGAGGAAGTAAGGCGCGGCGACGGAACGCCGCCAGCCAACGGGACCAGCAAGCTCTGCAAGCACACCCACCACACCGTACATCGCGTCGAAGACGACCAAGCCGTCGAAGCCGTTGGCGCTTTCCAGAAAGGACCTGCCGATTGTGTCTCTGTAGTGGCCGGTGATGTCGACGCTGTCCGGTCCCGGACGCAGCGATGCCACGAGTGCGTCAATGTCCCACGCTGCGGTGGGAAGATCGCCGTCGAAGGGCAAGCCGTCGCCGCCACGGACCTTGATGCCGATATCTCCCGGCGGATTGTGGCTGGCGGTAATTATTATGCCGCCGGCGATGCCCTCATGCGCGGAGACATACCGTCCCACGGCTGGCGTCGGAGTCGGCCGGCTTGCGATGGCGCACTCGTGTCCCATCGTCGTCAGCGCCCTACCGACAAGCACCGCAAGGTCTCTGGAACCGGCCCGACTGTCATACCCTACGGCGATTGTTCCCTCAATGGCGGTGGCGAGGCCCAAGGCCCGGCCGACAATCTCCCGCTCGGACCAGTTCCGGGCCGGCAAACCACGCCAGCCATCTGTCGTCAAATCGGCGTTGTTTTTCATCACGCTTCCCCGTGCGACGCGGATAGGTAGACCGGTAGCCATGGATGGCGGATCGTCTCAGTGCGGAGCCGGTCGATGTGGTTTCCAAGTTCCCTGACGTTGCGCACCAAGTCGTCCGATGCGACCAGAACCTCCGACCGCGCGAGGCCTGACTGCAACCCGGCCAGAACGTTCTCACGAAGGCCGTCGCAGGCGGTGAGCAAGGAGCCGGTCAACACTAGCAGCGATGTGCTCAGGTCGATCTTGAGCGCTCGTGCAACCGCTGTGACACCCAGACAGATTTCGTTCGCGGCGGCACTCAATATGTCGCGGGCAACCGGATCCAGAGCCGCGGCCGCCGCGAAAACCGCTCGGGCGTATTGAGCAACCTCTACCTTAATGCTCGTGGGGTCCTCATACACCGTCTCGAACAGGTGATGCGGCAGCTCGGCAGGCGTGCACGCCCGCATTTCCGATAGCAGGTCGGTGAGAATTGTGGGCCTGCCCCGCCCGTCCGCTTCGCGGATCGCGGCACGCAGCGCGGCCAGCCCGATGTCGTAGCCGCCGCCCTCGTCGGACAGGACGAACTCTTGGCCGGACGCGCGTCTCCACAGCCCGTCGTGGGAGCGCGCGAGGAAACCGGTGCCCGTGCCTGCTGCGGCTACTACTACGTTTCGAGTCGGCTCGATCAGAGCCAGCGGGACGAGGTCGTTGACGACGATGATGTCTCCGACTGAGGCCGATTCGCGAAGACGGTCGAGACGTCTTCCCAGCTGCGCTGCTTCTCGGGCAGTGGAGGCGGCACCGTGGCCGACGTAGATCGAGATTGCTCCAGAAAGGCCGGTGAGGATGTCCAGGAGCATACGGTGCAACGTGTCCATTGCGTCCGATGCCGAGATCGAGCGGGGATTGCTCGTCGGCCCGTGGACATATCTCGTCCGGGCGCCGCCCTCGTAGACCGCCGCCGAGGTATGTGATCCGCCGCCTTCGACGGCCAGCGCGATCCCGTCAGCCATGACCTGCCGCCTCAGCAAACTCCTCGTATGTGACGTCGTCGACAAAGACTGTTCTGCCCGGAGCCGCAGGTACGACTAGCCGAAGGGCTCCATTGCGGACCTTGCGAAGGTCTGCAACCTTGATCCAGCTCGCGGCGAGTAATGATGGTGGCAAAACCGTTGGCAGCCCGAACGCGGATAGCAGGCCTTCAACGGTGGAGACCAGGGTTCCGCTGCACAATGCACGCCCGTATCCGACGCGCGCGGCTATCGTCGTGCCCAGGGCGACCGCCTCGCCATGGCGCAGCTGAAAGCTGCTTGCCGACTCGATTGCATGACCAAAGCAGTGGCCGAGATTCAGCGACCGATCTAACGTCGACAGCTCAAGCGGGTCTGCGGCGAGGAGATCGAGCTTCGCGAGCGCGCTGGCGCGTACCACGCGTTGCAGTCGTGCCCGACTCTCGCGCAGCGACCTAGGAGTGCAGTTCGACACGTCAGCCCAGAGCTCGCCGCCCTGTATCAGCGCCACCTTGACGATCTCGGCGAAACCGCAGGCGAACTCGTCGTCGCTCAAGCTGTCGAGGTGTTCGGCGTAGCTCAACACGGCGGACGGGTGGTAGAAGCCCCCGATCCAGTTCTTCGAACCGAGAAAGTCGGCACCGACCTTTCCGCCGATGGCGGCGTCGACCTGGGCCATCAGGGAGGTCGGCACGAGCACGTATGGCAGCCCACGCAGGTATGTGGACGCGACCAATCCGGCGATGTCGCAAACGACACCGCCACCTACGCCAATCACCAAGTCGCGTCGCTCGATGCCCAATTCTTTGAAGCTGCTCCAAAGGTCGACCAGTCGGCCGACATCCTTCGACGTCTCTCCGGCCGGAAAGATCAGCAGGTCGACTTCCCCAACCGATCCTCTGAGGTCCGAGGCGAGCCGCTTGCCGATGATCGGGCCGACGTTAGAGTCGCTGACCACCACTGTTCGATTAGTCTGAAGGCGGGCTCGAATCGGATCGATGACGGTTCGGAATGCCTGCGGCTCGTATCTCTCCCGGAAAGTGATCGGATATTTATCGAAGACTTCGACCGACACCGAGATTGCTGGCGTGCTGGTCGAAGCCAACCGAGATCGACGGATGCCTTGATGCTCGTGCGCTGGCATGTCTACTTCATAGCCAGACGGGCGATGCTCTGCGCATCCATCGAATAGGTGACGTACAACTCGTTCAAGTCTTCTCCGGCGATGCCCCAATCGTCGACGCCGATGGCGTGCCCGCCCCCACCCAGTAAATCGCCGAGGATGCTGGAGGGTGCGTTGTGCACACTTATGCGGCGCGCGGCGGCCGGGATTAGGTCCGATCGGCGTGCGGAATCGAGTCGTGAGAAACGATGTATGCCGTAGACTTCGATGACGCGACACCGCAGTTCGCCTGCTGCGTGAACGATTTGAGCCGCCTGCAACGTTTTCGGAAGCATTGCGCCGGCGGTCAAGAAGACGACGTCCGGTTCAGGGTAATCAAGGTGGATCTCATATCCATCGGCCGTGTTCCGGGAGAGATAATCAGCCGTGGAAGCGGCTACCGGAACGGCCTCGTGTGGCAGCCTGATATACGTCGGCGTACGGGACTGAAGTGCCTCGACGAAGAAGGCTCGTGCTTGATTGGCGTCGGCTGCCTCGAGAATGTCAAGGTCGATCATCTGCCGAAGGACAGCCAGGAACCGGTCACTCTGGACCATTGCACCCAGCAAGTCACCTAGGCCGCCGGATGTTCCTATCAACACGGCCGGAATGCCGGCGAAGGCGATCGACTGTCGAATCTGGTCCAGCGCGCGCCAATAGAAGGCTTCCATGGAGAACACTACGCCCGTGACGCCACACGAGGTCATTCCGGCCGCCAGTGATACGCCGTCCTGCTCGGCGATGGCCAGCTGAAGCACGTTGCTCGTGGGGTTGTCCCAGTCCCAAGAGCCGACGGCGTCCATGTGTTCCATAATTCCTGAATTTCGGATGGCGTCGGGCGCCATGAAGATTAGCGACAGATCTTGAAGATCTGCTGCGATGCTTCCTCCGACCTTCTTGGTCACTTCGAGGCTGCCGACCGCTGACGAGCGAAGCATCGGCGCGAGATCGGCGACGATGGTGGTCGGTGTATGGTCTGCCCGATGGTCGTTGCCGCGCAACTCTCGAATGATGCTCGCCGCGCGGATAATCGCCTCATGCGAGGTGTCCGACGGGATTGCCTCGTCCGGCACACTGCTGCTCAGCTGGTTGGAGCCCTCAAAGCCGGGGATGAGACCCTTGCCTTTCACCGTGTGCAGGATGATTGCACTGGGTCGTTCGTCTTCTGCGGCAGCAAGTAACGCTTCTTGGATGGCCGAGACGTCATGGCCGTCCACTACTTGCGTGTGCCACTTGAATCCGGACCAGCGGTCGGCCCAGGTCGCACGATCGAGTTTGATCAGGCTGCCCGACCCGTTCGCGTCCACAAGGGCGACCAGGTTCCGCATTTTCAGCCGCTCGGCGGTGATTGCCGCCTCCCATACCTGCCCCTCGGTGCATTCGCCATCGCCGAGGAGGACGTAGACGCGGCGATCGATGTCCTGTTTGCGTAGTGCGATGGCTTGACCAAGCCCGAAGGACAGGCCCTGGCCGAGTGAGCCGGTGCCGAGGTCGATCCCCAGACTGCTATCGCGGTGCAGCATGCGCGGAAGGGATGACCCGAATTCGCCGTAGCGCAACACCTCGTCTAGCGAAGCGTCGATGAGACCTTGAGCCCAAAGGCAGAAAACGAGGGGCGATGCCGCATGCCCCTTCGACTGGACGAAGTAGTCCCGGTCTGGACCGCGTCGCGGATCGATCTCAGCCACTCCAGCGAAGAAGAGGACCGTCATAGCTTCCACGGAGGACAGGGATCCCCCCGGATGCCTGTTAGCCAGGATCGAAAAGGTCCTGACGCCCTTGCGAATCTCTTCAAGCTGTGCGGTCGAGGGTTGCTTCATTGACTGCTCCTTGGCGTGGCTGCCCGGAACTCGCGGGCGAAGGCAGCATCATTCTCGGTGTTGACGTTAATCGCTGTGTCAAACGCGAAAGATTTGACCATGGCCGAATGTTTGAGATGGTCGGCAATGTATGCCATGACGCTGGCGTTCGGACCAGGCTCATCGATGTCGCTCAAAGCCTGGGACCCCCAGCGAAACGCGCCCACTGTGCGATGAGAGGTCACCCGGTGTCGAGTGAGACTCGTAAGATTGCCACGAGGGTCGAGTTCTACCCAGGCAGGACGTCCCGACCCGCGTTCAGGCACCGATGTGACACCGATCGTCAGCCACGAGTCCTCGGCGCAAGAGCGGTCGAGGAAGCTTGAGATTGCGCCGGGTTCCGCGACGAGATCGGAGTCGAGCACCGCGAATGCCCCGAGGCCGTGGTGGTGTTTGGTGCGCACCAAGTCCCGGAAATAACCGCTCGGTTCCTCGACGAGCAGTCGTACGTCCACTGCGGATTCCGCGATGATGCACTGCAACTCGGCGGAGTCCTCGCGAACGTACAGGAGAACCGGGGTGTTCGCTTCGGCTGCCGCGATCTCGCCCAACAAAAGTTGGAGGATGCTGGCCTGGCCAGCGACTGGCGTCAACGTCTTGGCCCGAGATTTGCCCATGCGGCTGCCCTTGCCGTTGGCGAGAATAACGACAACGTCAATCGCAATGCTCATGCTTCCCCCGTTCGAGCCCGAGCGTTGCAGCATGGTAACTCGTACATTGATCACCGTGCAACGCCTTTGCCTGCGGGGGTGGTGGCGTCGGCAGCCACACGGCACAGGACCCGTGAGCCCGTTCGCTTCGTGCGCCGAGGATGTCAGGTAGGCGGTGCACCTGAGCGTCGATGATCGCGAGCGGCACGGCGCGCCCGACCCAACAGAGGCCGGCCAGCATCACCGGAGTTGTTGGACGGCGAGGACGACAACGACTATCGCCACCGCAGCGCAGAGTTCCAGCAGGTACGGACGGGCGCCGAGCCGCTGTCGACACCGGCTACATCGTCCGGCTGGCAGGAGCGCGGTCCAGCCGGGGCTGGTCGGGCTCACCTCCGATCCCGCAGTCATTGCAGGTGCGCTGGCCGGACTGGCCCGCTGGGACGGCCAGTCGAACGAACAGCCAACGCATCATTGGCGTCACCGCGAGGATGAGCAGGAGCAACGCGATCCTGCCCGGCGCACGAGGGGCGTCGCCCGAGCGCGTCGGCGACAGCACCGGCGAGCCGATCATGCCCTGCTGTGGTCGGCCGAGTGGTCCTGCTGGGGACCGAGCTGGCTGATCTCGTATCCGTCGGGGTAGGTCTTGGTCTTGATCCCGTCGGCGAACAACGCTGTCGTCCGCGGCTTTCCGAACCAGCGCTGGAGCCGGGAGCGTCCCTTCAGCGCGAGGTGGAGGCCAGTCCTGACGGGCCAGGCGGGCGGATTGACCTGCATTGCGGTTCGCAGTCGTTCGTCGTACATGGCGCTGACCAGCGCATTGCCCAGCGGCGCGAGCGGCTTCGGGACGCGGGTGAGCATCAGCATGCGGGTGGCCCGCTCGATCGCCGCCGCGTCCTCGTTCGGCTTCAGGTGCTCAGCGTCGTGGGCGTCGAACCAGGTCTTGAACGCCTCGTAGGAGCTGGGGATATCGGTGATGCCCATCCGGCGACCGAGTTCCCGGTAGAAGAGGTAAGTGGCCTGCCGCTCGTGGCAGCATGGGCGGCGCCAGCCGCAGCGCTGCAGCCAGCGGGTCGGGATCACCACCAGGCAGCCCAGGACGTAGAGGTAGTCGTCGTTGCTGATGTCGTACGGGCGGTGGATCTGGTTGACGCGCCGCAGGGCGTCGCGGCCACGGGGCTGCTCGAAGCCGTTCAGCACCATCTCGTACATGAGCAGGCCGGTGTCGTCGATCCGCTTCTGCGTGCGCTCGGTCAACTCGCCCGTGGCGGTGTGCACCGCGGCGATCGACGGGATGGAGAACGACCGGTTGAAGGCGAGGTTGAGCCCGAGCTTCATGTCCCACGGGAACTCGTATCGCAGCATCGTCTGGTAGATGGCCAGGTACTCGCGCTCCGGGTCGAGGGCGCGGATATGAGCGAGGTTGGCGTAGCGGGCCTTCATCGTCGGGCGTCTCCAAGCGGGATCTGCGAGGCGGGGAGGTGTCGGGACGCGGTGAGCGTCCGGGCCACCACGGGTGATTGGGCGTAGGCGCCGGAGACGAGCGCCAGCCAGGACACCTCGCCGGCGTAGCCGCCGGAGGGACGATGCAGCTCGTCTGCGGGCTGGGGGAGTTCGACGGCACGGCCGGCGCGATGGGCACGCAGAGCGCAGGCCAGGTGGGCCGCCTCAACCGCGGCTCGCTGCTCCTCTGCGGTCAGCTCAGCCTGCTCGGCGAACTGCTCGGCCAGCTCCGTCACCCTGGCGTCCATGTACGGGCGCAGGGCGAGTCGCGCGTCCCGGATCTCGGCGACGCGGCGGGTCAGGGCGTAGTCGATGTCCCGCACAGCCGTGAGGGGTCGGCGCAGGCTCACATCGAGTTCGAGTTCCGGCAGCGCGATGATGAGGTCCCGCCAGAGTGGTTCCAGCCGCCGATAGCAGCGGAAGTCATCCCAGCGTCGGGTGATCGTGAGGATCGGACCCCACGCCGGCATGGTGAGGCCGACCATCATGAGCAGCGCGCTGATGGTCACCAGGACCGAAGCGACCTCTCGTTCGCCCGTCGGCCGGTGGCCGCTCCAGTAGGCGATCAGGTACACAATCTTGTTGATGCTGTAGAGCAGGGCGAAGGCGGCGCCGACAGCCGTGACGCGAAGGCCTCGGCGCAGCCAGGGACGCCCACAGATCCGGGCGAAGCGCCAGCACAGCCGGGAGATGTCGATGCAGTAGGCGAAGAAGCCGAGCGCAATGAAGACAAGCAGGTACGCGGTCACCGCGGGGTCAGTGGCGTACTCGACGGTGAGGAGTACCGGGGTGTCGTAGGTGAGCGTGTAGGCGAACAACCCGACCATGGCGAGGAAGGCACAGCTGGTGACCAGTATCCAGCGTCGGGTCCGGGCGGCGGCCTTCGACCGTGGAAGCGCCAGGTGAAGCAGCATGCTCTCGGCACTCGCGGCGATCGTCATCGCGCAGGCATGGGAGAAGAGCTTGGCCAGGTTGGGCAGACCGGAGGTGCGGTCGATCGCGGCCGCGAGGGGTGGAACGGCGAGCGTGATCCCGACGGCGAAGGCTCCGATGGCCACGCAGATCGCGCCGCGCGCGTGGCTGGGATGCCGGCGCTGGAGCCGCAGCATGTACCCGAATGCGGTCCAGCCGGCGAGGGCGCAGATGGCGTACAGGGCGGTATCCATCGGCCCTACCAGTCGGGGTGTTCCAGCGAGCGCCGCAGCCGGCCGTACAGCTCGGCCTGCCGGCTATCCATCGGTGAGTCGTCCTGTTCGCCGCCGCCGCTGTGCGCCCGCCGAAGGAGCAGCGAACCGATCATCTCGGCCTCACGCTCCTCAGCGGCGGCATAGTTGCTGCGCCCGAGGCTGCGTTGGACCAACTCCGGGTCGAGGTCTGGCAGCAGCAGCCGCGAGGCGTCCGGATCCAGGATCTCGGTCGTCCGATGACCGGCGATCAGGTGCCCCAACTCGTGTCCGATGATCAGCATCTGATGCAGCGGCGAGGTGTCCTGCTCGAAGAAGATGGCGTCGAAGTCGCCGGTCGGTACGAACATCCCGCACACCGTGTGTGCCGGCAGGCTGATTGGGACCAGGTGAATGGGGCGGCCGCGTCGCTCGCCGAGAATCTGGCACAGCATCCGGATGTCGGACCGTTCCGGCACCTCCAGCTCGGCGAGCAGCCTCTCGCAGCGCTTGCGTAGTCGGTTCAACGTCACGTCAGCGTTCTCCCGCTCATTGGCGTGCTGCCACCGAAGAAACAGCACCGCTACCTGCGTTCGTCCGGCTCGTCGCTGGCCCTGTTGGCGTCTGAACCCTCGGCCACGGCGCGCAAGCGGGCCACCATCTGCTCAATGAGCTGGGTGTCCGTGGCCGACAGTCCACTGTCGGCAAGCACTTGACGCAGTGCCACCTGCTTGACGTCCATCCGGCGGAGCTCGTTGAGCAGCCCGATCTGGTCTTGGATTCGTCGCGCGGCCGCCTCGTCGACGAAGTAACCCGAGTTGACGCCGAACGCGGCGGCCAGGGCGCGTACGTGCGACATCCGAGGGTCGCTGGCCACACCCCGGCGGAGTTCTCCGATGTAGGCCGCGCTGATCGTGACACCGGTGTCGCTCGCCGCTGCGTTGATCTTGTCGGCGATCTCTTTGTTCGTGTACCGGCGTCCAGCTTCGTCGGAGTCGCTGAGCTCTTCGGGCGTGGGGCGAATCTTGTCGAACAGGTACTCCAGCCTGGCGGCCAGAGTGTCGAGGGGTGGCAACTCCAGCTCAACATGCCGATCTTCGTCCATGACTCTTCACCCTCCAGCGACCTAAACAACAGTGTCGCAGATGCATGCGCTAGCAAAACAGATGTTGACACGCGCACGGAACGTGAACGTATGATCGCCCCGGGTTCGAGCAACGTGCGTTGAGCATGCGACGGATTCACTCAACGCGTGTGTCCGGGGGCCCGGCGCCAACAGGTCCGCCGGTCCATAAGGGAGGAGCCAGTGCGTACGGGAGCGGCTCCACGAGGAGCGCCACGGGGCTGAGGCCCGGCCATCCGGCGGCAGGCCGGAGCCATGCCAGCCATCAGAGGAGATACGCCTTGATCGCGATCACCAGCAAGGCCGTGAACCCGAGAGCCCGGTGGCTCGCCGCTGGGCTCACCGGCACCGTACTCGCCGGGATGACGGGGTGCGGCGACGACAAGCCTGCCGTCACGCCGAGCTCGAGCCCGTCAGCGGCGTCGGCATCGCCATCTCCGACCGCCGACGCCGAGAGCGCCGAGGCTGAGGCGGCAGCGTTGACCGCCTATCAGAACTACGTCCGGAGCTACGTCGCCGCGTCCAACAAGGGTGATTACAACGCGAAACTCGACAGGTTCGTGGCGAACCCGGCGTTGCTGACGGTGCGCCAGGACCTGCTGATCAAGTTTCAGCAGGGGCTCGTCACCACCGGGGAGCCAGTCTCTGCGCCCGCCGTGAGCAAGGTCGACACCACCCGGCGTCCCTTCACTGCCGAGATCGAGGACTGCTTTGACACCAGCGGGTGGGATGTGGTCTCCAAGAAGACCGGCAAGTCGGCGCGTACCAAGGGCCAGGCAACGAGGTACGTGGTGATCGCGCAGGCGGAGCTGTTCGGCGACGGCCAGTGGCGGATCCGCGAGGTCAACGCGCAGCGGGAGAGGTCATGCTGAGGCGTACGCCGCTCGCCGCCGCAGTCCTGATTCTGCTGGCCAGCGTCGGCGCTCTGCTCGCACCCGGCCCCGCGTACGCCGACTACGAGCACTGCGATGCGCTGGGCAACTGCTACTGGGTGGTGGAGCAACCGGGCACCGGCGGCGGCGGAAGCAACGGCGGAGGCAATAACGGCGGCGGTGCGGGCCAAGGGTGCAGCTACGAAGGCCAGCCCGTGCCGTGCGTGGTCGACGAACTCGGGGTCTGGGACGGCTCCTGCTACGTCAAGCGCGTCCCACCGCCACCCGGCGGCCGGACCGACGGCTACTGGACCATCCGTACGTGCGTCTACGGCGACATCGCCTCGCAGAGCCCGGCGACCTGGTCGCCAGACCCGCCCGCCGGGATCCTGCCCTCGTATCAGGAACTTGCCCAACGAGCCATCGCCGAGATGAAGCTCGACGGGCCGAACATCGGGATCGCTCCGCGGACGAACGGCTCTGGGTTGGTCGGACTGCCGATCTGGCTCTGGAACAACGTCAGTCCCACCACCTGGGGGCCCATCACCCGGACCGCAGCGGTGCCAGGTCGGTCGGTCACCGCTACCGCCCGCGCGCAAAAGATCGTCTGGAGCATGGGGGACGGTAGCTCCGTCACCTGCACCAAGCCCGGTACGCCGTACCAGCCGTCCTTCGGCAACCGGAAGTCACCGGACTGCGGATACGACGGCTACTCGCGGCCAAGCAGCACCCGATCCGGAGGTCGGTACACCGTCACGGCGACCACCTCATGGCTGATCACGTGGAGCGGGGGAGGCGGGAACAGCGGCTCGCAGTCCATCGACCTTTCCTCCACGGCCACGCTCGACATCGGCGAACTGCAGGTGATCACGTCATGACCAGCGCCCCGACCACCTCCTCCCGGGCCACCCCAACGGTTGCCGCGCCATACGCCGTGCCCCGAGTCGCACCGCAACGACGCTGGCGCCCGGCCCTCGTCTGGCTCGCGGTGGCGCTGGTGGCAGCCGGTGGGCTGATCGCTGCGGGCGTGCTTCGCAAGGTCGGGACCACCGCCGAGTATCTGGCGGTGGCCGCCAGGGTGGAGGTCGGCTCCACGATCGGTCGCTCTGACGTCCGCACGGTGCGCATCACGGTGGACCCGGCCCTCAAGCCCATCCCGAGCAGCGCCGCCGACGCCGTCATCGGCAAGTTCGCCGCGGTCGCGCTGGTGCCCGGCACCCTGCTGACCCAGGCGCAGCTCACCGACACCGCAGTGCCGGGACCCGGTAGACAGCTGGTCGGCATCAGCCTCCCGCAGGAGCGCATGCCTGCTGAGCGGATCAAACCTGGTGCCGAGGTCCTACTCGTCGTGACCACCGACGACGGTCCGGTCGCGAATCAGCAGCCCACGACCGCACCGATCAGCATCAAGGCCACCGTCGTGGACGTGCGGGACGGTGTGAAGGAGGGGACGACACTCCTCAACGTCGCCGTCGTCGAACGCGACGGGCCACTCGTGGCCGCACGCGCCGCCGCCGGTCGGATCGTCGTTGCCCTGACCTCGGGGAGCTGACGTGGCACTCATGGCGATGGTCTCGGCCAAGGGCTCGCCTGGCGTCACCACTACCGCGTTGGCCTGCACCCTGTCCTGGGGCGAGCGCACGGTGCTGGCCGAGTGCGATCCCGCAGGTGGCAGCATCCTGAGCGGATATCTCTCGAGCCTGGACATTCCACCGATCGGCCTGCTGCCACTGGCGGCGGCTGCCCTGCGCGACCAGCTCAGCGACGTCTTTGCCCGCCAGCTGGTCGATCTCGACGCCGATCATCCGGGCCGACGGCTCCTGCTGCCCGGCATCAACGACCCCGTCCAGGCGGGGACCATCCGCCCGACCTGGGAGCCGCTTGCCGCGTTCTTCAGCGAGCTGGAGCGCGGCGAGGACGGTTACGACGTCATCGCCGACTGCGGTCGGTTGACCACCAGCGCGCCGCCGTGGCCGTTCTTGTTCCGCGCCGACCTGGTGCTCCTCGTCGTACGGACGGCAACCCTGCGAACCATCGCCCCGGCCGCGGCCGCAGCCGAGCTCCTCCGCCGGGAACTCACCCAGCACGGACAGGGGCACGGTGGGCTCGCCCTGGCCCTGATTGGCGACGGCCCATACAGCCGGCGAGACATCGAACAGCGGCTGCAGCTCCCAACGTTGATGGAGCTGCCCGACGACCGGCGCACCGCCGAGGTACTCAGCGACGGTGGCGGCCGGCTTCGCGGCAGCCAGCAGTTGTTACGTGCCGCCGCCAGCGCTGAACCAGCCGTACGGGAGGCGATCGCACGCCGGCGAGCGCATCTCGTGCCCACGTCGTCGACCGGGAGCAGCCATGGTCGATAAGCGCGGACCCAGCGGCTCGACCTGGCCGGCATCGGTCGACCGGATCGCCACGAATAGCCACCGCTGGCCAACCAACGGCAACGCAGCCGCCGCCGTACCTGATCCTGGCCCGTCACCCGCCGCTGATCAGGCGGTGACACCGGTCAGCATCGACTACGCGGCGGTGCGGTTGCTGCGCGCCCGGGTCAGTGCGGAGCTGACCGCCGCACTTCGAGAGACACCGAACGTCTCTCCCGGTCACCGCCAAGCGGAAGCGGAACGCATCGCCGCGCGGCTGGTACGCGACCACGTCGACGCCCTGCACCAAGCCGGGCAGCCGATCTCACAGGCGGAAGAGGACGCCCTGCTCGACGCCGTCGCCGCCGACATGTTCGGCCTGGGGCGTCTGCAGCAGCTCCTGGACCGCGAGGACATCGTCAACATCCACATCCTCGGCTGCGACAACGTGCGGATCGAGCACACCGACGGGCGGATCACGGTGGGCGACCCGGTCGCCGACAGCGACAAGGAACTGGTCGACATGTTCCAGGTGCTCGCGATGCGCGCCGGGGCGACCGAACGTTCGTTGTCGTCGACAAAGCCCTGGCTGGACATGCAGCTGCCTGACGGGAGCCGTCTCACCGTACTCATGCAGGTGTCGGTGCGGCCCTACGCCGCCATCCGCCGGCACACCCTCATGGACGTCAGCCTCGAGGACCTGCGCGACCGGTACGGCGCCATGGACGAGCTGATCTGCCAGTTCCTCAAGGCGGCCATGGCCGCCGGCCTCAACATCATGGTCGCTGGCCTCGCCGACGCCGGGAAGACCACACTGCTACGAGGGCTGGCTCGTGAGATCCCTGCCGTGGAGCAGTTCGTCACCCTCGAGGAATCGCGCGAGCTCGGCCTGCACACCACCGGCCGGCACCGCTGGGCGATGAGCCTCGAATCCCGCGAAGGCCACGGCTCACGCGGTGCCGATGGCCGACCGGCCGGCGAGGTCACGATCATGGACATGATCCCGCTGACCCTCCGGATGTCGGTCCAGCGGATCATCGTCGGCGAGGTCCGGTCCCGGGAGATCGTGCCGATGCTGCAGGCCATGGCCACCAGCAAGGGATCGCTCTGCACCATCCACGCTCGCCATCCCCGGGCCGTCATGGACCGCGTCATCGAGCTCGCCCTGCAGCACGGGCCCGAGATGACCGCCGAACTGGCCCGACGGATGGCTGCCGGCGCCATCGACCTCATCGTGTACGTCAGCGTCGAGGACGAGACCAAGCTCGGCGGCCGCAAGCACCGCTACGTCTCGGAGATCGTCGAGGTCGGCGGGATGAGCGGAGAGCAGCTCGTCACCACGCAGATCTTCGGGCCCGGGCCGGACGGGCGAGCCGTGCCGCGCCATCTGCCCGAACGGCTGCTGGAGTCCCTCCTACGGGTCGACTACGACCCTCGCCTGCTCACCGGCTACATCCAGCAGGGCGAGCACAACCGAGGTGCCTGGACCACCTGCCTCGACACATTGAAGAGGCGGCCATGAGCCTGCTCGACCTCGCCGCTGTGCTGGCGGGCCTACTCGCCGTCGCCGGGGCGGTCGTCGGTGTGCTCGGCGTCGTGGGAACCACACGCTCGCCCCGACCGCCGTCGGCCTTGCAGCAGTTGGCCCGCCGTTGGTGGATTGGGCCCGGGCGAACGCGGCGGGAGCAACGCAACCACCAGCTCAAGGTGATCACCGCGATCGTTGCTGGCGCCCTGGCCTGGCTCCTGACCGGCTGGCCCGCCGCCGGGGCCATCATCGGCATCGCCGTCCCGGGCATACCCTGGCTGTTCGCCGCCGGCCGCGCAGAAAAGCAGGCGATCGCCCGGCTGGAGGCCGTTGAGGCCTGGACCCGCCGGTTGGCGGACATCGTCGCCCGAGGGATCGGCCTTCAGCAGGCGGTCGTGGCGGCTGCGGCGACCGCGCCGCAACTCATCGAACAGGAGATCCGTGACCTGGCGGCGCGGCTGCAGGCCGGCGGTGACCCGATCGCGGCCCTGCAGCAACTGGCCGACGACCTCAACGACTACACCGCCGACCAGGTCATCGCACCGCTCATGCTCCACGTCACCGACCGGGGTGAGGGCCTGCACGAGGTGCTGACCGGCATCAGCCGGTCCATCGCCGCCGAGATCGAGATGCGCTCAACGGTCGACGCCAAGCGCGAAGGACCCCGCTTCGCAGTGCGGTTCCTGACCGGCATGACCATCCTGCTCCTGGCCTACGGGGTGATCAATCCGCACTACCTGCAGCCGTACGGCAGCGTGCTGGGGCAACTCGTTCTGCTTTTCCTCGCCGGCCTGTACGTCGCGCTCATGACCTCGGTACGCAAACTCAGCCTCCCGCCGAAACGGGAACGCCTACTGCCGCCGGCCGACACGCAGACCCTGGGAGCACCAGCATGAACAACGGTCACCTCACCGCCATGGTCGTCGCCGGCGCGTTGACGGGGCTCGGGCTGTTCCTGCTGGTCGTACAGCTGATCCCCGCGCCACCGGCGCTCGGGCCCGCGCTTCGCCGGCTACATCCCATGAGCACCCCGAGCAGCACTCCCGCCAGCATCAGCTGGCTCCGACGCCGATTCTCGGTGCCGCACGCCGACCTGCGGCTCCTCAACCGCAGCACCGACCAGTACCTCCTCACCCTCGGGCTGTCCGCGCTGTTCTGCCTCGTCCTGCCCGCCCTGATCACCATCGCCGTCGCGGTGCTGGCACTGCCGATACCCGTGTTCATCCCCGCCGGTGGCACGGTCGCCGCCGCGCTGGCCGGCGCGGCGTTGGCCCACCGGGAGGTCGTCGTCAAGGCCACCGCCGCCCGGGCGGAATTCACCCGAGCCATGTGCACCTACCTCGACCTCGCCGCCCACCAGGTCCTCGGCGGTCACGGCCCGGTCGAGTCGCTGGACCGAGCGGCCAGCGTCTGCCAAGGCTGGGTATTCGACCGAATCCGGGAAGCCCTGCTCAGCGCACAGCTCCAGCTGCGGCCGCCATGGGACGAACTGAAGGTCCTCGCCCGCGACATCGAGGTCGTCGAGCTGGGCGACCTCGCAGACATCATGCGCACCGCCGGCAACGAAGGCGCCAACGTCCACCAGACGCTGCGCGCTCGCGCCGACTCGATGCGGGACCGGATCCGTACCGAGGCTCTCGCCCAAGCCGAGCTACGCACCAACAAGCTCGACATCCCCGCCGCAGCGCTGATCCTCGTACTCCTCGTCCTCATCGGCTACCCGTTCATGGCCCGACTGTTCGTCCGCTGACGCGCCACAACCCACTCACGGAGGGAACCGCCATGCACACCATCCACGCACTCCTCGCCCACCTGGCAGCCCGCTGGCAGAACCTGACCACGCCGGCTGAGGCCGAGCGAGGCGACAGCCCCGTCGGCACCGCCGTCATCACCGCGATCCTCGTCGCCGGTGCCGTTGTCGTCGCCGGGGCGATCGTCGCCGTCGCCAACGGCTGGGTCGCACTCATCCCCACCCAGCCGTGACCATGAGAGCGCCCCTCATCCGCCCGCGCCCGGCCGGGCGCGGGCGGATACACCCCTGCCTTCGCGACCGTGGCAGCTCGCCGGTGGAGTTCGCCATCATCGCGCTGCCGATGCTCCTGCTGACCTTCGCCGTCGTGCAGACCGGGTTGGTGTTCTTCGCCCAGTCCATCGCGCTGGCTGCCGCCACCCAGGGCGTCAACGGCGCCCGTGGCTACCAGTCCACCGCTGCAGCCGGCGAGAGTCGAGCCCTCAACTTCCTGTCCACCGCCGGAGCCGGCCTGGAGAACCGGCAGGTCGTCGTCACCCGTACGGCAACGGAGGTGCGTGTCACCGTCACCGGCCGGGCGATCACCGTGCTTCCCGGCTTCAGGTGGACTATCAGCAGATCCGCGCACGGCCCCGTAGAACGGCCGACCGCACCATGAGCAGGCGACGGAACCGCCGGGAACGCGGGTCGGCATCCATCGAGATGGCAGTCGTCGCGCCCGCCATCCTGGCGCTGTTCGCCGGCGCTGTCATCGCTGGCCGGGTCAACCTCGCCCGTCAGGCGCTGGAAGCGGCGGCCTACGACGCTGCACGCACCGCGTCCTTGGCACGCACTTCAAGAGAGGCGAACGCGCAGGCGCAGGGGGCCGCCCGCGCCACGCTCGAGGCCCAGGGGCTGAGCTGCACCAGCTTGAACGTCACGGTCTCCACCGCAGGCTTCGACGTCCCCGTCGGGCAACCCGCCACCGTCACCGCCACCCTGAGGTGCCGTGCGACCTTCTCCGACGTCGCACTGCCCGGCATGCCCGGCACGGTGCCGATCAGCGCATCCTTCACCAGCCCGTTGGACACATACCGGGGAAGATCATGAAAGTCGCCATCCGCCGGCTGAGCGACGATGACGGCCGGGTCACGATCTGGTTCGCCGTCCTCGCACCCGCCTTCCTCGCCCTGATCGGCCTCATAGTCGACGGCGGCGCCAAGGTACGCGCCTACCAGCGCGCGGACAACATCGCCGCGGAGGCTGCCCGTGCGGGCGGGCAAGCAATCAAGGCCGGACAGGCCATAGATGGCGGCGCGAAGGAGATCGACCCCTCGCGGGCCGCCTCCGCCGTGCAGGCGTACCTCGACGATCTCGACGGGGTCACCGGCAGCGTCCGCGTCAACAACCCCCAACAGCTCACGGTCACCGTCACCGTCACCTACAACCCGATCCTGCTCGACCTGTTCGGCGGGGGCGGCGGCACGACGGTGACCGGCCGGGCGACCGCGAACCTGATCGCCCAGTAGCAGCTCGCAAAGGAGCAACCGTGGCACGCACCGCACTCACCGCCGGCCGCGGCCAACAGGCCCTCACCGCCCTCGGTGCTCTCGTCCTGGTTGTCCTGATCGCTGCTCTGCCGATTCTGCTGCTCTGGGCCGCCGGCAATCCCCTTGCCGAGCTCGGCGGCTGGTTCGCCACCCTCACCGACGACCCGGGCGCCGCGGTCAGTCAGGTCTGGCATGCACTCGGCACGCGTGACGACGGAGACCTGTTCCTGTGGGCCCTGTCGCTGGTCGGCTGGGTGGCCACCGCCCTGGCCGCGTGGGCCTGGATCACCTTCCTCGTCGCCGTCGTCGCGGAGGCCGCCGCGCAGGTACAGGGCCGCCGGAAGGGACGTATTCCGCGCCACATCGCCCAGGTTCCCGGCATGCGCCTCCAACAGCGAGCCGCCGCCGTGCTGGTGGCTGCCATCCTCGGTGGTTTCGCTGCGCCGGCCCTGGCATCGGCTGCCGCCCCCGCCGCCATCGTGCAACCCGTGACGGTCGGACTCGCAACGGCTGCCGAGGGGACTGCACAGCCGAGCCCCGCGCCGACCCAGACGGCGACGGCAGAGAACTACCTCGAGCACCCGGTGGAGCGCGGAGAGAGTCTGCTGGCCATCGCCGAGCGCTACCACGTCTCGTGGCAGCGCCTGGCCGAGGCGAACCACGGGTTGCCGCAACCAGACGGGCGCAGCCTCCAACCCGGTAACACCCGGGTCTACGCCGGGTGGACTCTGCGGATCCCGCGGGCCACCGCTCCGACCGCCACCATCACGTCGACGCAGGCCGCACCCGCTGCAACTACTGGTCCGATTAGCTATTTGGTCGCACGCGGTGACTGGCTGTCGGGTGTAGCACAGCGCTTCCTTGGGGACGCCGACCGCTACGTCGAGATCGCCGACCTCAACCCGCAACTCAAAAGGCGTGACGCCCGCTTCCCCGACCACATCGAGCCCGGATGGCGGATTCTGCTGCCCAAGGAGGCTCGCGATCGCGGCCCCGTCGAGCGGGCTCAGGGTCTGGTCGTGAATGGCGACCATGCTCGGCCGAGCCCGCCCGCTTCGGAAGCTGACAGCACGTCGGCCGATCCCCGTCCAAGGGCAGCCACCGGCAGTCCTGCGGATGCATCCGGTGCGAGGCGAGGAGACGCGAGCTCGTCGCCGGCCGTCGCTCCCACAAGCCCCCCGACTGCTACGGCTACACCCTCAGCCTCGGCCAGCTCACCTGCCGACGAACGGACAGCGACGGCACGTCCCACCGATGAGCCGACCACCGCTGAGGCAGAACAGGGACGCACGCAGCCAGTAGAGGAAGGCGAAGTCAACGAGGGAATCCTCTTGGGGTCGCTCGCCGGCGCAGGTCTGCTCTCCGCGCTGCTGCTCGCCGCCGTTGTACGTCGGCGAACCCGTCAGCGCCAGCACCGTCGGTCCGGTCGCCGAATACCGCATCCCCGCAGTGGGGCGACGGAACGCGCGCTGCGGGTCGCCGAGCAACCTGCCGATGTCGACCGGCTCGACCTTGCCCTGCGCAGCCTCGCCGCAGCGCTGGCCGAACGCGAGCAACCCCTGCCGGACATCGCCGCAGCCTGGATCGTCGACCAGAGCGTCACCGTCGTGCTCACCACGCCAGGCGCCCAGCCGCCGGCTCCGTGGATCGACGACCGGGGGCACTGGACCCTGCCCGGGGACGCCTCCGTGCCAGCCGTCACCGAGCAACTCGCGCCGCTGCCCGCCCTCGTCGCTGTCGGGTCCCAGCCGGGCCGGCACCTCCTGCTCGACCTCGAACGCCTGGGCAGCCTCGCCATCGCTGGCGACAGCGAGCGCACCCAGGCGCTGCTGCGTTACCTCGCCTGCGAGCTGGCTTGCAACGCATGGTCCGACGACGTCGAGATCATCGTCACCGGCTTCCCGGCGTACGAGGCTGAACTTCTGGTCGCGCTCAACCCGGACCGGGTGCGGGCAGCCTCGTCCGTCAGTGAGGCCGTCACTCGCCTCCGACGGCGAGCCGCCGCCGTGGCCGCCGCCCTTTCCGCCTCCGGAGCAGCGGACGCACTTGCGGGCCGTATCTCCGACAACGGCGAGGCCTGGGCGCCCCAGGTGCTGCTCGTCGCCGATCCGGATGCCGACGACCTCGATCTGCTCGACGAGTTCGGCAAAGAGCTACGGGATGCTGGCCGGTGCGCCGTCGCGGTCGCCAGTACCACCAGGGTCCACGCGGCAACCGGCCCGAACACGGCCGTCATCGACGAGGACGGGATGCTGCAGCTCGCACTGCCGTTCTTCTCCGTCGAGGGAGCTGCGGCGGGCTTACCCGTACGCGAGCTGGAACCGCTCGTCGAGATCATGGCGCAGGCCCGGAGCGCCACGGACGAGCCGACCCCGCCGGCCGCCGAGCCGGAGGACTGGGCCGAGGGCACCGACGCCGCCGGCTCAGTGCTTGAACTTCTAACCGCGGCCGCTGTTGCCGAACCCGCGATATCGCAGGCACCCGAGAACGATGAGCGGAGCCTCTCTGACGCGTCGGCGCCACCAGGTCCCATCGTCTCTGTCCCTCGGATCGACAGCGGCCACGCGGGTTACGCCGGGCCACGGCGAGAGGTCAACGCGGCGATCCGGCAGCGCCGCCGCCAGTCCGACCCCGAACTCGATTCGGACCTACGGGCCTGGCGTGAGCAGGACGGTGCTCGTCCCCGTATCAGCGTGCTCGGCCCGGTGGATGTCGACGCACCGGGCCCGGCGCCTGCTCAGCGCCGTCGCTTCCACGCGGAGCTCATCGTCTACCTCGCCCAGCGCGGCGCTCGCGGAGCATCCGCCGAGCAGCTCACCGACGCGCTGTGGCCCGAGCAGCAGGTCAAGGACGCCAGCCGCCGCGTGGCCATCACGCGGGCCCGGCGATGGCTGGGGGAGAGACAGGACGGCACCGCCTGGCTGCCCGAGATGGGATCCGATCGGCTGTACCGACTTGAGCCGGGCTACCTACTGGACTGGCACCTGTTCCGCCGTCTCCGCAGCAGGGGCCAGAGCCGCGGCCCGGCCGGGGTCAAGGATCTGCGCGCCGCGCTGGAGCTGGTACGCGGAGCGCCGCTCGACGGTGCTGACCGGGCGTACGCCGTTGGAGCCCGGAATCCCTTCACCTGGCTGCCCGAGTCCGACATCTATCCCGGGCACATCATGTCTGCGGTGGTGGACACCGCCCACGACCTCGCCGAGCTGTACCTCGATGCGGGGGACACGACCGGAGCTCGGTGGGCCGTACAGCAGGCGTGGCTGGCCGACCCAGACCGCGCTGACGACGGGCCCTGGCGAGACATCATGCGGGCTGCTCACGCCGAGGGACACGCCGCGGAACTACGCAATCTGCTGGGGGAGCTGATGCGCGCCCGCGAGGCCGAGGTGCCGGAGGACCTCACGCCGACCACATACGCCCTGCTGCGAGAGCTCCTTCCAGACCTGCTCGCGGCCACCGCCTGACTACCTTCGAACGATAGACCTGACGGCCCCAGTGAGATCACGACAAGAACGAATCGGAGCGGGTGAACCACTTTGCAGACTTCGAACCAAGGTGACGTCCTGACGTACGTCGAGGCGGCGAAGGAGCTCAGCGTGAGCCTTCGCGGCGAACCCGACGATCTCGTCGCAGCCGGGGCGATGTATCTGGCATGTGAAGCCTGGCGGCAGCTGGCTGGTAGAGACCTCGCTTGGGACCGCTTCGGTCTAGAGCTCCTCGACGTTCGAGCGCGGCTGTACTCGGAACAGGACGTGACCGTTGACGCTGCGGCACCCGTCCGTGATGACGCGGAAACCCGCCTCGCCGTGACGTCCATGGTCGAGCAACTCGCGTGCTACCACGACCGGTGCGCCAGCGACCATCGCTTCGGGCTGGCTGAACGGCTCAGTCACGACGCCGGCGCCCAGCAGTTACGACGTGCGGCGGCGGCGCTGGGATGAGTTTCGGCCACTGGCACCGGGAGGCGTCTGAGGCGCTGAGCGCAGCGACTGCGGCGCTCGGGCAGCGGCGGGCGAACACCGCAGCAGAGATCAACGCTGCTGTCACGGCCAGGTCCGCGCTCTACACCCAGTTGGCGCGAGTGACTGAGCTGCTCGTCGGTGGCCGCCCGGCAGCCGAGGTGCCCGATCGGGCGGGAGCTGCGGCAATCCTGGCGAGACGCGGACAGGCGCTGACGAAGTTCTACGTCGGTCTTCGAGCCGCCGCGATCGTCGACCGGAGATTCCCATCCGCTCCCGCCGCAGCCAGCACCGAACCTGTGCGCTCCCTACGCCGCGCTGCGGACGCCGTCGGCGTGATCGGCGACATCCTCGCCAGCCACGTACCACCCGGACGAGGCCCCTGCACACCGGAAGGCCTCGCCATCCGGGCCAGCGGCGGCGTCCAATCCGGCCTCGCCGACATCGCCAGGCTTACCCTGCACGCGGTGATGGTCGATATCGCTCTCCCCGCATGGCTCGATCGCGGAAAGGGACACCTGGCGGAGATCTATCGACCGGCGGCGGAGGCCGCCAGGTGGACAGCCAGCAGTCGGCTGAGCTCGGCTGCCCGGGAACTCATCGGCGCAGGACGTGGACAACCCTCGCTGGGCGAACTCAACGTTGCTCGGTCTCCGCTGAACCCTGTACCAGGCGTCAGCACCGTAGACGATGCGATTACGGCTGTCGCCGCCGCGCGAACCTGGATGTGGCACAACCCGGCCCAGCTCACCGGCGCTCACCTGCAGCTCGGGACTCGAGTTGGGCTGGCCGTGCACGTCCTGACCAGCGGTGGTGACCTGCAGATGGTCGGCGGGTGGCGGCAGGCGGCCATCGCGGCCGGAGAGCTTCGCGCCACCCCGCCAGTCGGTCCGGCTCGGGATGCTGCTGCGGAGCTGGCGGAGGTCCTGCGGTGGCTTCGGACACAAACACCGGCCCGCCGCGGCGGTTCTGGGAAACCACCCGACCAGCACGTCGTACGCCTCGACGCGGAACTCTCGTTCATGGCTGCCACGCTCCACAAGGGGTTGAGCGCTGCGTTGCAGCGACGCGAGCTGTTCGTCCGGGCCGAGTCATCCTTGAAGCGTCAGGCTGGATCGCTCGTCTTCCGGGCTACCGAGCGGTGGCGACCGGCCGCGAGCGATGACGACGTGGTGCAGGACCTCACCCGGGCGCTGCTGCAGCGGCATGATGCCGACAGGGGCGGCGATCAGCCGGGTGCTGCGGCTCGGGCGTTTCCGCGTCCCCCACGATCGAGGTCTTCGACGGCTCAGACGTCGTTCGACCCAGCCGTCAATGCGAGGCCGGGGCGTGACCCCCGTCGATCACGATGACTGGCGGCAGGCGCGTGAGGCGTCTTCTCCTGTTGCTCTTCGAACTGGGGTGGTGACTGCATGCTCGCAGCATCCTGTTCTGAGGGTCAGGATAGGGAGAGGGCGCGAGCTGAAGGGGTCCAGTCGGCGAAAACCTCAGGCAGGCGGTTCAGGTCATTTGGCAGAACCGTGACAAGTCGGATGCCGGTGAGGTTCGCAAGTTCGATCTTGCGCTGGACCTTGTCGGCGTAGGTGTCCTGCTCCATCATTCCGAGCGCCTCGACGTACGTTCCGTCTGTCAGGAGCCAGTCGGCACGCAGGCCCGTGGTGTTCAGCAGATGGTGCCGCGGGTAGTGCGGCTCGACCTCGTGGTCAATGCCGTTGTGGTGCAGGAAGTCGTCGATGTGCCGTTCGAACATCGAGCGGCACAGGTGTCCGTCGGTCGCGACGGTGACGACGCCGCGCGCCGGCCTGGTGGCGCCGACCAGCAGCCCGGCTTCCTTCAGCCAATCAGTCCAGGTATGCGGCTTGCGGCCGGGGCGGGCGGCCGGTGATTGGGTGCGGGGAATGAGGAACCGGCAGAGCATCGCCTCGTCCGCGAGGTTCGGATCAGTGAGTGAGATGCGGGAGAGCTGTCCGCTTGACGGCGGGCCGGAGAACTCGATCCGGGCGAGTCGGCGTAGCGCCCAGATCGTCGCGTCGGTCCATGGCCCGTCGGTTCCGTTGTCCCTGAGTACGCCGTCACGGGCCAGAATGCAGCAGTCGAAGCAGTACGCAAGTCCCGAGCGTGTGCTGTGGGCGTCCATGCCGCAGAGACGGCATGGGCGAGTGCTCTCACCGATGTCGTTGGTGCGAAACAGGCCGCTAAGCAGGCGGCGCTGCGCCTCCAGTGTGATGGCACCGGCGTCATGCGGCGAGGTGTGCCTCACCCGTACGTTCAGCCAGGGCCGGTGAGCCTCTGGCACCAGGTCGATGGCACGCCCGATCAGGCTGCACGACGCGGGAACGATCGACAGGTCATCGCGGGTGGGGGCGCCTCGCAGGTCGTACACCGAGTTGTCGCGAACCACCGGACGGAACGGCCCGATCTCTGCCGCCAGGAACGCAGCCGAGCGGCGATTGTGCCTGACGGTGGTGGTAGACGGCGCCGCCCAGCGAACTTCGGCGGGATTGACGCCGTGCCGCTTGAGCAGGGTGGACAGCGGCCCGACGTGGGGTCGGGCGTACACCATCAGTACGCCGGAAATAGGGTCGTAAATGCCGGCTTCCGGCAGTTCGTCAAAGTCGACTCCGTCCCGCACCAGCCGGATGGACCAGATCCGCTCGCGGTCGACAGGTTCGTCACGGAAGCGGTCGGTCCTGATAGTTGCATCCGGGAACTCGTCGAGCTCCTCGAATCCCTCCGGGAGCGAGGTGTCCACGCCGTGGGCGCGCAGGGCCGCAATGGCATCCGGGCGCGTGCGCTCGTCGACCAACGTCAAGGGACCGTCGGGTAGCCGGTACTGACCAATCTCGAGGCCCGTCCGGTCAGTGATAATGGCTCGCTCGAAGCCCCAGGTCGATCGGCTGATGGCACGAATGCCCTCGTAAGGATGCGGCACGCCCCGGAAGTCCGCCCAGGCCGTGAGATCCGCCAGTGCCGCGGCGTCCCACAGGTCCTGGGTCCGGCTTCTCTCGGTCGGGATACCCCAGCCTCCCGTTGCCAGCCTGTGGGCGAGAGCGCCATGCAGAAGCTCACCGAACTTCTTGATCAGACCCATGCGGACGCTGTCCTCGGCAGGGACGCCCATCGCCGCTGGCACCGGCGCGGCCACGAATGCATCGACGAGCTGGTGGAGTGGCCCGGTGTCTGGCAGATCCAGGTAGACGCGGCCGATTCGGTATCCGAATTGGCGCTCCTCGGCGGGGGAAACCGGGTTGGAGCGGTTGGGTTCCCACTCCTCGTCATGGTCGGGTTCGTAGGGTTCCTCAATGGGGTCGAGTTGAATCCAGCCGTGGCACCCGATCGGATGAGGCAGGGCGGCGGCAGCGAGTCGCTGCAGGCCTTCGCCCACCCAGTGCAGGGTGTGGTCGTACATGAAGCCCATGTGCCGGTCGATGACCGAGCCGCCACGGGCCGGCGGAGCGACCACCGAGATCGCCTTCGGGTTGTGAGTGTTATCCGGACGGGGCACGAGCCCCAGGACCACCGGAAGCCGCAACTCGACCTCGTCGTGCCTGTTGCGCGCCCCGACGACGCTGTCTGCACGCGTGAGGCTGTCGAGCACGAACCGGCGCAATGCATCGACGGTGTCGTCGAACACGGCAATCCCTGTCGAGTAGCGCGTGTTACCGCGGGGAATCAGGACCATCTGCTCGGACGGCTCGTAGACAATCTGATCTTGCTCAACAGGCACTCGCGGATCATGCCAGAGGCCCGCGACTACCGTTCACGAGGTGCGGATGGGCCAGGGGAACGCTGTGGCGCTCCGCCTACGTACGGCTCGCTCATCGACTAGCTTGATCTTTAACCTGTGCGGCCTCCGCGCGTGGACTTCTCAGCTGGGCTCGCGCAGTTTGAGGGCAGGCGCGACCGACTCCCGTGCTTTGGCTTGGCGCCGGCGACGTGGAGCGACGCACGGGCACGCCGCCGGACGCCTAGTTCGTCGATGTGAGCGGCGCGGTCAGGTCGTCCTCAACGGCGACCAGCTCGGCGATCTTGGTGGCAATGTCTGCCATCGAATCATCCGCCGTGTTCAACCCGTTTCGGGAGGCAAGCAAGGGGCTAACCTTCCGGAGCTCGTCGTATGTCGTCTCGTGCACGACAGGGATTAGGAGGTCACGTGCAAGGAGCTCCGAGAGCTCCTTGTCAGAGACGCCCCGGCGGTCGACGCGTTTCAGTAGCGCAGGGGTGACCAGGACGAGACCCGTACGCGACTTCGCCAGGCCTCTGTCGATTTCCCTCAGGAACGGTTGGCCGAGCACAATGTCCTTCTCGCTGAACCAGACCGACACACCCTCTGCTACCAGCAGGTTGTGCAACTCCGTAGCAGCACCGCGCCGGTCATCCCACGCGTGGCAGAGGAAGACATCGCAAAGGTCTGGATCCTGATGCGCGCGCAACTCGACGGTGCGGCGAACGGGAGTCAGCGCCCGCACCTCGGCAGGCGTGTAAGTCACGGAGGAAGTGCTCGGCGACCAACGCGGTCGCGCTATGCCGCTGATGGACCCGCCCCCACTGCTCGCGCCGCCCCCGCTCCGCGGCGTGTAATCCGGCTGCGGGTAGGAGGGCCGGGGCGGTGAGTACCCATAGCGGCCACACGCAGGGCAGGCCGCAGCTGCGCTGGCGGTCCGATGGCCCCGGACCGGGGCCGTACAGAAACTCATAATCACATGGTAATCTGCGCGACCCTCGGAGCCATCTCGTTGACGCGTAGCCGGGGGTCGCCGGTAAATTCCAGAAGGTTGCGATTCCCCGCGGGGTAGAGACGGTTGAGGTCGCTCGCATGCACCGCGACTGTCTGCTCGCCTGCCGCCAACGCGCCTCGGTGTAGGGCAGCGTCGATGCCGGAGGCGCCAGGAAATCCGCGCCGCACGGGTGCCACGGTGCACCGCCGCTTACGATTGTCGGGCCAAAGTCCCTTCCCGGCTACGGCAACCCCGTCGACCTCGACGTGATCCGCGCGTGGTGGTCATTGCGAAGCCTGCTGACGATCCGCTGGCTGGTAGAACACGCTTCGACCCGTCCGCGCCATGCTGCGAGGTCGACGTGCTGAGATCCCGGATGTGAGCCTGCATGAGTCCAACGGTGACGAGTGCGGTTCCGCCGCATCAAGCTGGCTGTCTGCTGAAGCGCGGCAGTGCAGGGGTGGCTGGCGGGCAGCAGCTCGGGACGGGCCGGTTACCTTGGTGCGGCTCGCCCTGCCGGTGCGGGCAGGGTGCGTAGCTCGTTGACGAGGTCGCGGACGGCTTGAGAGCGCGGGGCAGCGGGGGCGAGTTCGTCGTGAAGTCGGAGTAGGAGCGCGACGCTGCGTACGGAGCTGACAGCGGGTAGACGGCCGAGAGCGAGTCGGGCGGTGCTGACCGCAAGGTCCAGGTCACCGGCGGCGTTGTGGGCAAGGCTGAGCCATGCGCCGTGTCGTAGTGCGGAGCGTTGTGGCGCTTCGGTGGGGCTGGTGTGAGCACGCGCATGAAGTAGCTGGCCGGCTTGGCGGAGCAGTTGTTTGCGTCGTGTCGGCACCCGCTCGGCCAGGACCACGAGGCCGCGGCCGGTGATCGCGTCGAGTTCGATGCGGTCGATGTATGAGGCCCATCGGGGAAGCGGCGTGTCGGGCTTGGCGTCGAGGAGTTCGAGGGTGCTCGTGCGCATCCGTGAGTAGCTGGTGACGTCGCCGGCGACAGCGTGGGCGAGGCTGCTGCGGGCGGCGACCATCGCGCGGACGGCGGGTGGCGTGGTCGCTGCCGCTTCTTGCGCCGCTGCGGCGAGTTGCAGGGCGTCGAGGGCGTGGCCTCGGTCTGCGGCTTGATTGGACATGAGAGCCAAGACGCTGGCGGCGAGGCCCGGCTCCGCAGCTGCGTGCGCGGCTCGCAGCGCGGTGAGATACCAGCGTTGCGCGACGCCGTCTTCGCCTGCGTCGAAAGCCATGAATCCGGCGGTCTGTGCGAGCTGTGCCAGGGCAGCGGCCAGGCGGCGGCCGGCTGCGGCGTTGTAGGACCCGCGGCGTAGGAGCCGGGCGACGGCGGTGAATTGGTCGTTGACGAATCCTCGTGCGGCGCCACCCTGGTTGTCGTCGAGTTGTTGAGCTTGGGCGACGACGGTGTCGATCATGTCCAGCAGTGGCGGGCTGACGGGACCGCCTTCGCCTGCGGCGGCGACCAGGTCCGGGACGGGCTGCTGCAGCGCGGTCCAGGCGGGGGCGGTCAGGGCGGCGCCGGTGACGGCGATGATGGTTCGACGGGTCGGCACTGGTCCTCCTACGAGGCTGAACAGTCCGTTGCCGTCCCAGGGTAGATCCATCGCGTGGTTAGCGGGCAGGGCAGGCTGCGGGTGTGGCGCGGCCTGACCCCAGACATCCGCGTACACCAGGTTGGTTTGGAGCTGGGTGGACAGCATCTCGACGACGAGCTCGGGTATGTCGCCGTGCGGCACGGCGCCGTCTGAGATCCACTTGTAGGGGGTCTTGGCGTGGACTCTGCGGCTGTTGCCGCGTGCCGCCAGGACGGCGTTGATCCGTCGGGCCAGGGCCTCCGGTCGCCATCCCGCGTCGTGGAGCAGACCGGACAGGCGCCGGTTGACGCGGGGAGTGGTTGGCTCGGCTTCCACCGTTGGAGCCTCTCTTCCGGATGCCGGAGGTACGGCCGCGTCGACAGTAGCGGCCCGATTACTGGCGGAAAAGGAAACGCACCATCCGCACCATGTTCCGCGCGAACCGCACCGATGGCACCGCGTCGATCTCTGCCCCAGACGCTCGACAGCGTTGACAGTCGATGAGCGGGTGCGGCCGGACATCGAGCTGCCGTGCCTGGTCCGGTGGCTTCATGCCTGCTCGCGGAAGGATCGCCATGTTCGTCGATGTTGTTGTCGTCGGTGCCGGCCCGGGTGGTCTGGCCTGCGCCCACACGGTCGCGCGCCAGGCCCCGGGCCGGCGGGTGCTGCTGCTGGAGGCCGGGCGGGGGTTGCGGAATCGGCCGTGCCCGGTCGACCGAGGGCTGCGCTGCACGGGGTGCGCCGGGATCTGCAACGTGATCAGCGGCTTCGGTGGCTGTGTGCACTACGGCGACGGGGTGAAGTTGAGCCTGCTGCCGTCCGGCCGCCGCCTCATCGATCACTTCGGCGAGGACCGCGCCGGCGAGTTGTGCGAGCGCGCGTTCCAGTTCCTGACCGCGCCACTGCCGGAGCAGCCGGTGCTGCACGGCACGAGGCTTGGCGCGCCGGTGATCGAGGCGTTCGCCGGTAACGGCCTGGCCATCCGGGAGTACCCGGTCGCGGTCTTGGGGGAGACGCAGGTCCGGGACATGCTCACGGCGCTGCATGGCTTCCGCGACGACGCTCTGACCGTGTGGGAGAAGTCGGAACTGCTCGCCGCTGCCCTCAACGGGGACCGCCTGACGGTGACGGTGGCGACGCACGGTGGCCCCGTCACGGTCGAGACAGCGCATCTGGTGCTGGCCACGGGCCGGCACGGGGTGACCAGCACCCAGAACCTCCTGACGGCGTTCGGGGTGCAGACGATCGCGCCGGACATGTCGCTCGGCGTGCGTCTCGAAACGAGGGCCGAGGTGCTGGCCGAGATCGGCGTCGAGCACCCCGATCTGAAGATCACCCAGCTGGAGCAGGTGGACCGGAAGACAAAAACGTTCTGTTTCTGTGGCGGCCCGAACGGTGGCCGGATCAAGTTCACCAACTACCAGAGCTCGTTCGGGCGCGAGGTGATCACTCTCGACGGGCACGAAACCACCGAACGCGTCCCGGGCGCACGGCCGCTGGCGGCCAACTTCGGCCTGTTGTGCCAGCTCGCCCGACCCGGCACCAGCGCCGAAGTCCGCGCCGAGATCCTGTCCGACTACTGGCGGCTCAGCACGGGCCGGCCGGTCGCGCAGAGCCTGCGCGCGTTCATGGCCAAGACGGCCGAGCCGCGGAGCTGGCCGGAGTTGGCTGCGGCGGTGACGTTCGAGCCGTCCGTCAAGGACTTGAGTACCGGACGGCTTGACAGCTTGTTCACCGGCTCCGAGCACGCCAGCCTGATCGAAAGCTTCCGCCGCGTCATGGGTTCGATCCTGAACCACGCCGGCGCTGGCATGTCCGTGGATGATCTTGCCGACGACGTGCTCGTGATCGGGCCGGAGGTCGAGTTCCTGTGGGACCGGGTCCCGGTTGACGAGGACTGTAAGGTGCCGGGCCTGCCGATCTTCGTGGTCGGTGATGCCGCCGGGATCGCCCAAGGCATCGTGCAGGCCGCCATGATGGGCGTTGCCGCCGGCGACGCCATCGCGAACGGCAAGCCGGCATGACCGCCGCCACGACCCGCCGCCCGGTCGCGGACCGGTTCGGGCCGCTCTACCCAGCGTCCGCGATGACGTTGCCGGTCATCCCCAGCCTCCCGATGCCGCGACTGGCCGCACCGCCACCGGACGTACGTAACCTCAGCCCGCACTACCGCGACCACTACGGCCCCAACATTCTGCGCGAATACCCGGCCGGAAACTCCGGGGACCGGATCGCCGTCATCGACAAGGCGTTCCCGCACAGCGTCTACGACATGATGCTGCTCGCCACGCTCGGCGACGACAGAGTCATCGCGTCATCGGTCGGTGATGTCCCCAAGGCCATGCTGACGGCGCTGCTCACCTTCTGCGGGCAGTTCGTCCGCTACATCCACGCCTCCTCGACCCGGCGCCGCTTCGGTCTCGACGGGGCGCAGCTGATGATCGGCACGAACTACGACCCGTCCACGACCGACCGAGACAACGGGCAGTGGTGGGACAAGCGGATGCACTGGCACCTCAACTGCTGGCCCGCCACCGCCTACCGCGACACCTCGATCGTGCCGCTCAGCGAGGTGCACGACGTGAACCGGCGACGGGCGTTGGTCGACCCCATCGCGCACCTCGCCGCGCAGGTCATGGGTGACGCGTACCGTACGCAGGCGCTGCCCGCCGGCTGCCGGCTGGCCGGGGACACGGAACTGTCTGGTGGCCCGGTCGGATTCAAGATCGCCCTTCCGGACTGGGACTTCCTGTCCGATCCCGCCTGCGCGCGGCTTCTCGTTGATCTCCACGACGTGGCCGCAGGCGCGTACGGGCAGCTGCGGGAGTGCTTCACCGGTAGCCCGGCGGCGTCACCGCCGTGGACCCGGCCAGAGCTGCTGCCGCCCGATCAGGTCACGGCGAACCTCAACGAACTCGCCTGGCTGTCCGAACCCAGCCGGCGAGGCCTGGCCATGCTGAGGTCGTTGCTACGGGACGTCACCGCCAACGAGATGGACCTGATGCGGGCCGACATGGACCTCGCAAACCGTTGCCTGACCTTGGCCGGCTTGGACTACCACCTCGGATTCTGGTCCCCACCGCAACTGGGCAGCTGGCGCGGCCATCCGCCGGTGTACCTCGTGATGCAGTTCAAGCTGCTCAGCGCCATCGGCAGCAGCCCCGCGATCGGAGGCGGCGTCGCCTCGATCCTCGACCGCTTCCGCGGCCCGATCATGTCGGCGCAGCAGACCCGCCTGCGCCGACAGTTCCAGGACGGCTTCCTCGCGGTGCTGGAACGCGACGCGCCGGAGGCGGCAGCGTGACCAGCCGTACGCCCGACGCGGCCGTGGGGGAGGGCATCACCCCGGAGATCCTCGCCTTCTACGCCCACGGGGCCGAGCAGGCACGCCTGAGCGACCCGCGCCGCCACATCGAGTACCTGCGCACCCGCGACATCCTGACCCGTCACCTTCCCCCAGCGGGCACGGTCGCCGACGTCGGCGGCGGACCCGGCGCGTACGCGCTTGGCCTGGCCGCGGACGGCTACGGCGTCCACCTCGTGGACCCCGTCCCCCTGCATCTGGAGCAAGCCGCTACCACTTCCGCCCACGCCGAGGCGCCGTTGGCGTCGATCCTGCACGGGGACGCGCGTCGGGTGCCGCTCGGCTCCGGCAGTTGCGACGCCGTTCTTCTGCTCGGCCCGCTGTATCACCTCACCAGCGCCGCCGACCGCGTCCGCGCCTGGGCCGAGGCGCACCGCGTGCTCGTCCCGGGCGGCGTGGTCGCCGCCGCGGCGACGTCCCGCTTCTACACCACCTGGGAATACCTGGCCAAGAACCTCTACGACGACCCGGATGTGGAGGCGATCCTGGCCCGGCATCTGCGCGACGGGCAACACCGCAACCCGACCGGTGACCGACGGCTGTTCACCACCGGCTACTTCCACACCCCGGACGACCTCGCCGCAGAAGCCACCACCGCCGGCCTGCGCCCGCACGCCCTTCTCGCGGTCGAAGGCGCCGCGAAACTGCTGCCCGACCTCGCCGACCGCCTCCGCGACCCACACCGCCGTGACCTGCTCCTGCGCGCGATCCGCCGCATCGAGGCAGAACCCTCACTGCTCGGCATGTCCGAACACATCCTGCTCATCGCCCACAAGCCCACACTCGACAGCACCGCCACAGAGGAGACGACATGAACACCACCGTCCGGCTCGCCGGCTGCGACCTCCCCACCGCACACGGACACTTCCAACTGCACGTCTTCGGCCCTCAGGCCGGGCCTGAAGAAGTCCTCGCCGCCGTCCACCGCCCCCACCCCGCCGACCAGCGGATCCCGCTGGTACGGATGCACAGCGCCTGCGCCACCGGTGACCTGCTCGGATCACTCAAATGCGACTGCGGCCCTCAGCTGGCCACATCCCTGCACATGATCGGCACATCCGACTACGGGATCCTGCTCTACCTGCTGCGCCACGAAGGCCGCGGCATCGGCCTCGCCGCCAAGATCCGCGCCTACACCCTCATGGACCAGGGATACGACACCGTCGCCGCGAATGCCGCCGTCGGCGCCCCCGCCGAAGCCCGCGACTACCGGCCCGCCGCCGACGCGCTGACCTGGCTCGACGTCACCGCCGTCCACCTCGCCACCAACAATCCCCACAAGATTTCCGCCCTGCGCACCGCCGGGATCGCCGTCGACCGCGTCCCACTCTCCGGTTTCGTCACCCCCGCAAACCGCGACTATCTCCACCAGAAGGACACCCTGCTCGGGCACCTGAACAGCAGCGGACCCGCCGCTTCCTGACCCGTATGTCCGGCTGAGACACGGCCCGCCGATTGCCCCCGGTATGTATCATTCCGGCGTGCAGCAGGCGGGGTCCGGCTACACGCCGGACGACCACCGCAGTAGAACGGTGGCGCCCGTTGACGTCGCTGAGCAGCGGCACCACTGACATCCCGAACCGGATCACCACAGTCGGTATGGCTGACGGGAAGAGGAAACGCTCAATGAAGGTCTGCGTTGTCGGCACCGGATACGTCGGTCTCACCACCAGTGTCAGCCTGGCCTACCTGGGCCACGACACCACCTGCATCGACCTCGACCAGCAGAAGATCGACATCCTCCGCGCCGGCCACTGCCCGATCTACGAGCCGCACCTGGAAGCGCTCCTCGAACAAGCGCTCTCCCACCTGACCTTCACCACCGACTACGCCGTCGGCGTACCCGACGCCAACGTCGTGTTCATCGCCGTGCAGACCCCGCAACTGGACAACGGCAACCCCGACCTGCAGTACCTACGATCCGCCGCCGAAAGCGTCGCCCAGCACCTTCGCGGCGACTTCACCGTCGTGGTCAACAAGAGCACCGTCCCGATCGGCTCCGGCAACTGGGTCGACGCGATCCTGCGCGAAGCGTACGAACGCCACCACGGCCACCGTCCCGACGGGCAATTCGCGGTCGCGTCGAACCCCGAGTTCCTCCGCGAGGGCACCGCGCTCGCCGACACCCTGTACCCGGACCGGATCGTCATCGGCTCCGATAGCCAAGACAGCCTGGACGTCCTTAACCAGCTCTACCGCCCCATCCTCAACCAGTCTTTCAACCCGCCCACCATGCTGCCCCGCCCTGCCGGCGTTGGCGCCGTGCCGCTGGTCTCCACCGACCTGGCCTCAGCCGAGCTGATCAAATACGCGGCTAACGCCTTCCTCGCCCTCAAGATCAGCTACATCAACGAGATCGCCGCCATCGCCGGCAAGGTCGGCGCCGACATCCGCGAAGTCGCCCGTGGCACCGGCCTCGACGCCCGCATCGGCCCCCGCTTCCTGAACCCCGGCATCGGCTGGGGCGGATCCTGCTTCGGCAAGGACACCGCAGCGCTCATCGCCACCGCCGGCGAGTACCACCTCGCCATGCCGATCGTCACCGCCGCCCGCGACGTCAACCACCGCCAGCGCACCAAGGTCGTCGACCGGCTCCTCGACGAACTCCACATCATCAAAGGCCGAAAGATCGGCATCCTCGGCCTCGCGTTCAAACCGGACACCGACGACCTGCGCGACTCGCCGGCCATCGATATCGCGAACCTGCTCCTCCAACGCGGCGCCCGAATCACCCTGCACGACCCCGTCGCCGCCGACCGTTTTCGTCGCGAACAACCCGCCCTGGCCGAGCACCTCGCCGACCGCGTCGAAGACGTGTTCGATGACGCCGACGCCATCGTGGTCGCCACCGAATGGTCGCACTACCGTGACCTCGACTGGGCCAAGTTCGCCCCCACGATGCGCTCACCGCTCGTCCTCGACGGACGACACTGCCTCAACGCCGACAGGCTCACCGAACTCGGCTACCGATACCTGACAATGACCGCGCCTGCCATCCCCCCGCGCTCCCATCTCTAGATGACGCACGGACGGGCCGCCGACCCAAATTCGTAGCGGCCGGCCGACTCTCACGGTGCTGACGAGGTCGGCCTCGCAGCTGGATTCGCCCTGGCAGACAGGGGCCGAGGACGCGGGCCAGCGCGGGTGCGCCGTGGAAGGGATGGCTGTGGGCGCCTGCCGTTACCAGGTGCCTGGTAGCGGCGGTGAGCCAGTGATGGGCGCGTTGCCACGGTCTTAGCCCCGCCGCTGCCAGCTCCACGCGCAGCAGCGCGATCCCGAGTACGCCGAGGGCGAGCGACTGCCGCTACCACGGTTGGTGGACGGGCAGACCGGCGGCGTCGGAATCGGCGACCAAGTCGGCGACCGCGACGGCCAGATGGTGGTCCTCGTACGCGGGGCTCATGACCGGCTCCGGGCCGAAGAAGCCTGGGGCAGGTGCTGGGCGAGCAGGAGGTCCTGGCGGCGGATGTCCCCGTACAGCTTCGCGAGCAGGATCCGCGAGGCGGCCGGACTCTGCCCCCGGTCGCGCCCGATGACGCGGGCCGGGGTCGGCGCGGGCAGGGGCGGTCAGGGCAGCGGCGCGGTGGCGCGCAGCGCGACGATGACCTCGTGTGGGCGGCCGCCGCACCACCCGAGATCCTCCGGAGTGGGCGCTTCCACGAGGACCGCGCGGGGCGCGGTGAACAGGTGGCTGCGCAGCAGGACCCGGTGTGCCGACTCATCGAGGTCCAAGGGCAGCCGCCGGTCGGCTTCGACCAGGTGCACCAGGCGCGGCAACCGCAGGCGAGCCCGCCATACGTCGAAGTCCTCGTCCCAGGAGGACCAGGGCTGGTCACGGTCGGGCAGCTCGGCGGCTTCCAGTCGCCAGGTCGCCGGGGCCAGGATCGCCCGCCCGTACCGCACCCGGGGCAGGAAGGGCAGCTTGGTCCGGGCGGTGGCGCCCCAGTCGAAGGCCGTGACCTGAGCGCACTGGGCCCGCCCGACCTCCATGATGAACCGGGCCAGCGGCGGGGTGTGGGTTCGCAGGTTCAGCGCGTGCATGCCGACCGCCTCGATCCGGCGGCCGCGGTCCGGCACCGCGAGGTACATGCGTCGGTCGTCGCACCCCACCGCCAGGTCGTCGACGGTGAGCACCGACCGGCGTGGCCACCGGTGCTCGGCGAGGCTGATGACCGTCGGCAGCACCTGAACGGCGCGCGCGACGTGCGCGGTCGCGGGATCCAGCGGCGGGAACGACACCTGGGCGGGCACGGTGTGCCGGTCTCCGGCGGGCAGGTCGCTCAAGCCGGCGGCCAGCCCTGCCGCGTCCCTCGGTCTCAGCACGCTGAGGAACCTGCCCGTGAGCTTCCCAGCCGTCGGGGAGACAGAGGTGACTTCGATCGTGAACTTGCCGCGCGCCAGGTCCTTCTCGTCGGAGGCCTGCACGCGTACGCACGTCTCCAGGTGCGGAGGTAGGCGCAGCCGCTGCGGGCCCAGCTCCAGTTGCCCGATCAGTGTTTCGTCGAGGACGACCTCGCTGGCGCCGTCCAGTGCTGCTCGCTGCGCCACGCCGAGCAGCACCTCGTCACGCCGGGACATCGGCGAACGAGGATCCGTGGCCGGGCTGCCCGGGTAGCCGTCCGGCAGGCCGATGCCGCTGTCTGGGTCGATGACCTCCCGCAACGGCGCCAGCGAGCCGATCCCGTAGCGCTCATAGAAGCGCTGGTGGTAGGCCCGCCACGCGCCGGTGCCGTATGGGTATGCGCTCAATCGCGTCAGCACCAGCGCGGCGCGTTCGACCTCTCTCGCCACTTGATCGGGGAGTGCCACGGAGGCGTCCAGTCGGAGATCCATCGCGAGCGGCTCGTGTTCGGAGAGGGCGAGGCCGCGCATCCGAAACGCCACCAGTCCCCGGGTCGCTGCGGCGTCGTCCTGCTGCGACGTGTTATGGCGCTGCAGCCCGGCGTGGATCTCCTGGAGAGCGGTGACGATGCCAGCGACGGGCGTACCCGTTCCAGCGCCGAAATCCTCGAGCTGGCGCACCAGGTGTCCCAGCGCGTCCGGCTCTGTGCTGGGAGCGTGCAGGCCCGTGATGAGAGCGCCGTGCGCGATCAACTCGGTGAGCATCGCCATAACGACTGCCGCAGACGCCTGCGGAAACGCCCCGCGGAGCTGGGCGGCAAGGACTTCCACCCGAATCGGGCTACGGGCCGCCTTGATGGCGGCACGTACCGGCGCGGTATGGCGCAGGGAAACGTCCACCGCTCTCAGCCGCCCGTCGGGCCGCGGTTGCGGCTTATAGGGGACGACCAGCCGGTCATCGCGGACCGTCATCGTGCTGTTCGCGACCACCGGAAGTCGGGACAGCAGCTCCGGGCACCCTTCGAGATGGGCGATCACGTCGTTGAGCCAGGCGGAACCAGCCCGGGCGATTGCCCGATGAGACGAGCCCCACCGGGTGGGTGCGCGTGACCCGAACACGGCGAGTGCCACGCCGTCGAGGAGCCCGAGCGGCGTGGGATGGCCGAGCAGACGCTGCGCGTACCGGGCGATGGCGTGGACCGTTTGCCGCGCCTCGCGTACGGAAGATGGTTCCCCCGCGCAGAGCCGGCCGACCTGCTGCGCGAGCACCGGGCTGGAGAGCGTGACCGCCTCGGCCACGGCTTCGATGGCCCAGACCTGTCGTAGCCAGGTGATCCAGGATGGCACGAGGTCAGGGCGGGGGTCGGTCAAATCTGGCCACGGGGGCAGCTCGATCGCCGGATGGGCGACGGCCCGGACAAGCGCCGCGTCCATCGACCGATAGGCGGGGGAGTCTCCGGAACGGCTCACGTGATTACCTCGGCGAGACAGGGGCTACCGGCCGGTGCTGGGCGCTCGCGGGTGCCGGCCGGCGGCCTTGCGGAGCCCGTTGATCAGGCGACGTTTGTGGTGCAGGCGCTGCCGCAGCCGTCGTCGGTCAGGTTGACCAGGCTGGCGACGTCCGCCACCTCCAGCAGGCTGACGTCGAGGTCGAACTCGTCGTCGGTGCCCGTCGCGCTCAGCTCCAGGGTGTCGTTTGCCATGTGCGCCTCCTTCTCGAAGTTCTGCGGGCCGACCTGGCCTGCGATGAAGCTCGGCGTCCGCGTCTTTGGGACGGTCGCCGCTACCGCCGATTCAACTGGAGATCGAGGTGCCGATGGCTCGGCGGGTTGGCTGCTACTGCCGGCGGATGACCACCGTGTCGTCGCAGGCGGAGGCGGTCGCCGGTTGCGCCAGTTGAAGGGACGGCACGGGCTGACGATTGCGAACGGGTGCTCTGCCGGCCGAGGGAGCCGCCCTTGGGTAGGTGGCGATGACTCGCGCAGCCCAGGAGTAGTACTCGCAGGGGAACGGTTTGAGTTGGTAGAAGTAGACGTAACAGCCGAGACAGAAGCCGTTGTCATCCCGATGGATGTCCAGAACCATGCGCGCGGTCGCATGGAAGTCGCTGTCCGAGGGCGCCTGCTGGGCGTACTGGCTCTCGTTCATGCCAACGGCCTTCATAGCGAGGCTCTCTTCTCGGAGTCACCGACCTCGCCATCGATCCAGGACAGCTCGGCACCGTGGATGAGCTCGCAATGTTCGGCTCTGCTGCATACGGCGACCGCCTGGCCGTCGAGCCCGACGGAGACGGCGGATCCGTTGGGCAGCTCGATACCCCAGGCGACCACTGCCGGGCTGTCATCGCCGTCGCTATATCTCAGCAAGGCGAACCGGCGCGGGACCGTCAACTGCTCTCCGGTCATGAGCCGATCCCGTAAGGCGTCGGTGCACAGCGCGGGTGAACTGCCGCCGGTGGAAACGGCTGTTGGCGGATGAGGCCGTAGGCGATCGGGTCACGGAAGCGCAGCCGTCCTGCCAGCTCGTGGCGGCAGTCGTAGCGCGTCAGCTCCTTCTGCAATTGCATCGCACCCTTCCACGAAGCCGATGTTCTCGGTGACTGGAACGTCAATTACTGAACAATCAGTGAATGGCTTGCACTGCCGAAATGGTCGCTCGTGCTAATTGGCCGAGTCGATACCGGAAATGCGGACAGCGGGGATTGTCCGCATCGAAGTCGTCGTCGTTGAGGTGCTGGTGCGACGGGCAGTGGGGACAGGACGCCCAGCGGCGAGGCGCGGTAGGTTCGGACGTAGAGTCGGCTGTGTCCGAGGAGCACTCGCACTGGCGGGCGGAAGCCGCCGAGGCCGCTGCGCCAACGCTGCGGAGGTCGGATGAGGCGGACGGCTGCCGTTCGGGCTGCGGCACGCAGTTCCTACTCGAGGAGGGGCCCGTGAGGCTGGCGGATAGCGTCGCCGCTGTCTCGGTGGCGGACGCTGTCCGAGCGTCCGTCAGCTATGACCAGCTTCGCGCCTGCGATGGGTCGCTCTATTGGTTGGAGGCTCGCCCCGACGCTGGCGGGGCCGCGACAGTAACGCGCTGGCGGCGCGGCGAGGGTACGCGAGACGTCAGCCCTGCGGGTTTCAACGTCACCAGCGGCATTCACGCGTACGGTGGTGGATCTTTCGCTGTTGCCGGGGGAACCTTGTGGTGCGTCGGCGACGATGGCCTTTACCGGAGCCGTCGCCATGGCGATGAGCTCGAGTTGATCCTGCCGGCATCCCTCGGAGATCTGACCGTCGGTGACGGTGAGCTGCTAGCGGTGCGGGAGTCTGAGCACGGCGATGAGTTGATTGCGGTGCCACTCACGGGTTCACCGCAGCCGCGAACCCTCCTCGCGAGCAGCGGCTTCCTCGGTGCGCCTCGACCGGGCCCAGGATCACTGGCCTGGTGCGCCTGGAATGAACGCGACATGCCCTGGGACGCGTGTGAAGTGTGGGTTGCCACCTATTCGCCGCGCGGGCACGCCGGGAATCCGGTGAAGGTCGCCGGAGGCCCGGATGAGTCGGCGGTGGAGCCGCGGTGGGGGCCTGATGGGGCCTTGTACTTCATGTCGGACCGCACCGGCTGGTGGAACCTGTTCCGGTGGGATGGCCATAAGGTCGAAGCGGTGGCAGCTATCGCGGGGGAATGCGCCGCAGAGCCGTGGGAGCTGGGTTACGCGTCGTACGACTTCCTTGACGACGGACGGATCGTCGTGGCGGTGCAGGAGGGGCCGCGACACCGCCTCGTCATCATCAGCCCGGGCGGCGCCGTTCGTTCCGTCGGCCTTCCGTACACGTCGATCAAGCCCTACCTGGTCGCTCAGGGGACGAGGGTGGCGTTGATCGGGGCGTCGCCGACCGCGGCGCCGCAGGTCGCGTTGGTTGACCTGGTCGATGGCGAGCCGCGGGTGGAGGTGGTCGCGAGGGCCGAGCACGCCGAACTCTCCGGGGCTCAGGTGTCCACGCCGACGGAACTGCGGGTTCAGGCCATGCGCGGCCGCGACGTCGTGGCCCTGGTATATCCGCCTGCAGGCCCGACGGCGGACTGGCAGGCACCCGTGATCGTTCGGGCTCATCCTGGGCCCACCGCCTCCTGCCTGCTGCGCCTGGACTGGCAGGCGCAGTTCTTTACGAGTCGTGGGTTCGCAGTCGTGGATGTCGACTACCTGGGCAGCACCGGGTACGGCCGGGTCTTCCGGGAGTCGCTGTACGGCCGGTGGGGCCTGGACGACGTCCATGACTGCGCGGCAGTGGCGGAACACTTGCTGGCGACAGGACGAGCCGTGCCGGGGCAGATCTTCATTCGCGGTGCCAGCGCCGGCGGATACACGGCGCTGCACGCCGTGGCGCAGACCGGTCCGTTCGCCGCCGCCACTGCCGTCTCAGCGATCGTAGATCCTGATCGGTGGGCGGAAACCGTGCCTCGGTTCCAGCGCGCGCACGCTCTGCGGCTGCGGGGCGGCGCTGGGCGGGTTCGGGCCTCCGGCGTCCAGCGACCTGTGCTGTTCATCCACGGCACCGCCGATGACGTGGCCGTGGTAGAGGATGTTCGGGAACTTGCCGACCAGCTAACGGCCCGCAACGCTCCCCACAGGCTGCTCCTTCTTCCCGATGTCGGCCACTACGTGGCGACGTCCGCTCGGGCAGGTGCGGCGCTGGAGGCGGAACTAGCCCACTACCGCAAGGTGATGGCGGCCGGAGCGACCAGTTGAGGGATCACAAGGTCGCTAGCGGTAGCTGATGGCGCACGTACTCGCCGAACTCACGAACCTCCGGTTCACACCGGTAGGGCTCAAGGTCGGCCTGTACCTCGACGATGCGCTGCAAGCAGCGGTGCGAGGCGGTCTTCGCGGCGTGGTCCACCGCCTCGCGAGCAGTGAAACAGGCTTCGTCGATGCGTCCGGCGGCAGCCAGTGACGACGCGAGTAGTGCGGTGTCGATGGCGAGTCGCCGGACGTGTGTGGGACTCAGCGTGGCGAGGGCGTCGCCCAGATGCCGTTGGGTCTGCTGCGGCCTACCCAGGTCGTGGAAGCAGTGGGCGATCTCGTCCGCCAGGTACGCCGGGGTGAAGTATCGGATCCAAACTGGCTCGTCCTCCGTGTTGCTGCGGTTCAACTGCCCGTCGGCGATGTCGAGGTGGGTCAGGCAATCGCTTTCTCGACCGAGGCGGGCGTGTGCCCGCGCTACCACGGCATGTAACGCGGCAGTTACGGCTGGCGTCGCCTGAATCTCACTTCCTCTGACCGCCGTGAGCGCCATTCGCAGCGACGCCTCGGGATGACCGCAGTGCAGCGCGAGGTGGCCGACGTTCACGGCGAGCAGATAGCTGCCGTAGAGGCGGTCGTCGGCCGACTGCGTCAGCTGCAGCGCACGTAGGTACCGGCGCTGGGCAAGACCGTGGGCGCCGGTGTCGACTGCCTGGTATCCGCACAGCTCGAAGAAGCCCGCCGCCAGCGTGTTTAGCTGCTGGCCGATCGCTTCCGAGGCGGGCGTGTTTGCCAGCAGGCGGTTCAGCTCGCTTTCGACGTACCGTTGTACCTGGTCGTGGACTCGTCCCGCTCCGTGCGTGTGGTCCAACTGTCGGAACATCGCCAGAGCGGTCTCAGCGGAGAAGAGATCCTCTTCGGAGACCTGATCGGGCGAATTGGGTTGTCTGGTTATGGGCAGTCGCGGACCGGCGGGAGCGTTCAGCCAGTCCAGTGCCGCACGATCGAGGACGCCTGGCTGGAACGGCACCCGCTTGACCATGTCCGCCAAGCCCGGTGTCTCGGCCGAAGAGGTGGGCGACAAGCTGATGCTTCCGGCGTGGCTCGTTGGTGAGGCAGCCGCGGGCACGCGCTCGCTGTTTCGCGTCTGTTCGAGCAGCGGCAGCAGCCGCATCAAGGCACCGTCGGTCGCCAGCGCCTTGTCGCAGGCCTCGACGAACTCCTGCGAGGGGAAGCGGTCCGCTGTCTCGACGCGACGCACCAGGTCAGCACTGAAGCGGATCATGGCGCCGAGCCGCGCCTGCGAGAGGTTGGCCTGCTCCCGCAGGCGCCGCAGTTCAGCACCGAAGAAGTGGCGCTCGGACAACGACGGCTGGAGCGCCCGCGGGGTCTGACCCATGACACCGCCTCCTCGGGCTGGCCCATAGCAACGGTAACGGCAGCGTGGACAGCGCGCACGCATAGGGTCACTCGCGGTTCGAAAGAGCGCAAGCAGGAGCGATCAGCACGGCGTGGTGAAAGACGGCATGACGTTGGGCCGCAGCATGCGGACAATCGCGCTGTCCGCATGCCCAGCATTCAATCGGACGAGTCGGAGGCAGCAGTTGACGCTGCCGCATCGCAGTGCTGCCGCCCGAGGCCGCCGCCGAGCTTAAGCGATGACCTGGGCGCGCCGCGATCTCGCCGTGGACTTGTCAACGGCGGCCGAAAGACTTCTTCACGCATCAACGACACGCGTGGCTGTCGGCCACGGCCATTGCAGGTGGAAAAGCTACGGCCGCAGGTCACCGACGACCCCGCAGCGATTCAGTTGCGGGACCAGCTCCGCCCGCAGCGCCCCGGCCGGGCGGCAGAGTTTCGTACGTCGCGTCCGTGGCTAAATCGCACACATACGGTCGGAGGGGCGGACGTGCTGCTGCGCGGCGGGCCCGGTGACGGCCAGGTGGTGCCCGGCGGTGGGGAAACCGTCGTGTGGCGGGCCTGCCTGTACGAGATCACACCTGTCAACGGTCAGGATCTTTCACTGGCCGCCGACGACCGAGGCCCGTGTTCGTTTCGGTGACCTCGACCGGGACGTGTCACGACGTCGCCGGATCATGGGCAGCGTCGATGTAGAGCGGGTGCGCTGGTACGCAGCGGACTGGCTCGCTGCGGGCATGACGGGCCGAGAACCACACTCAGGACCGTCCCTTGTGCTAAGTCCGTCCGGGTTAGAGTTGCCCTACCCTTGCGCTACTTGGAGGACACCGCCGGCATGTCCCGACTCGCCCTCGCCTCTCTTCCCAACCCGACCCTGGCGGCGGATGACGTGCCGCTCAGTGACTCGCTTGTCGCCGAACTCGGCAAGCGAGGCTGGCGGGTCGACGACGACCCGCTGCGGGAGCGCTGGTTGCGGCTTGCGGCCTGTCACTCCACTTTCTTATACGAGCTCGGCCGGCCGCCGATCTCGGTCGCCGCGCTGGCGGCACTGGGCAAGGTGGGTGCCACCCATCTGGCGCTCGCGGTAGCCGACCTGGTCGTGGAGCGCACTCGTCCGAACAAGGTCAGCAGGCAGAACCAGGTCATCGCCCACATGCCCGCACGGGTCGCCCAGCGGGTCGCTGGCAATCTGACCGTCGTCGAGTCGATGAACCTGGGCAAGGGCGAGGAGCCGAACCGGCGGAGCACGTTGCGCCTGGCCGAGGACGTCATGCACCAGATCCTCGGTGTGGTGGTGCTCCTAGGCGGCTACGCCACCGTCAAGCGGCTGGTGGCGGACGTCTACGAGCAGGAACTCCCGCAGGTGCTCATGGACGGCGTCAACTGGTGGGCTGAGCTGACCCGCTCCGTGTCGGTTCAACAGTTCAGGGTCCAGGACCATCAGGAGGGCCCGGATCACCAGCGGACCTTCGTCGTGGAAATCGTCGACGACCGAGGCCGGCGGGGGCGCGGTGAGTTCTCGAAACGAATCGGCGCGAAGGATCTGGCGGTCCAGGAATACCTGCGCAACACGGGCCTCTATGACGAGGTCATCGCGCGCCTCGGCGGGCGCTCGGTCTCGCGGCTCACCGAGGAGCCCCGTGACTACCCACCGGGGCGGGGCCTTCCGCTTTGGGAACGCACAGTCGCAGAACTAGCCAACACGCTCCGTATCACTCGGGAACGCCGGGCCTTCCTGCAGCAGGCACTCACCCACAGGTCATGGGCTTACGAGAACCAGTCGTTGGTCCGTCAGGCTCGGCAGAACGACTACGAGCTTTTGGCTAACCACGGGTCCTACGTCATTAGAGCGGTGTCAGCGGCGGAGTTCACCCGCGACCTGCTGCGCCGCACGCTCAAGCCGGGACCCGAGGACGGCGCGATCCATTCGCTGCCGGAGCGCTGCTACGTCGACATGTTCGACCGGCTCGTGCCGGAATCGGCGGTGCTCCGCGGTCATGGTGAGGCCGAGTGCAAGCCCCGCATGAAGGCAGATGTTTTTCAGGCGATCGTCTCGGTCGCCTGGCGTTTCGGGGAAGCCGGCCTGTCGGAGACGCTGCGGGGTTGGATACTCCAGGAGACCCTCGCTCGGGGACTCGATGAGCTGAGCCGGCTGCAGCGCCTCTGTGTCATCTTCGGCGGCGAGACCTCCTCCACCGATACCTCCGCCGGCCCGGCGCACGATTCCCGGTTCATCGCGACCCTCACAGTCCGTATCGACGAGCTCCAACTCGTTCGGACCGGTTCTCCGACGCCGGGGAAAAAAGAGGCCGTCCGGCTGGCCGCAGAGCGGTTGTACCGACTCTTCACCCTGAGACCGGACTTCCGAGGCGTCGGCCGGAGCGCTGCGGAGCGGGAGGAGAGCATGCTGCTCCTGCAGTGCCTGGCCCGGCGCCTGCCGGTGCTGCGGGGCCGTGATCTGCGGCGCTGTATAGAGGACGGGGTTCTGGGGCTGGGTCTGCTGGCCGCCTCGGACGGCGACCTCAGCGACTTCCTCACCTGGGCGCAGGAGGCTGATTCGTTGATCGGCCCCCTCGACGACGAGGTCTTCGACCATCTGGTGACCGCCTACGGCAACGCTGTGAAGCCACGGCCGCGGCCGAAGCTGGAGCAGGCGTTGCGGGACCTAGCGGCCTGGGTGCGGAATCTCGACCCGGAAGGCAACGTCGTGGTTCGGAAGGCACCCCAGTGGGACCTCCTTCTGACGGTGGCGGGCGCGCTACGGGCTGGCGCCGCCCGAGAACGGAAGACGGTGGACGAGCTCGCCGGCTCCTGGCCGGTGTGGGGCCCTGAGTCGGCGTCACCCCTCTCCGCGGCCGACGCTGCCGCCATCGGTGAACTGCTCCGGCAATTTTCTGACACGTCCGCCGGGACGGTCCGGTTCCGGCGGCTCTCCGACGGGGTCCGGGTTGAATGCGCCACCACGGCTCCGGGCGCGGCCGACCGTCTCCGCACTCTGATCGACCTGCTCGCCGAGATGGCGCCGGGCCTCGCGGTCTTCGCCGGACCGGACACGCAGACGCTGAGCGCCACCTACGCCCCCGACCCTGCCGACCGGTCCTTCACGGCGGCCGGCAGGCTCGCCCTTCACAGCTCCCAGGACCAGGACGGCGTCGAGATCTTGGCGAACGTCCTGCACCGGCTCAAGAACGAGTTGATCGGCATGGAGGACCTCGCGCAGAAGGCTGCGCTGGCCAGCGACCGAGTGACCCGCTTCCGCCGGCTAGCCGATGTCGCCCGGCACCACGAGGCCGCCGTCCATCTGGCCGATCACCTGGACCGCACCAACCGAGCGCTAGCGAACGCCGACGAGGAGACGGTCGAGTTCGGTCGCTGGCTCGATGAGTACTGCGCCGCCAAGGTTCTGGAGCTCAGGAACAGGGCGAACATACGCCTGATCCCACCCGCCGAGTCCGGCCAGTGTGAGGTCACCCTCTCGCCGTCGCTGCTGCGGGGGGCTCTGGACAATCTCGTCAATAACGCCGTCGAGGCGATGCCGGATGGCGGCCGGATCATCGTCGACTGGTACACCGAGCCAGGTCATGTGTTTCTCGTCGTGCACGACGACGGCCCGGGGCTGCCGGACGAAATCCGCGAGAGCTTCTGGCGGGACGAGACGGTGACGAGCACCAAGGAGCACGGCTCGGGCATGGGGTTGTGGCTGGTCCGCATGGACCTGCGCCGGCTGGGTGCCACGATCTCCGACGACCCCGCCGCCGACGGCCAACGCTGGATCATCGACCTGGCACGCGAGGAGGTGACGGATTCCAACGCGCCCTACCGGGGACCGGCTGCGATGCCGCAGACGGTGGCAGGTCCCCGCCGCACGGTCAGGGCGTTGCTCGTGGATGATCAGGAGAACGTCGCCCGGACGATGGCCGGGCACCTCGAGCCGATCGCCGCCCGGGTCGAGATCGCTCACGACGGCGAAGACGCCCTGACCAGGCTTTGCACCGGGCACTACGACGTCGTGGTCACCGACCTGCAGATGCCACCCGAGCCCTGGGGCGGGTTGTGGCTGCTGAGGCGCTGCGGGAGGAGGGCCACCGGGTGCCGGTGGTGGTGCTCTCCGGCGAGGGAAGCCTGGATCAGGCGATTGCGGCGATCAACGTGGGGGGCGCCGTCAAGTACGTGACCAAGGCGGACGCGGCCGAGAAACTCGCCACCGTTGTCGAGGAGGTCCTAGCCGATTTACGCCGGCAAAGCCGCAGCGATCTGCAGCATCTGCCACTGCCGGTGGCGCTCGGCCTGCAGCGTTACGAGTCGGAGACGGTGGCCAACCTGAGGGTGCGGGCCGGTCACGCGGCGCTGGAGGACGCCCTCCGGTTCGTCGGCGCGGTCGGGCTCGGCGAGCTCCTGGACGGCCACCCGGACGCGCGGGTGCCCCGGCCGGTGCTGGCGCCCCACATGATGCTAGGCAAGTGGGTTGAGTTGCTGAGGACGCTCGGCTCGCGGCTGGCGCAAGACTCGTATGCGGGGCAGGTCATCCGTAGTCTCGACTTGGACGCGCTCGCCGTCGTAAAGACCGGCCGCAATGTGGTCAGTCACCGCTCGGAGCGCCCCAACGACGAGTTGGCCCGCATGCTAGACGAGGTCGATCCGCTGTTGGAGCAGTTCGCCACAGCTCTACGTCACATCGCGGACCGCACCGTGATGATCGCCCAATCCCTTCGATTCGATGGAAAACGGTACGCGGTTTCCGCGTTCCGGGTTACCGGCACCGGTCCGGTGCTGCCCAGCGCCGAATTGATCAGCAGGACTTCTCCCGTGGAAAACTCAGTCGGCCTGTACCGGCCCGGCACCGACTCGTGGATCCCGATCGGCCCATGGATGACGGCCCGGCTTGGTAAGGCCCGGGGCGAGTGGCAGATCTCCGTCGTCGACGGTGTTACCCAGGGGCACCGGGGCCGGCCGGCGAAGCTGGCCTACCAGCCGTTCGGTGACGGCGAGAAGTGGGCGGCGGCAGCTGACGAGGACACCGATGAGCTGATCCGGCGGTCGGTCGCCCGATAGTGCTACCCCTGATCGAAACCGGGCCGCCGCCACTGCCGTCAGTTGGTCTGCCCGGTTGGCAGGTGCCGGCCGATGTAACCGACATAGATGCGGCCGCTCTGCGCCGTGTCGTCGTAGTAGTGCATCCGAGGACTGATCATCGCGAACTGAGCGATCTTGAAGTGGGCTCCCATGAAGGTCATGCCAGTCGGATCGACGGTGGTTGGCACGGGCAAAACGCGCCTCTTCCAGAAGGCCGGGTTAGTGCGCACTTCCTCGCTCTCGTCGCGGGCGTGGCGTCGGGTTGGCCACTCGTGGCAGCCGTCCGGGGTGTGCTCAAGGAAGCCGTGCACGTCGCGGTCCCAGCGTCCGTCTGCTTTGGCAGTCGCATAGTCCTGAAGCACCAGCAACGCGTCCCATGTCTTGGAGGCCCAGGAGCCGAGGGTGTCTTTGCTGTCGAGGTCCGCGGCATGGTCAGGGTCGCCGGTGAACTCGACGTGCACGAGTTTCGGCAGCCATCGGAGCAACTCGCCGAAGCTGTCCGGTCGGGAGACGTCCTCCTCCGATGGCTGAGTCGTCCAGGCCACATCTGCCTGGCCCGTTGACGCCAGCCGGTGACGTAGCGTCCGTACGGTTTCCTCCGACCGAGTGAGAAGATCAACTGCTTCCCGGTTTTCGAGTTGCTCGTCCTCCAGCTGCCGGATGACGTCTCGGTATGCCGTCTGCGTCTCATCGAGTTCGGTCTGAAGTTGTGCCAGTCGGGACGCGATATCCTCCTGAGCCTCCCGGGATGCTCTGCCGGCCTCGACCCAGTGCGCGATTTCGTCGATCCCGTCAACGGTTAGATCGTCGAGGCCTGTCTTCACCTTGAGGTAATCGAGCAGCATGCTCTGCTGCACACCGATATTGTCCTGGCGAGGTTCACTTTTCCGGGCCTCGAGGGCCGTCGGTCGGGGTTGCGACGGAATCAGTGATGCCGGTTTGAGACCGGCATCGCTGAGCCGATTCACTAACATGTCGTCGGCGATGCGCTCCAGCATCCGGTGTACCCGCGCCACCGACGCCTGCAAGGGCTGTTCGAGCGCCTGAAGTTGGGCGTTGGAGGCAAGGATCCGAGCGAGCCGGTCATGCTCGCCGTCATCGAGGATTCGTTCGGTGCCCAGCACTCTGTGCCGCAGGGCGTCGACGGCCGAGTCTGGCTGGACTTGGGAGCGATAGGAACGTAGCCGACCAGGCAGGACAGCGTGGGTATGGCCGACCCGGTCGTTCAGCAGCCGCGTGGCCTCACCGTCGAGCACGTAGCACGAGGCCGTCCCCTTGGTGAACCGGGTCAACTTTGCGATCAGGTCCACCCACGGGACCATCGGCAACGAATCGTCGCTGCCAGCGAGGAAGACAACGCCTCGCCGTTCCGTGTCGAGCAACGCTTGGTGCACCTCGTCAACCTCGTCGCCGCGGATGATCATCGGCCGCGTCGTCAAACGAGCGGCACCATCCCAGGCATCGATGACATCGAGAATCGGCGCGACGAAGCGGGGGGTGCCGGCTCGGCGGGGGCGGCTGCGCGATTCCTCGCTGTCGGAGTCAGGAGACTCGATGTCGACCCAGGCCCATGCCGCGCGCTCCTTCGCGTTGGGCACATGTGCGGTCAGCTGGACGATCCACCGACCGTCCGGCTTCGTCTCAACAATCCGCACGCGAGTCGACGCCGATCCGTCCTGCCCTTCGTGCTGCAGCAGCAGGGCCCGGACGCTGTCGCCGATGGTCGTCCACCGGTTCTCGCGAAGCGCAGACGTATCCCAGCCCTTGGTGTCCGCGATCCACCGGTCCAGTTGTTCCCGCACCAGCGGTAGCAGATAGTTACGTTTGTCGCGGGTCGTGAAGATCGACCTGAATCCGAGCATCTATGCCGTCCCGTGGGGTTCCAGGCGAAAGGCTTAGCCGAACGCGTTGTCGTACTCGCTTGATGCGGCGACTGCCTCCGCCCGCCACTCCCACGCTGCTTCCGCAGCTAAATGTGGAAGTGGCGGGCGGGCCGTGGCCACCATCTGGACGAGGAGTGGGTCAAACTGCTTGCTGCTGTCAGAGGAGGATGGATCCGTAATCAGGGCGCGGATTCCAGGTCATTGAGGAGGGCGTGCACAGGGGCCCAACACATCCGGACGGTGTCCAGGTCGGGTACGAGTCCGTACTCGATCTGATGCCGAGGGTGGACGAAGTTTCGATAGTCTCGGACCTTCTCCATGAAGTCCTTGGCGTCGGTCTGGACCCACTTCTGCCGATGCGCGTACTCGAGTAGGAGATGAAGGCCGGCGCGTTCGGCCGGAACCCGCCGGCCACCCCGGCCGACCAGTCCGCTCCTTCGGACGCTCTCGTCGCGATCAGTCACCACGACGTGCAGCAGCCCTTCCACGAAGCTGCCGATGCCGATGATTGCCAGCGCGTACGCACCGTTGGCCTGGCAGATCGACGCCTCGTCGGCGCGCGCCATGAGGATGTCGACTGCCTTGCTGTCTGCGGTAAGCCGTCGCACTCGCTCGTGAAGGTCCGGCGGTGGACCATACAGGGGGATCTCGCCGGCCGGGCTGAGCTGGCCGAGCACCGGGCGCCCGCCGACGTACGTGATGGTGAGCTGCTCGGGAGCCAGGATGCGGTTCAGCTCCTGCGCGATCGGCTCTGCGGCCTCGGTGCCGCCGTCGTACTCCAGGGGATCGCAGATGCGGCAGAGCAGCCGGTCGAGTGCGGCGGCGTCGCCGGCGTGGGAGCTCAGGACTTCCGCAAGCCAGGGAATCCGCGGAGAGCCGTCGTACTGCGGATCGCCGGGCCACCGGACGCGGTGCAGGAATCGCTCGACCTGCGACCCGGTCCGCTCGTACGGCCCGTCTACGTCACAGATCAAACGAGCAACCCGTTCCAAGGTGAGCAGGTCGAGTGCGACCATCAGGACACCTCCCGGTCGGCGCGCTGCTGCGCGATGTCGAGTGCTTCGGTCAGACGCTGGATGATGATGGAGCCCCGCTTGCGGAACCCAAGCTCAGTCATGGCCTCCTGCAGACGCTCGTCCCGATCGCGCTGGAGCTGGTCGCTCAACAGCCACGTGCAGATCTGCACTAGCTGATCCCGGGTGTACTCAGTGATCCGCAGGCCGATCGGTACCTGGGGACGCAGACTACGGCGGGACGCCGTGGGCGAGGGTGGCTGGCTGACGTGCCGCGGTGCCGCTGGCGTGGGTTGAGCCCTCGGAGCGTGATCGGCGCGGTCGACCGCCTGCTGCCAACGGGCGACGAGTCGGGCCGTCTGGCCGGCCGGGTCCACGTACCAGTCGGTCGACCAGATCCGGTGGAACTCCCACCCGAGCCGCTCCAGGTGCTGCTGGCGTAGCCGGTCTCGGTCTCGGGCGCTGTGCGCCTGGTGGTATGAGTGGCCGTCGGTCTCAACGGCGAGCACCATCCGGCCGGGCTGGTCCGGGTGAGCGAGTGCCAGATCGATTCGGTATCCGGACACCCCCCACTGGGGCACCGCGTTGATGCCCTGCTGCTGGATGGCCGTCAGCACGCTGCGTTCAAGGCCGTTGAGCTCAACCCCGGTGTGCTGCCGTCCCCCAAGGTCGCCGCCGAGCGCCACGAACTCGAGGTAGCGACGGAGCAGCTCGGGGCCGCGGTTTCTCGTCGCTGCGGTCTGGGTTGGGTCCATGTCGTGGTGCGAGAAGGCGCTGACCACCGTCATCCGACTCCGTGCTCGGGTGACCGCGACGTTCAGGCGCCGCTCACCGCCCTCCTGGTTGAGTGGTCCGAACCGCATTGTCAGGCGACCGTCGCGGGTCTTGGCGTAGCCGATGCTGAGGATGATCGCGTCGCGCTCGTCGCCTTGGACGTTCTCCAGGCTCTTGATGAAAAAGCGTTGACTCGCGGCCCGGTCCTGAGAGAAGAAGTCGTCGAGGTGCTCGTGCTCGCGGCGTCGACTGCGCAGCGCCGTCTCGATCCGCAGGGCGTGCTTCTGGCCCATGGTGATGACACCGAGGCTCTCGTGGGGTTGCCGCTCGGCGTGCTCGAGGATGAGGTCGACCGCCCGGTTGACTTCCTCCGGTGAGGAGCCGCTCTGGCCGGGGGCGACGCGACCGTCGACGGTCTCCAGGCGTAGCGGACTGCCGACCTGCACGCCGGGGAACGTCACGAGGGATCGGTCGTAAATCTCGACGTTCGAGAACGCGATGAGTCGCTCATCCCGGCTGCGGTAGTGCCAGGTCAGGCGGTGCCGGTTGGAGATGAGACCGCTGAGGACGTCGAGAACGGACTCGTAGTCTTCGAGGCTGTCGTCGTCGAGGTCGTCGTCCTCGCCGTTGGTGGTCTGCTGGACGAGCCGCCGGAAGAACGGCGTGGGCGGAAGCTGTTTGGGGTCGCCGGCCACGACGAGTTGAGCGCCGCGCATGATCGATGCGACCGCGTCGTGCGGCTCGATCTGGCTCGCCTCGTCGAAGATGACCACGTCGAACAGCTGCTCAGCCGGCAGTATGCGGCTGACCACGAGGGGCGACATGGCCCAGCATGGAAACGCGGCGAGGAGTACCTCTCGTGCGTTGCTGAGCAGCTTACGCAGCGGCAGATGTCGGCTCTTCTTGGCCGCCTCCCGCCGAACGAGGCTGTTCTGGTCGGGATAGGCGTCCCGGGCTCTACGCAGATTCACTGCTACGTTGCGGCGCACGTGTCGGGCCGCCACCTCGATGTGGCGGGTGTCGGCGGCACAGAAGTCCTCGACCACCCCGGCATGCTGCTGTCCCAGGAACTGACCGAGGTACGGGAAACGCATGCGCATCTCGTCGAGGATCACCTCAAGCCAGGCGCGCAGCAAGGTGTCGGCTGCCTCGTCGCTCGAGACGCGTCGTGCCGCCAGGTCATCGAGCATGTAGCTCAGTCCCAGCGAACGGAAGAGCTGCTGCTGCTTGTTCAGGTCGGGCATCAGGAACAGCGTGTGACGGTCGCCATTCAACTCGGCGAGGGTGCTGGCCGCGGTCGTGGCCGGTCCCCGGTCGAGGCCGTCGATGCGCGCACAGGCAGCCACCGCCGCGAGATGGTTACGCACCTGGACGAAGGACGACATGCAGAGATCAGCACCTGCCAGAGCGGTGGGTGCGCTGTCCTGACGGCTGAGCTTTCGCCAGCGTTCGCGCTGGTCCACCGCAGCGATCAAGCCCTGATACATCTCGGATCGCTTGCGGGGTGCGGCCGGGCAGGCTCGCCGCAGCTCGCGGCGCAGCTGGAACCGGCGGAAGAGTCCGAGAGCTTCTGGCCGTCGTGGCCGGGAACGCCCTGGCGCTGTCGCGTAGACAAAGTCGTTCAGGTCCGGGCCGAAGGCCTGCTCGCCGTAGCTGGCGAGGGTGCGATCAACCTCGCTCAGTAAGTCGAACAGGTCCGTCCAGGCGGCGAGATCATCGGGTACGTCCAGCCCGGCCCGGTCGACCAACTCCCGGATCTGCCGCTGCGCGCCCTGCAGGGCACCGGCCGCCAGCCCGTCGAGATGGATTAGCACCTCGCCCACGTCGTCCGTGGTGCGGATCTCAGCCTTTGCCCACGGCGATTCCCCGCGCCAGATCCTCAGGCCGCCACGATCCACGAACGTGCGCAGGTCCTCCCGCGCAGCCTCGACCGCCGACCGGTCCAGGTTTCGCAGCTCGGATGCCCGCAGGTTGTACCCGCTGACGTCGTAGGAGGGCAGGGCGAGCAACTGCTCGATCACCTGGAACGCGCTCATGCCCCAGGGCTGCCGCACCTCGTGCATCTCGGCCGGGTGGCGCTGTGCCGCGGCCCGCCGGCTGTGCAGGCGTCGATGCAGGTCGCTCGTGTCGACCGGCGGCTCGGTGCCAGCCTGAGCGAGGACCGCGGCGATACGCTGGGAGACCTGCCGCTTGCTGATCTTGCGGTCGTGCAGGTCGAACACGAGGTTGTCGAGTCCGACGTCACCGAGCCGGTTCATCACCGCTTCGATCGCCGCCCGCTTCTCGGAGACGAACAGCACGCTGCGGCCCATCGCAGCCATGTACGCGATGATGTTCGCGATCGTCTGGCTCTTCCCCGTGCCGGGCGGGCCGTCGATGACCACATGCCGGCCGGACAGCGCTGCATCGATGGCAGCCTGCTGGGACGAGTCCGCGTCGTGAACGAGGAACTCCTTCGCCGGGTCGATCCGGTCGGCGCTGGAGCTGGGTCCCTGCGCCGTCTCGGTACGCAATTGTTGCTGTGAGCTCCGGTCGCCGGCCATGGCACCGATTACCGGGTGCGACGCCAGCAGCTTGGCGGAGGTGCGCAGGTCCTTGACCATGGGCAGCTTGTCGAAGCTGAAGACGCCGCCGATCATCGCCTGGTCGAGCTGGAGGGAAAGGCCGCTTGGTGCGACCGCTTCGGCGATCAGGTCGTAGGCGGTCCTGAGCTGCTGATCGGGGTCGGCGATCTCGGTCAGCATGGCACCCAGCTTTTCGCCAAGGGCGCTGATGTCCGCCTCCACGCCGTACTGCCGTTCCAGCGCGTACAGGAGCACGGGGTTGATCTCGGGTGAGTCGGAGAGTTCCAGGGTGAAGTCGTTTTCGGTCGCCGTCCGGCTGTCCAGAGCAAGCTGCTGCAGAATCAGCGGTGCGCGCAGCGGTTGCATCGGCACGGACCCGCGGGTGTACGTACCGACCATGCAGAGCAGGCCGCGGGCGACCCAGCCTGCCTGAATGCCCTGTTCCTCCTCCAACTCGACCAACTTGCGGCGCAGGCTGCGGGCAGTGTTGCAGGCCTTGTTGTGGTGCTCCTGATCCGGAAACAGCGTCCGCAGGCGAACCTTTTTCCCCCGGAGCAAGTCGCCGATCCCGTCCGTAGCGGCCTCGGCGAGATCCAGCGTGGTGGCCTGCCGCTCCTTGAAATAGAGCAGCGTGTTCCGCGGGCCGAAGTCGATCAGTTGGTCTGCCCACCGGCCAGCGGCCTGCTGGACGAGGTTGAGCACATCCGGTTCGGTCAACAGCATCTCGTCTCCAAGTCAGTCGACGTACGCCAGTGCTGATCCGCCGGGCCGTCGGCCCGAGGCAAAGCTCTCCAGGATAGGGCGCATAACGCGTTGATCTATGCATCGGATTACCGACACCGCCGTCATCGGAACGACCCCGCTCAGTAATCTCCACCTCTCCTGGATGCAGTGTCGGCTCATTGAGCAGGCCGGGATGTTGCAGTGGGGGTGCGTGCTTGGCGCAGATGAAGACCAACTCGCACAGGTGGTGCATGGCGCGGGGAGAGGCCGTATCAGGCGACCCTCCCGGAAACAGGGCCATCGAAGCATCGATGGAGGAGGACAGGCCCTCAACGGGAGACGGCGGCCGGCGACTTCGGCAATTCCTGACCGCGAAAGAAGTTGGTGGCATCGATGGTGGCACTGACCAGGGCGCACGTCGTCGCGGTGAGGGCGAGCCAGAACGCCACGGTGCTCTTCCAGTCCTCGGCGATCTTCACCGTCACCACCTCGGTGACCTCCGCAGCCTCGGCGGACCGGCTCCGCCGAATACTCGGGTCAGGCTGACGACGCCAGCCGAAGCGGGCGAAGAACTTGGCCCAGGTGTGGTTCGACCGACCGCAGCCGAAAATCACCCCGTTGACCTTCCGTCCACACCGGCCGCCAGTCTGGGTGGTCACGCCGCACGTCGTCGGCGCCTTCACGGCGAGCAGCCAGGCCGGGATGGCGACCGCGATCGACGCCGACCAGGCAAGGCTGATGAGGTCGAGCGTGATGAGGTAGTAGACGACGCCGACGATGGCCAGCGCCTCAACGCCGAGGATCAGCAGGGCGTGATCCCGCTTCAGCATGTGGGGGCCTCCGAGTGGTCGAGGAGAGCGACGATGTCGAGGAGTTCGGTGCGGAGCCGGGCCAGCTCGGCTGCGGTGACGCCGAGTTCGTAGTGGTGGTGGTGGCCGGCGCGGGACAGCGCCCACCACAGGTAGCCGGCTCGGCGCCCGAGGTGGGGGCCGGCGTAGTGGGCGAGCAGCAGCAGCTTCGGCCGCTGCACCCGGGTCCGTCCGATCTCCGGGCAGACCCGAGCCCAGTAACGGTCCATCGCCGCTTCCAGTTCGTGGCGCAGCAGCCACGCGCACGCCCGGGGCCAAGCGCCGCGGGCGCCCCGGATGACGCTGGTGAGCATCAGGTCGGCGGTGGCGAGATACAGAGACGCCGTCATCGCAACCGCCCCACGAACGTTGCGGTGTTGGCGACCATTGCCCGGACAGGCATGCTTCGGTGTCCGTGGACCGCCTCCGCCACCGCTTTAACCGTCCGGGTGGCCTGCACGCCGTAGTCGCGGTCGAGACGAGCGAAGAGCTCCGGGCGGGGTACGAGGCGGCCGAAGAGCCCGAGGCTGAGTCGGTCCTTGACCGTGTGCGCCCGGCTGAGCCCTTCCTGGATCTGCTGGTAGGACGTGCCGCGCTGATGCTGGGCGGCCCGGTAGCGATCCATGCTCACCGACTCGATCGCGGACCGGCAGAACCCGGCGACCATCAGGTACTTCACCTCGTCCGAGATCTCTGCGGCGACCAGGGCACGTGCGTCGTCGAGGTAGCGGTCCGCCGGGTCGCAGACCCTACGGACCTCCACGATCGAGCCTTCGCGGCGAGTGACCTCCCGGACGTCGGCCTCGATGTCGAGGCGCCGGATCGCTTCCGGCAGCCGGTCGTCGTGGGTGAATACGATGACCTGCCGGGTCAAGGCAATGTCACGCAACACCTCGGCGAGGCCGTCGATCTTGGTGGGGTCCATGCTCTGCACCGGGTCGTCGATGATCACGAACCGGTACGGGCTGGTCTCGGCGCAGGCGCGGGGCAGGAAGACTGCTAAGCCGAGGGCGTGCAGCTCGCCCTGGCTCATCACCGCGAGGGCGTTGGTCTCGACGCCGTCGGCGGCCACGGGGAACAGGACCCGGCGGGTGTTGTTCGCTCCTTCGATTCGTAGGTGGTGCATCTCGACGTTGCTCTCCTGCCGCAGCTTCTGCCAGATCCGATTCGACTGCGCGGCGAAGGTGCTCAGCCGCTCGGCTCGCATCGCCTTGTTGGCGTTGTCGAGTGCCGTGCGGGCCTTGGTGAGCAGCGCGAGGGTCGGCGCTTCGGCGCGATTCAGGGTCGCGGCGTCGACCCAGCGGCGGATCGCGGCACCGGGCTCGCGCCAGGCGTCGTGACGCTGGGCGAGCCAGTCGGCTGCCTCCGCCGCGAGGGCGGCGTGCGCCGCAACGACACCGTCCCAGGCGGCCAGGTCGTGGCCGAGCACGGCAAGAGCCTCACGCATCGCGGTGCTCTGCGCGGGAACGTGGGGTGCCAGCGTGGTGGCGGCTGGTTCCAGGAGCCGGCGTACGTCGTCGAGCAGACCGTCGACCGTGCGGCGGGCGTTCGCGTGTGCCTGCTGGGCTGCGCGTGCCGCCGTGGCGGCTGCGGCCAGCCGGGCGAGTTCTTCCTCCGCCTGCGTACGCCAATCCTGATCGAGAGTGCCGGCGCGGCACACCGGGCAGGGCCCGTCCCCACGGTCGTGGTGCACGCCGAGCGCGGCCCGCAGCAGCTGGGCGTTCCGGTCGGCGGCCCCACTGTCGGTGGCGGTCGCCCGCCGCACGGCCGCCTCGGCCTCGTTCAGGGCAACCAGTGCCCGGCCGAGGTCGGGCAGTTCCTGCTCGGCGAGCCGCCGCGCGGCTGCCGCTGCGGGCTCCTCCGACGCGGCGGTGTCGCTGCCGGCGAGGTCGGCCAGACTGGTCAGGTTCGCCCGGCCGGCCTGCGTGCCGAGGGCGCGCACGGCGTCGCGGGCGCGGTCGTCGTCGATCTGGCCGAGCTGTTCGCGCAGCTCGGTGAAGGCCGCCTTGAGCGCCTTGGCCCGGTCGTCATAGGCCTTGCGCCGCTGCTGCAGCCGGGCGTCGGCGTCGCGTAGCGGGCCCAGGCCGAGGATCGGCGCGATCGCGTCGTACAGTTCGGTCGGCTTCGCGGTGATGACTCGTTCGAGGTCGCGGGCGGACAGGAACGGCCGGTACCTGGCGGCCTGACTGATCCACTGCGGCACCTGACCGGGCGGCATCGCGGCGCCGCCGGTGGTCGTGGTGACCGTCGCGGAGGTCAGATCGGTGGCCCCGGCAGGCCAGGCGCGGCGGGTCGTCACCTGCTGGCCGGTGTCGAGCCGGAGGCTGAGGCGGATTTCCGATGCGCCGTCGTGGTGCAGGTTCCGCCAGCCCTCGCGGAAGACCGGCGGGCGCTGCGCCCAGCGCGGGGAATCCGCGGTCAGCGTGTACTCGATGGCCTCGGCGATGCTGGACTTCCCGGAGCCGTTGCGGCCCACGAACACGGTCAGCCCGGTCTTGGGCAGCCGCCCGACCGTGACCTGTTGGCCGATCCCGCGGAAGCCGGCGACCCGGACCTCTTCCAGGAACGCCTGTGGCGTGGCATCGCCCGCCTCGCCCGGCTCGGGCGACGGCGGGAGGGCCGCACCCCGCAGCACGGCATCGAGAACCTGCTCGCCGTGGAAGGCGGCAAGAACCAGGTCGCTGACCGCGCGCGGCACCTGGGACCGCTGAAGGCGGTCGGCGAGTTCCTGGTAGAGCGTGAGCGTGTCGTTCATCAGACCCCCTGATGTCGTTGGCGCATCGAGGGAATCGCAAATTCGTCGCTTACACTTCTCTACACCCTGTTATCCCGGGATAACAGATCTACGTTCGTCTTGGAGGTTCCAGGACTCGTACCGTGAGGGCCGAAGCGGGGAGGTGAGCCATGGAGGCGGAGTTGATGTCGCAGCGGGAGATCGCACTGCTCGCGCGGGTCAGCAAGCCTGCGGTCACGACCTGGCGCCGGCGGCACCCCGACTTCCCTGCGCCCGTGTCGGGTAACCACGGCCAGCCCCTCTTTCCCGCAGACGCGGTCGTGGCTTGGCTACTCCGGACCGGACTCGGCCACGCCGACCCGGACACTCTGCGCGCCGAGCGGTCCCTGCACACGCTGGCGGCGTACGCCCGGCGGCACGGAGGCCGACGCGCGATCGTCGTTCTCGGCGCCGCGCTCTGCCTCCGCCACCTCACCGGCCGGGCGCTGCCAGCCGATCCTCTGCCGCTGGCCCGCCGCCTCGATCCCGAGGACGAGTTTCTGTTGTACGAGCTGGCTGACGCGCCTGAGCCGGCCGGGCTGGCCCAGCTGGTAGAGCAACTGATCGAGGGGGCCTATGACCCCTGGCGGAGCTGCCAGTTCCTGCTCAGCTCCGCCAACCGCCTCGGCTGGCCCGAGCTGACGGCGGACGCGCTCACCCCGGAGGCGGTCGCCCTGATCCGTCGGGTCGCCGACGTGCCGGCCCGGCTGCGTGCCCACGGCACCGTCACCATCGCCGACGCCAACGCGGGCACGGGCGACCTGCTGACCGCGCTGATCAGCGACCAGGACCGCGACAACCTGCGAGTCAACGCGTTCGTCGCCGACGAGGCGCTCGCCCGCCTGGTGCGCCGGCAGTTGCTCCTCGCCGAGCTACCCGAGTTCCATTTCGACGTGCGCGCCGACGAGCTGAACGAGGAGTTCGCCGATCCGGACCTCATCGTCACCCGGCTTCCCTACCGGCCGGCTGAGAGCCGGGACGCCCTCGCCGACCTCGACCGGGTCGAGGCGATCGCCGATCTGCTCGGTCCGGGCCGCACGGCCATCGTCGTCGGTCCCGCCAGCAGCCTCGTCGACGAGTTGCGGGACGGGCTCGCAGTGCTGCGCCGAGCAGCGCTGTTGGGCAGCGGCATCGTCGAGGCAGTCGTGCGGCTACCGGGCGGTGTCTATCCGGCCAGACCGGGCCATCCCGCCGCGCTGTGGCTGTTGACCCGGGACCCGATCCCCACCACCAAGGGTCGCGTGCTGCTCGCCGACCTCAGCGGCGCTGCACTCGACCAACCCACTGTCGAGTCCGCAGCCGAGGACATTCTCCTCTGGCGCGCCGAGGGTCACCGCAGCGACGGCCACGATCCGCGGACTGGCCGGATCGTCCTGCTGGAGAGCCTCCACCTGCGGCGGGGTGCCGCACTCCGGCCGCCGGGTCCGGCGTCGGTCACCCTGCGTGCCAGGCTGGCCACCGACCGCCCCGCGCTCGTCGGCGAGATTGAGCGCCGCCTCACCGATGCGGAGCAGAAAACCATCCTGTACGTGGAGGAGCGCGGCCCCCTGAACACCGGGGCGGCGCAGCGCGACGGAACCAGGCCAAAGGAGCATTCCGTTGGGGCGCTACGAACGGCCCGCCGGGTCCGCCTCCTTACCGGGCACCGTCTCTCACCTCAGCACGTCGGACCGCGTGGTCACCACCGGGTCATCGGTTCGGCGGAGGTCCTCGCGCAGTCGTCCAAGCGCTGGATGGACCGGCTCATGCTCGCCGCGGAGTACCCGCACGTCGCCCTCACCGAACCGGGCGACCTCGTGGTCACCACCGTCCCCCAGTTCGGCGCCTTCCTCGACGACGACGGCTTCTCGGTGATCGAGTTTCCGGCCTGCGGCCTGCACATATCCCCCGGCGACCCCCTCACCTCTCGGGTGTTGCGGGCCCTCCTGGGGATCGCCCGCAACACCGCACGTAGCCCTGGTGCAGTACGCGGCCCACGGCCGCAGGACGTCACGATCCCCGACCTGGCCCGTGACGAGGCGGCCCGCCTGGACGAGGTGCTGCGCTGCCTGGAGGAGCGCGAGCGCCTGTTGCAGCACCAAGCCGATCTCTTGGCGAAGTTGCGCGAACTCATCGTGACCGGCTTCGCCGACGGCACCCTCACGACTTTGTACGGTACGAACTCCTGAACGAGAGAACGGAACGCACAGTGCCCCCACGTAAACGTGCCAACGGACAGGCCGAGCTGTTCGGCGTGTCCAGCACCAAGCAGATCCAGGACATCCTTTGGAAGGCCGCCGATAAGCTGCGCGGCTCCATGGACGCTGCACAGTACAAGGAGTTCGTCCTCGGCCTGGTCTTCCTCAAGTACGTCTCGGACGCGTTCGCCGAACGCCGCGACCAGATCAGGGCCAGCCTCGCCGACATCCCGGAGAACCGCCGCGCCCAGTTCCTCGACGAACGCGACGAGTACACCAGCGCCAACGTCTTCTGGGTTCCGGAGACCGCTCGGTGGGACTACCTGGTGGAGAATGCGCCCGGTGGCGTCGGCGCGCTGCTCGACGACGCCATGGACGCGATCATGCGAGAGAACCCCGCGCTGACCGGCGTCCTCCCGAAGATCTTCAACCGAGACAACGTCGACCAAAAGCGGTTGAAGGAACTCGTCGACCTGATCAGCGACGCCCGCTTCACCGGCCACGACGGCCGGGAGGCGAAGGACGTCCTCGGTGAGACGTACGAGTACTTCCTGGAGCGGTTCGCCCGTGCCGAGGGCAAGCGGGCTGGCGAGTTCTATACCCCGCCCAGCGTGGTGCGGGTCCTCGTCGATGTGCTGGAACCCTATGAGGGCCGGGTCTACGATCCGTGCTGCGGTTCCGGGGGCATGTTCGTACAGTCCAAGAAGTTCGTCGAGAACCATGCCGGGCGAGACCACACCCACGACATCGCCATCTACGGCCAAGAGAAAAACGAGCGCACCTGGCGACTGGCGAAGATGAACCTCGCCATCCACGGCATGGACCCCGTGGGTATCGGCGACCGCTGGGCCGACACGTTCTCCGACGACAAGCACTCCGACATGCGGGCCGACTTCATCATGGCCAACCCGCCGTTCAACATGAGCGACTGGGCGCGCCGCGCGACGGATCCGCGCTGGCGCTACGGCGTGCCGCCTCAGAACAACGCCAACTACGCCTGGCTCCAGTACATCCTCTCCAAGCTCGGCGACCGCGGTAGCGCCGGTGTCGTCCTCGCCAATGGTTCGATGTCCTCGAAGCAGTCCGGCGAAGGTGAGATCCGCCGCGCGATTATCGAGGCGGACCTGTTGGCCTGTATGGTCGCCCTCCCGCCGAACCTGTTCCGTAGCACCGCTATCCCCGCCTGCCTCTGGTTCTTGACGAAGGACAAGTCACCGCACGGCGCGAAGGCGCTGACCGACCGGCGCGGCGAAATCCTCTTCATCGACGCCCGCGCTCTCGGCACCATGGTCGACCGCACCGAACGCGTCCTCACCGACGACGACATCGCCAAGATTGCCGACACCTACCATGCCTGGCGCGGGACCAAGTCCGCCAAAATTAAGGGCCAGGCGTACGAGAACGTGCCCGGCTTCTGCTACTCGGCCAACCTCGACGAGGTAGCCGCCCACGACCATCTCCTCACCCCCGGCCGCTACGTCGGCACCGCCAAAGCCGAAGAAGACCCAAACGCCGAACCACTCGCCGACCGTATCGAGCGCCTCACTAAGGAGTTGTGCGCCCACTTCGACGAGGCTTCCCGGCTGGAAGTGGTCGTCCGGGAGCAGCTCAGGAGGATCGATGTCTGACTGGTTCCCAACAACGATTGGCGAGGTCATTACGCTTCAGCGGGGATTCGACATCACCAAGGCGGTCCAGCGGCCAGGTGAGATCCCGGTTGTTTCCTCGGGTGGCATCAGTAGCTTCCATGACACAGCGATCACCGACGGGCCGGGTGTTGTCATGGGCCGTAAGGGAACGCTTGGCAAGGTGTTCTACCTGCCCGGCCCCTACTGGCCGCACGACACCACGCTGTGGGTAAAAGATTTCAAAAGCAATAGCCCGCGGTTCGTCTACTACTTCCTGCAAACTCTTGATTTTTTGGCAATGGATGTCGGCTCATCCAATCCAACCTTGAACAGGAACCATGTGCACCCATTGCCGGTGCTGTGGCCCTCAAGGGTGGAGCAAGAGGCGATCGCACATGTTCTAGGTGCGCTAGATGACAAGATCGCAGTCAACGACCGAATCGCCGCGACTGCACGACAACTCAACATCGACCTGTTCGTTTCAGCCATTCAGGACTCGAGTGAGAACAAGCGGATTCAAGACATCGCGGGTTTCCTGAACCGAGGACAGGCACCGAAATACGCCGATGACGAGTCCTGCATCGTCGTTGTAAATCAGAAGTGCGTCCGGGACGGCCGCGTCAGCCTCGAACCCGCTCGTCGAGCTCAAGCGGATAGAGTGAAAGCGGATCGAATCCTGCGCAGGGGCGATGTGCTGGTGAACTCGACCGGCGTGGGCACCTTGGGCCGAGTTGGAATCTGGTCGCACGATATCGCGGCAACCGTCGACTCGCACGTAACCATAGTTCGAGTTGATGCCGCGTTGCCCGCAATCGTCGGAGCATTCGCAGTCCTCGGCGCGGAGCAACAGTTTGAATCGTTGGGTGAGGGCTCTACAGGGCAAACGGAGCTCAGCCGGGCAAAGCTGGCGTCTGTCATGGTGCGGGTTCCGAAGGGCGATCTCGACGAGCTAGCGGCTCGGTTGTCCGCCGTAGAAACCCGAGCGGATGCCGCGCTCAATGAATCCCAATCGCTAGCCAAGCTCAGGGACACGTTGTTGCCGGAGCTGCTCTCAGGGCGGTTGCGAGTCAAGGACGCCGAGAAGATCGTCGAAGAAGCGAATTAGGCAGGACGAAGAGTCACTGGGAGGGGGCGTAATGGGGTTGGACGGGCGGATGAACGAGGCGGACTGGGAAGCACTGGCGCTGGACCAGCTCGGCGAAATCGGGTGGGAGCCTGGAGCCGGGAAGGACTTCGCGCCGGGGTCGGGGCAGCGGCGGGATTGGACCGACCTCGTTCTCTTCGAGGACCTGCGGGCGGCGATCGAGCGGCTCAACCCCGATCTTCCGCCTGGGGCGGTCGCGGACGCGGTGCGGGCCGCCACCGATGTGGCCTCCCGGGAGGCATTCGCTGAGAACCGGGCAGCGCACGAGCGGCTGGTTCACGGCGTCCGCTCGATCACGTACACCGACGCGTTCGGCGCCGAGCACAACCCCACCGTGCGCCTGGCCGATCTGCACGACCCCGACCGCAACGTCTACCGGGCGATCAACCAGGTCACGATCGTCGACGGTGATTTCCGGCGCCGCTTCGACATTGTGCTTTACCTCAATGGCCTGCCGATCGCGATCTTCGAGCTGAAGAACGCCGCCGACGAGAACGCCACCCTCACCGGCGCGCACGCCCAGCTTCAGGCGTACCTCGCGGAGTTCCCGCTGGCGTTCCGGCACGCCGTGCTGTGCCTGATCTCCGACGGGATAACCGCGAAGTACGGCACCCCGTTCACCCCGTACGAGCACTTCGCGCCGTGGAACATCGACGACGAGGGCGAGCGCGTCGACGCCCACGCGCCCGACTACGACGGGCCGGAGGCGCTGATCGTCGCCCTCTACGGCCTGTTCAACCAGCGGCGTTTCCTGGAGCTGACCGGCGGGTTCGTTAACTTCACGCCGAAGAGCAAGCGGATCGCCAAGGCGCACCAATACTTCGCGGTCATCCGGGCCGTCGAGTGCATCGTGCGGGCATCGCAGAGCAACGGAAAGGCGGGCGTCGTTTGGCACACCCAGGGCTCCGGCAAGTCCGAGGAGATGGTGTGCACGGCGGCGCTCGCCGCCCGACACCCCGAGTTGAAGAACCCGACCATCGTGGTGCTCACCGACCGCAACGACCTTGATGATCAACTCTTCGGCACGTTCCAGGACAGCCAGATGCTGCTCGGCCAGGAGCCGGAGCAGGCCGACACCCGCGCCGAACTACGGGACAAGCTCTCGAACCGGAACTCCGGCGGCATCATCTTCACGACGTTGCAGAAATTCGGGCGTACGAGAGAAGAGCGGAAGGCGGGGAGGCCGCATCCGCTGCTTTCCAAACGGCGCAACATCCTGGTGATCGTCGACGAGGCGCACCGCAGCCACTACGACAGCCTGGACGGCTACGCCCGGCACCTGCGCGACGCGCTGCCGTACGCCACGTTTATTGCCTTCACCGGCACCCCGATCGCCACCGCCGAAGTGAACACCCGCGCCGTCTTCGGCGACTACATCGACGTGTACGACCTCAAGCGTGCCGTCGACGACGAGGCGACCGTACGGGTCTACCACGAGCCGCGGATCATACCGGTGTCGCTGCCACCGGACATCGATCCGGACAGCATCGACGAGCAGGTGGAGACGCTGACCGCCAGCCTGGACGACGCGGAGCGGCGTAAGGCCGAGGCGTACGCGGCCACCATGAACACCATCTACGGTGCCCCCGACCGGGTCGAGACCCTTGCGAAGGACCTGGTCGAACACTGGGAGAAGCGACGCGAGCTAATGCGGCCGCAGCTCGGCGGGCCGGGCAAGGCGATGCTCGTCTGTGCGACCCGGGAGATCTGCGTCCGCGTCTTCGACGCCATCAAGGAGTTGCGGCCCTGCTGGGCGGACCCGGCCGTCGACAAGGGCAAGATGAAGATCGTTTTCCATGGGGTGCCCAGCGACGAGCAGGTGCTGCGCCCGCATCACCTGCGCCCGTCGCAGCAGAAGACCGTCCAGGCCCGCGCCAAGGATCCGAACGACGAGCTGGAGCTGCTCATCGTGCATTCGATGCTGCTCACCGGCTACGACGCGCCGCCAATCCACACCATTTACATGGACCGGCCGATGAAGGGCGCCAACCTCATGCAGGCGCTCGCCCGGGTCAACCGTCGTTTCCGGGAGAAGCAGGACGGGCTGCTGGTCGGCTACGCCCCGCTGACCGAGAACCTGCGGAAGGCGCTGACCGAGTACACCCCCAGCGATCAGGAAGACCAGACCCTCGGCAGGGAGATCGACCGGGCGATCAGCGAGGTGAACAACGAGATCTCCGTCATCGAGACCATGTTGGCCCCGGTGAAGTGGCGGGCGATCCTCGACGACGAGACGAACCCGACCCGCTGGCTGCGGGCGGTACGGAAGGCCGCCAACTTCCTGCGCGACCCGCGGACCCCCGGCAACGTTGTCGAGCCCGGCACGAAGCCGCTGCACCAGCGTTTCCGCGACGCGGCGGGCCGGCTGGAACGGTTCTACACGCTCTGCGCCACCAGCCGCGACTTCGTCGACCGTGCTGGCGACATCCAGCGCCTGCGCCGCGACATCCACTTCTTTCGCGACGTCCGGGTCTGGATCGTCAAGGAAGAGGCCGCCGACCGGGAGGCGAAGGGCCTGCCGAACACGGCCCAGGTTGAGCGCTACCTGTCGCAGCTCGCCGCCGAGGTGGTCGACGCCGCAGACATCACCGACATCTACGAGGAGGCCGGCCTCGGCAAGCTCGACATCACCGAGCTCAACGGGGTCGCGTTGCAGCGCCTGCAGAACTCGGACACCCCGCACCTGGCGGCCTCGGCGCTGCGCCGGCTGATTGAGCGGAAGATGCGTGAGGTCACCAAGCACAACGTGGTTCGTCAGGAACGCTTCTCCGCCCAGCTCGAAGACCTGATGAACCGCTACATGCGCCAGCAGCTGACCAGCGCGCAGCTGATCATCGAGCTGGTCGAGCTGGCCAAGGAGGTGTCTGCGGACGCCCGACGCGGCCAGCAGTTCGACCCTCCGCTCAACCACGCCGAACTGGCCTTCTACGACGCCGTCGCGCAGAACGGCGCGGCCACGGAGCTCATGGGTGTCGGCACCCTGGCGGAGATCGCCCGGGAGCTGGTCAAGTCGATCCAGTCGTCGATCACGGTGGACTGGTTCTCCCGTGAACCGGTACGCGCCAAGCTCCGCAGCCACATTCGCCGGCTGCTCGCCCGCTACGACTACCCACCGGACCACGAGCGCGCCGCCGTCGACCTGGTCATCCGCCAGATGGAAACCTTCGCCAACGAATGGTCGCCCGGAGCGACCGCGAAATAGCCAAAACGGAACTCGCACCTCGGCCGATCGCAGGGAGGCACAGTGGGTGGCCGCCAGTTGGGGATAGTTTTCGCCGACGATGCATGCATGTCGTATCTACAGGAGGTCGCTGACCGGCGAGCACGAGGTGCCGGTCCGGGTGACTGCCAAGTCTCCTTCCCGGTCCGGTCCCGGGTCGGAGCTGACGTAGTCCTGATTTCATATCGACAGGCCATACATTTCATCGCGGGTGTCGATGACGACAGTAGGGCCGATGACCTCCGCTGGGCGTTTCGGCTGCGAGAACTGACTCAACTCAAGCGTCCGTTGGAAATGAGCCGTCTGCGGGCTGCACTTCGGAAGGACCAGCGACGGCCGCTGGAGCGTCAGGGCAAGCTGACCGACAAGGCCAGCAGAGTCGTGCTCGAGGTCCTGTTTGCCGAGGAGCCCGAGCTTGATCCGGTGATTGGATCACTGTTCGGCATCAGGGACATCGACCTGCCGGTGCCGCGCAAGGTGGCGTTGGCGGAGGAGCGGGACTCTTTCGCATCTCTGTGTGCGTTCACTGGCGCTCCCGACCTGCTGCCGGCCGACGGTTTCCTTACAGAGGAGGAGATTGGCAGCATCTCCGACCGCGACTCCCTCCTTCCCTCGATGCCCGGCATCACGCCACGAGAAGATCCAATGGTCGAACACGACGCGAACACGTTCCTCGGCTGGACCCGCCAGGAAAGCGACCGGCTGGCCGTTCGGAAGTTCACCGATGGCAAGGGGCGCACGCTGGAAATCATGAACGTCAACCGGTGGCCGATCGAAACCCGGCTCGGTACCGACCTCATCTACTACCACAAGCAACGGCGCAGTTTTGTCCTGGTCCAGTACAAGCGGATGGTCCCCGACGGTTCGTCCTGGCGTTGTCGTGTCGACGACCACTTTCGGCAACAACTCGACGTGATGCGGACCCTCGACAACAAATGCAGACAGGAAGAACCAGGTAGTGAGGCATTCAGCGCAACGTTCTGATCACCGAAGGTGATCATGTGGTGCGGTCGTGTTCGGTGTGGAGCAGGATGAGTGCGGCGGCCACGATC
>NZ_JBEYIX010000017.1:0-95864 GCF_040636055.1 Micromonospora sp. NPDC006766 | reverse complement strand
TCCCTCCCCGATCCATCCCGACGGCCTGCCACAAGGGCAACCACGGTCGGGGCCGGGGCCGCAACCCAACCCCGGTTGCACCCCCGACCCCGACCGTGGTCGGTCACGACCAGGCCGCCGGGATGGATCTCCTCTCCGAGCCCCACGCACGAAAAAAACCCAGGTCACACCCCACAAAGGACAGCAGGTGTGCTAGAATTTTATGTGTGAGAGGGGGACGGCGAACCCCCCGACCACACAACACGCCAGACCAACCCCGGGAGAGCGAGAGTGACCCAGCGCTACGGCTGCCAGACCTGCCACATGCCCCTCACGGCTTTGCACAAATCCAGCAACGAAACTGTCTACTTCCACCCCGGCGGTGTCACCGTCGACCACGAACCTATTCCGGTTCCTCAGGAACAGCTTCCCGCACTCAACCAGGTGTGCGACTTCTGCTCCGACCCGGCCGGCGTCGCCCAATTCACGTTCAACACCCTCGAAATGCTCGTGATGGGCGACGACGACAACGAACTGATCGGCCGTCACAAGGACCTCGGCGGGACATGGACCGCCTGTGCCACCTGCGCCGACCTGGTGGAGGTACGCGACGTCGCGGCGATCACCATGCGCGCCATCGCGAACACCCGGCAGCGCGGCCTCGACCCTCAGATGCTCGCCCACCTGCACCGAACGCTGTTCGCCGCAACGCCTTTCACCCCGCCCCGTCGGCCGCTGCACCGCACCGCCCAATCACCCGACGCCCCCGCCGTCCGGTCGGTCCGGCCCCAAGCCCTGCCCAAGGTGCGCGATCGACTGGTCAAATTCTGGCGCAACGCAGGCGGAGCCTTCGTCCTCGATGTGCTCACCAACGGAGCCGGCTACAGCGTCCCCGGTCACATGATTCCCGGAGCGCCGCTGCACGCCTCCGCCGTGCACACCGCCAACCCCGCGCTCATCAACCAGTACACCGCCCTGATGGGCAATCACGTCGAGAACGGCAAGCTGTTCTGGGTGAACAGCGAATTCACCGCTCTCGCCGCCCATGCCGCCCGGGACCTCCCCGATGTCCGCGTACTGCCCGCCGAACTGCCCGCACCTGACGGCGTGCTGGTCTGGCAGGACCCGATCGTTTGGCTCAACGACCACGAAACGGGCACCGCCATGCCCGTAACGGCCGTGTCCTGGGGGCCGATCCCCGGAGGCGTCTGGACCGTCTTCTACACGCCAGCCGAAACCGTCCTCACCGGATCCGGCCAGATAACCGAACAGCGGTTGCAGCACCTCCGCGAACGCATCGGATGGTTCGCGCCCGTGCACACCGGAACCGGCCTGGTCTACGGCCAGAGCCATGACACCGAATCCGACGACAGCCGCAAGATCCTTACCGCCCTCATCGCTACGTGGATCCTTACCACCCAGCCCGACGCCGAAATCACCGACACACCGGCCGATAAGGCCACCCGCAAGGCGTACCAACGCGCCAAGCGCCCCGCCCCCGTCGTGCGCCTGGTCAGCCTGCGCCGCAAGCAGCAGACCCGCACCGAGGAGACCACCACCGGCAAGACCCGCACCTACACCCGCCGCTGGTGGGTAGCGGGATTCTTCCGCGAGCAGCCCTACGGCCCCGGCCGCGCACTGCGACGCCGCACCTACGTGCGCCCGCACATCAAAGGCCCGGCCGATGCCCCGCTCATCCTCACCGACAAGGTGAACATCCTCGGACGCCGCGCCCGCACCGCCGACCCGGACCCGAGGGAGAGCCGATGAGCGAGCACGACCAGCGCCCCCGAGTGAACCCCCACACCCTCACTCCGGGCATGACGGTCATCTTCCGCAACGGGGGCGGCGGACCGGAACGACTGGCGACCATCCTGCCACGCGGCCCCCTAGGGCAGTGCATGGTGCAGCTCGAAACCGGTCCGGAAGTGACGGTGTCCGAAGGCCGCGAGCTGTTCCAACTCCACTGACCGCCGCCTGTCGAGCCCCGGACACGCCGACCGGGGCTCGACAGGCCCGGACCACCCGGCGGTCACGGGTTCGGGCGCATCGAGCGCCCGAACCCGAGCGGGGCGCTCACGCGCCGCCCCCGCACCCCCGGCTATTCCGCCTCGCCCTCCGCGCTAACGCTGGTCAACCCTTCACAGAAACAACCACCGGAGCGACGACATGCCGAACACCGATCAGCACCACTGGAACAACCACCGCAACGACATCGACGATTGGTGCCCCTGGTCGCTGTGCCCGACCACCGCCGACCCCGCAGGCGACGACACCCGCTGCCCGGCCGGCTGCACCGCCAGCACCATCGAGCCCGTCACCCAATGAACCGCTAAGGAGGGCTGGACACCCCGACACTCCTCGGCAACCAGACCGCCAGGCACAACGGCGTCACGCGCATCGAGTGCGCCGCCGCTGGTTACCACTCCCCCGGACCACCCGCAACCGGCATCCACCGAACGCCACAGCCCGCACCACCCCGAAAACCGCGCCCCCCAGCCGCTACCCTGACGGCGGTATGAAGCCGGCTAGCCCTCCCGGCTGGCCGAGCCAGAGCGCAACGCAAAGTAGCCAAACAACTTCTCTAAAACGGCTTTGATGTCTAAGAAAGTTTAGATACTATAGACGTGTGAGTCGGAAGCCGTGAGGCGGAAGATGAACAACGATTGTGGGGGCAGCCGACCGCCCAGGACAAGCCACCCCCACAACGATTTCACCCACCCAGAGTGTACCCAAGGAGCCCGACATGGCCCGCAGAGGTAGTGGCCTCGCAAGCAACCCGCTCGCCCAACTCCAGCAGGAAGAGGAGCAGATGGAGAAGGCGGCCATCGAGGCCGCCCAGGCCGCCGGTGCCACCATCCAAGACCTGCCCATCGGCGAGGTCGCCCCGGACCCCGAGAACCCCGAGAGCCGCCTCACTCCGGACGACAAGCTTGTCGCGTCAATCAAGTCCGAAGGTCAGTTGTCAGCCGGAGTGGTCGTCCCGGTCGACGTCTGGGCGGGCTACGGCAACGACGTGACCAAGCTTTACACCGCCACCGCTTCTCTGATCTTCGGCGTAGACGCCGACTCGGTTACCGACGAGCAGCGCGACAAGGCCAAGGAACAGATCAAGTACGTCATCAACTTCGGCCACCGCCGGTGGGCCGCCGCCCGCGCCGCCGGACGCAGCGCCTACCGCGCGGTCGTGTCCGACACGCTCAAGGACAACACCACCAAGCGCATCCACCGGCTGACGGAGAACGTTCTCCGTGAGAACTACACGCCGTTGGAAGAGGCCCGAGAGTTCAAGCGCCTCATCGACGAAGACAAGCTGAGCCAACGGGAAATCAGCCGCCGCACCGGCATCCCGCAGCCCTACATCTCCAAGCGGATCGGTCTGCTCAACCTCCCCGATGAGGCACAGACCGCGCTCGAAAAGGGCATCATTCCGGTCGAGGCCGCCAACGAGCTGTCCAAGATCACGAAGGACCCCGACCGCATCAAGAAGGTCATCGACGCTGTCGTCGCCATGCCCGCCAAGACCGACGACGAGAAAACCGCCCGCTCCCGCCTCGCCGTCGACCACGCCCGCAAGGAGTACAACGCCCACAAGGCCGCCAAGGACAAGGAAGACAAGCGCAAAAAGCTCACCGCAGAGGGCATCGTCGTCATCGACAACCCCACCACCTACTTCTCCGACAAGCCCGGAACCCGGCGCGACTACCAGATCCACGACGACGATCAAATCACCGCCGCCCGCGAGGCAGGCACCCTCGCCGCCTACGTCGTCACTGCCGATCACATCGAGTACTACCTGACCGAGCTGCCGCCGCCGCCAGAGCCCGAGGAGCCGGAGGGAAGCGACGAAGAGCCGCAACCCACCGACCCGGACGCCGAGGCCGCCAACGCCGAGACGACCGCCGACACGGACAGCGAGACCACGCCCACCGCCACGGGCACCGTCGTCAAGGTCGAGCGCACCAGCACCACCATCCCCGCGCCCCGTGCCACCCAACCACAGGAGACGGAGGAACAGCGGGCACGCCGGGAGGCGCGCGAGAACGAGGAACGCGAACACGCGGCAGCCGCCAACGCCCGGCAGGCAGCCTGCGCCCGGATCGCCGCCAAGGCACCCAGCCGCGAAGCCCTCACCGCCCGCCTCGCCCGGCGAATCCTGCTGGTCGAGGAGGACCACAGCTTCGAGGCGCAACAGCTCGCCGTGAAGTGGCTCAAGGCCGCCTCGGTCGTCGACGAGTCCACCACCGTCTACAGCCTGTTCGGCTACGACACCAACATCGACGCCAAGCTCGCCGCCCGCGCCGCCTACGTCTACGACCTGGCCCTGTCCGAGATCCGGGCGCAGGACAGCCTGGAATACGACAGCGAAGACGCCCAGCACATCAAGCGGCTCATGGACGAAGCCGCCTACGAACCGGCCGAGTGGGAGCAGCAGGCCCTCCTCGAAGCAGCCGACGAGAAGTAGCCAGCCCCAGGGTGGGCGTGCCGCAGCACCCGGCGGCGCGCCCACCCTTCACCCCCCTCACGACCGCCCAGACCGCACCAGGAGCCCGTCATGTCCAACACTGCCGCAACTGATGCCGCCGGCATCACCCCACCGAACCAGCGAACCACCGGAAACCGGGAAACGCGCCGCGCCGCAGACCGCCTCATCCGGAAGCTGATCCGCGCTGTCGTCATCGCAGTGGCGAACCAGAAGGGTGGCAGTGGAAAGACCACCACCATCCTCGCCCTCGCCGGTGAACTCGCCCGACGCGGCTACCGAGTCCTCGTCATCGACTGCGATGAACAGGGCAACGCCACCACCGGCCTGGGAGTTCCCGCCGCCCAGGGGGACAACGAAGGCACCTACTACCTGCTCATGGATGACGAGGCCAAGCCGACCGAGGTCATCGTGCCCACCCCGCACGAGAACATCTCTCTCATCGCCGGAGGTGAGAAGCTGTCCGAGGTCGCGGCAGCGCTCGCCAGCGAGATCGGCAACCACGCCTTCCTGTCACCACACGTCGAGACCCTGCGTGACGAGTTCGACGTGATCCTGCTCGACACCCCACCCGCGCTGTCCCTGCTGACCACCAACGCCCTTTACGCCGCCGACGAGATCGCCACTCCGATCAACCCAGGTGAGTTCGACCTGCGCGGTATCGCACAGCTGACGAAGACCATCAAGCGGATCGAAACGCGGCTGGACAAGAAGATCGCAATTGCCCACGTGTTCCTCATCAACTTCAGGCCCCGCCGCCGCAACGACCAGGACGCCTACCGGTTCGTCAAAGAGGCATTCCCCAAGGCCCTGATCGACACGGCCGACCCCGAGCCCGACGAGGAATGGCACGGCAGCGGAGTCCCCCAATCTGCAACGGTGAACAGCTCACAGAGCGCCGGCGTACCCCTCACCCTCTTCGATCCCCGCACAGCAGTCAGCCGCGCCTACTGCCGGATCACCGATGTCATCGAGCGCAGGAGCCTCCGTGGCTAGGCGAAACGCCACACCGAACGAACCAGAACCCCACGCCGGGCGTCGCGACAGCGACGCCCCGGCGGTGTCCGGTGACACCCCCAAAGACCGACCCATCAGCGCCAGGATCGGCAGCGACACCGCAGAACGCGCGATGAACGCGTTCTACAGCGCACCCCATGGCCTGCCACGCTGGCGCGACTACCTGGAACAAGCACTCGCGGAGTACACAGAACGACTGGAGCGCGAACACAACAACGGTAAACCCTTCCCCCAACGACCCACCGACACCCTCACCCCGGGCCGCAAGGTCGGAATCTCCCCACGCCGCGCCGGCTGACCGGCAAGCAACGGCCACCGCGACGCGAGAGCGAACGGACGCGCATCGAGCACGCCCGCCCGCGCTGCCGCTCCCGTGCCGCACGGCCGACCAGCGGCAACGCCGAAGCACCTATCCGCACGTGGCGCCTGCCCCGTCACCACAGGGGCAGGCGCCACGTGCGAACCCACGCAGTCAGAACAGCCGCGACTGCTCCGCAGGCTGCAACGCCGCCACTGCGGCCTCCATCCGGGCTACGTCCCAGCCGTGTTCCCTGACCACATCGCGAAGCGCTCGGGACCGAGCAGCCCTCGCACGCCGGTCAAGCCCTCGCGCGTGCCACGGCCGCGGCGTACCCCCGCCCCGGCCCAGACGCCCCATCTGCGACAGGTTCTCCGCCTGAGTGCTCACCACCACGTGCGCAAGGCCACCATCGACCAGGCCCTCATGCGCCCGCACGCAGATCGGCTCATCGCACACCTCGTGAGCAGCGACGACTGATGCCGTCAGCATCACCTGATGCGTCGCCGCCAAGGCGTACCGAGGCGCGCTGACGACGTGCTCACGCATCAACACCCGACCCGACCTCGACGACGGCCGCGCCCGCCCCTGAGCATCGAGCACTGGCCGGCGGATCGAGAAGCTGCCGTACCCGTCGTCACCGACCGCCCCGGCCCAGATCCAGCACGCCGAGCCCGGCCCGCGAACCACCTTGGACCAGAACCGGGCAACCTCATCACGGCACGCCACCGGGTCGACCGCCAGGACGAAGCCGCTCACCGTGGCATCACACCCGCTCGTCCGCCCCACTCATCGCCTGGGCGCCCGCCTCATCCGCGTCCTCGCCCGAGGCGCCGGCGGCCGGCTCAGCCTCACCCGCCGCCCGGGCCCGTCGACGCGCGGCGCGCACTTCCGCCGGCGACAGGTCGAGCAACGCCGCCACCGCATCCGGCCGCTCGCCCAACTCCACCAGCTCGCCCACCGCACGATCCGCCGCCGCCATGTGCTCCGCGATCTGCCTGTCGGCGCGATCCCGAACCTCCTGCACCATGGCCAGGGCCACTGCGTGCGCGTCGGCGAGCTCACCGATGCGCCGCTCGCGATCCCGCCGCGCCTCCATCGCCGCCGACACACGCGACCTCGCCGCGGCCCTCGCCTGAGCCGCCACCGTCGAAGACCGTCGTACCGCCATCGAACCCCCCGAAACTAGCGGTTGCCGGGCCGAGGCCAGTGAAATCGGCGCCGGCCGATGATCAACCACCCTACCCGCGCCGCGCAAGAGCCGCCATCGATCATCCACAGGTGACCAGCAAGCTGGTCACCTGTGGATGATCGACGCGCCGAAGGCGCGTGCTGACCGACGAAGCGGAGCCGCAAGCGGCACAGCACTTTCTGACCAGTCGATCAGCCACACACCTCTTGCACTATTAGTGATCTTGTAAGGTAGAAGCATGCTGTCGTACGAACGAGTCCCACTCTCCGCCACCGCTGCACCAGCCGGCGGTGCCGTGGCGACCCCTGCAGAACTGGTACCCCTCGGCGAGCATTGGCAGCGGCGCGACTGCGTCGTCCTCGACAGGAACCCGCAGCAACCGGCGGCAAAGTTGCGCATCCTTGCCGGCCACCAGCACTACTGGTCCGCGCGGCATGAGGGCCAGGAAGTCCTGGAAGCACTCGTTCGACGGCTCGAAACGTCGGCAGAAGCCAGGCTGCTGGAGCACTACGCCATCGGAGGTCTTCTCCCCCACGACGAGCTGGCCGCCCTCGATGAACTCGCGAGCCAGCGCCAACAGACCAGAGCCGAAGTGGCCCGTGTGCTCGGCGCCAACGGCCACCAACAGGCTGTGTAGCACGGCGGCACACCATGATGACCCTGCACCCGCTGCACGGCGGAGACGGCTACACCTACCTCACCCGTGAGGTAGCGACCGCCGACGTCCGCCGTGTCCGGGGACAGGAGATTACCGACTACTACCACGCGGACGGCAACCCTCCCGGCGTCTGGGCCGGCCGCGCGCTCGCCGAACTCGACATCTCCGGCACCGTCACCGAGGCGCAGATGCGTGCCCTCTACGGCGAGGGTCTGCACCCCAACGCCGACGCCCTGATCGAGCAGCTCCTCGACGAAGGGCTCAGCGCCAAGGAGGCCGAGCAGCGCGCACGACTCGGCCGCCGACCGATGCGGTACGAACCAGTCGACACCTACCAGGAGCGAGTCAAGGAGCGGTACGAGGCGCACGAGCGGATGACCGGACGCGTCCCCACCGCCCAGGAACGGGCGCGGCTGTCCCGCGCCATGGGCGCCAAGATGTTCGTAGAGCAACACGGCCGCCGCCCCCGCGACGGCGCCGAGTTGAGCAAGTACATCGCCCAGGTCGCCAAGCCTTCCCCCCAGGCAGTCACCGGATTCGACCTCGTCTTCACACCTCCCAAAGGCGTGGAGACTCTGTGGGCACTCGGCGACGAAGCGACCCGGCGCGTCGTCGAGGAGTCGCATGAATCCGCGTGGCGGAAGGTACTCGCCGACGCCGAAAACGCCGTCATCAAGACCAGGGCAGGCCGAGCCGGAGTCGCCCAACTCGACACCACCAGCGGCGTCATAGCCGCCACCTTCCGTCACTACGACAGCCGGGCCGGCGACCCCAATCTGCACACACACGTCGCCATCGCCAACCGCGTCAAGACCGCCGACGGCAGGTGGCGCACGATCGACGGCCGCGCGCTCTACGCCGCCGCCGTATCCATGTCGGAGCAGTACAACGCGGCGGTCGTGCACACGGTCGCCGAGCGCCTCGGCGGCACAGTGGTAGCCGTCGACGCCGGCCGCGGACGCCGCCCGGTCTACGACATCGCCGGAGTCCCCGACACCCTTCGAGCACTGTTCTCCAGCCGCAGCGCCACCATCAGCATCCGCACCGCAGATCTGATCGACAAGTACATCCGCGACCACGGACACGAGCCCCCAGCGCACATCCGGCATCAGCTCGCCCAGCAAGCAACGCTCGAAACACGGCCCCCGAAGCGGCACGTGCGCAGCCTTGCTGCCCTGCGCGACGAGTGGCGTACCCGAGCCGTCGAGGCAGTCGGCAAGCGGCGCGTGGACCAGCTCCTCACCGACGTCCGGAAGGCCGCCAAGGAGGCCACCCGACGCGGTGATGCCGCCGGCATCAGCGCCGATGATCCCGACCAGCTCGCTCGCCTGGCCCGCGCAGCCGTGTCCACCATTGAGGAACAACGCGCGACCTGGACCCGCCACCACGTCGAGGCCGAGGTTCGCCGCCAGCTCTCGGCGGCCGGACTCGGCGCGCGCATCGACCTCGCCAGGACGGTCACGGACCTCGCCCTACGCGGCGAATCCGTCCGGATCACAGCACCCAGCACCGCGCCAACCATGCCCGAGCTGACACGCGCCGACGGCGAGTCTGTGTTCCAGCACGCGCAGACGGTCCGGTACTCCTCCGAGCGCATCCTCTCGGCAGAGCATCGGGTGGTGACCGCCGCCAAGACCACCGTCATCGCACCCGTCTCCGGCGAGGTGTTCGACACCACCCTCACCACGATGCAAGCCGCACCGGGTGCCCGGCAGCTCGACGCCGGGCAGGTTGACGTGGCCCGCGCGTTCGCGACCGATGGCCGACTCGTGGTCGCCGGGATCGGCCCAGCGGGTGCCGGCAAGACCACCGCCACTCGCGTCGTCGCCCGCGCCGTCGAGGCCGCTGGCGGCCGGCTCATCGGCCTCGCCCCATCGGCCCGCGCCGCCACCGTGCTCTCCGACGAACTGTCGGTGCCGGCGCACACTCTCCACCGATGGCTGCACCACCGAGACAAAGGCAGCCGAGGCCGGGCGTGGCAACTCCGCGCTGGTGATGTGATCGTCGTCGACGAAGCCGGCATGGCCGGCACACTCGCCCTGGACGCGATCATCGCCGACGCCCACCGGGCCGGCGCGGTGGTACGGCTCCTCGGCGATCCCCAACAGCTCGGCGCGCCCGCGTCCGGCGGCATGCTGCGGCTCGTACAACGCGAGGCCGGCGCCGTGGAACTGGACCGGATCCACCGGTTCAACGACCCAGCCGAAGGTGCTGCGTCACTCGCGCTCCGCGACGGTACCGACGACGCCTGGCGCTGGTACTGGAGCCGGGACCGGATCCAGCACGGCGACCGGGACTCCATGATCGATCGGGTCTACGAGGCGTGGCGCAGCGACATCGCTGCTGGCGAAACCTCCCTGATGGTGGCCCCGACCAATGACGACACCCGCGTGCTCAACGATAGGGCGCGTGCGGACAGGATCGCCGCCGGCCAGGTCGAGCCGATCGGCGTCACGCTGCACGACGGCACCCAGGCCGGTCGCGGAGACCTCGTGGTCAGCCGCCGTAACGAGTCTCGACTCCGGCTGTTCAGCGGGCGGGACATGGTGCTCAACGGTGACGTGTGGCACGTCGAGGAACGGCACGACGACGGCAGCCTCAGCGTCCGCAACGACCAGCACGGCGGACGGATCCGCCTCCCCGCTCAATACGTCCGCGAAGACGTCGAACTGGCCTACGCAACGACGATCCACCGCACCCAGGGCATGACCGTCGACCGGGTACGCGTCCTCCTCACCGGTGCGGCCAGCCGAGTGCAGGCGTACGTGGCGCTCACGCGCGGCCGGCTCACCAACGCCGCATACGTCATCACCGCAGCGAGCGAACGGGTCCACGAGGCGCTGGACAGCATCCGACGCAACGTCGGCGCGGCAGTCTCTGCCACCGAGGAGATGCGCGAGTCGTTCGCCGCCGCCGAATACCTGCCCGACCTCGCCAACCAGTACCTCTACGTCGCGGACCTAGCCGCCGCCGACCGGCACCGCGCCGCCGTCCGTGCCGCCCTCGGCGACGAAGCCAAAGACCTCATCCGGTCCCCCACATGGCCACGCGTCTCCGCGGCCCTCGCTCGCGCCGAGCGGGCAGGGTGGTCCGCACCCGACATCCTCGATGCCGCCGGCATCACCGACCTCGCCGGAGCCCAAGACCCCGGTGCCCTGCTCGCCCACCGAATCCGCGCCACCCAGCAACACACCGCAGACCAGCTCGCCCAGGCCCCACCGCGCCCCCTCGCCGGCGTCAACGACGCTGCCCTTAGCCGGCTACGGGACCGGGCCGCTAGCCGACTCCATGACGCCGAGACTTCACTCGCGTGGTTCCGACACGACGCCGCTGAGCTACCCGCTCCGGTACGGGTCGGAGGACGGCAGCATCCCGCCTGGCCGGACCGACCACACGGCGTGCTCTCCGACATCCAGCTCGCCGACGCTCACCGAGACAGCCAGGCCGAACTCGACCAAACTGCTCGCCGGCTTGCGGCTGCGCGCCGACTTGTCAGCGAGGCCCGCACCCCGGAACAAGCCCAGGCCGCAACTCGCTACCGAGGAGAGACCGAGGCCCAGGCACGCGCCGGTCGAGCCCGCGCCGAGCAACTGATCAGAGAACAGCGCCTACGCGCCAACATGCGGCCCGACGACCGCGCTCGCGAGATCGCGCAACGCGAGAACCGCGGCGTACCCGCCACCGCCGATGCCCTGAGCAACGCTCGCGCCACCATCCACGAAAGCGCCGAGAAGGCAGTCGCCCGGGTCGAGCAGGCTCGTACCATCGTCGCTCGCATCGACAGCGAAGCCGGCTGGCGCCGCCGCCTGCCCACCGCCGTCCGTACCGACGAACAGCACTACCGCGAGGGCCGCCGGCCCACCGCAGCTCCCGCCGTGCCCGGCTGGCTCGCCGACACGCGTCACCTCATCAGCCACGACACCTCGAAGTGGGCGACCCATCTTGAGGAGCGTCGCGCCCACCTCGCGGAACGTCTTGTGGACATGGCCCGCGAGGTTGCCGCCCAGCAACCAGCGTGGGCTAAAACCCTCGGCCAGCGTCCCGACAACGACACCACGGCCGCGCTGGCGTGGGACCGCGCCGCTGGCCTCGCCGCCGCATACCGACAGGTGCACCAGGTGCCCGAGGAAGACACCCGCATCCTCGGCAAGCAGCCGCGCCCGGACGCCAGCCCGCGCCACCAGGCGTACGAGGAGACGAAAGCGGCGATCGACCCCGCCCGCGCGGCGCGAGCACGAGCCAACCGTGCAGCAGCCGCCGACCAAGCACGCAAAGAGCTGCGCCGCAAGCTCCGGCAAGCCACCGAGAGAGAGCCCGTCGCCGCCGGCGCCGTCCGCCAGCCGGGCACCAAGAACGAGGAGCTACGAGCGCGCCGGGAGGCGGAGGTACAGCACGCCAACCAGGTACGCGAAGACAGCGAGCGCGAGCGGCGCCGCGCGGAGCAGCAGCGGCTCGCCGCCACTCAACGCCGCGAACCTCCCGGCCCGCAGCGCGGCGCTGGGATATGACCGCAACGCGCGCACCGTTAGCCGGGACATTCCCGCTGAGGCGGATCATGACGCACGTCGAGGCAACCCTCCCAGCGGCAGGTCAGCACGATGTGGCCCCCGCACGAGCAGGGAGCCCAACCGAGGCTTGCGCGCGTCGCTGATCCCCCATCGTAGGGATGACCTCGCCGGCAGGTGGGCGGGGTATCGCCTGCCAGCTCGTAGACAGTCCGGTGCCGTACGGCAGTGACATCAGGGTGCCGTCGCGCCCAGTTCACCAGGCGCCGGAGATCCGCCACGGTGTCCACCCGTCGGGCAGCCAGCCGCCCAGCAGAGAGCCCGGCTCGCCACCGGACTTCAACCTCCCACCGCCGCAGCCACACAGACACCCTGGCAGCCTATCGAACTCCTGTTCGAGCAGGATGGGTTGGTTATGAAGTGGCCTCCAGACGGAAAGGTGGACGTGACAGGAGTTTGTCCACAGCCAGATTTCTTTGCTTGACCGGCTCTTTCCCGCTCGGGGATAATGTAGAAGTGGCCATTGATGCAATTACGGAAAGCGCCAAATCCGTTGCGCTGGCAGCCGATCCTGACGATAAAAGGGTTCACTCGGCGCTACTCCTAGCCTACGAAATCTGCATGCAGGCTGCGGATCGGGATGAGGTTAATGGCGACCGGTGGACGTTTGCCGCTCTCGCGATTCGTCAGTCGTACGATCGGCTGACCAGTGAGTTGCCCGAGGGGCATGCGATAATTCGCGTTCCGGAAATTGCTCCGTTTGCGCCTGGCGATGTTCGTGCGTTGCTTTCGTCCTTGATTTCTCAGCTCGTGGCGTTGTTCACTCGCGCCGTCAATCTCGAATCCCTGTCCCCATGGCGGCGGCTGACTTGGTTCTCCGTCATAACTCAGCTCGACCAAGCGCTACGGGAACTGTCATGAGCTACGGGCTGCACTTGGATCAAGCAGCTGCGGCCCTCTCGCGGACATGGGTGATGCTACGGCAGCCGCCAGCAGCAACCAGCGCCGACTATCTCGCAGTGGTCGCCGCTCGTGTCCAGTTCTATCGTGCCATCGAACGGCAGATAGGCCGATTCGGCGGGATCGACTATGAATCGGATCTCCTCCAACAACTCAAGAACGCCACCGGAGAGGATGCCGCCCCCACACCCTTGCAAGAGCCGTCCGCCCACCCCATTGCCGTGGCCTTGCGAGGGGCCGCTGACGCGGCTGGGGCTGCCAGTGACATCCTCAATGCCCAATTCCATCCAACAACAGGTGCCCCGGTTTCCTCGGAAGGCTTTGCAATCAAGGCCGGAGTCGACCGCTTCCGCAACATTGCCAGACTGGCGCAACTCGCCCGAGCGGCGAGTGAGATCGACGGGCCGCTTGCTCAGTGGCTCGGTGGTGCTGCTGCAAGAAGTAGCCCACCCTTCGTAACAGCGGCAATAGAAAAGGCCGAAAGGACACACGCATCACTGCAAATCGCGGCCGCAGCAGCAATTCAGCAAGCACGGGGAACCTCGCGTTTGCAGGCACTTGAGCCACCGCCACTGTTGGACGATGTGACCCCCTGGGCTCATATCCGAAGTCCTGATGACTTCACGGCGGCCGTCGATGCTGCTCGAACCTGGCTGGTGCAGAACCGCACGACCCTGACGGCCGCCGACTTCAGAACTCTGACCAGGGCGGGGATGGCCCTCACTTACGAAGCTGACTATCTCGTCGGGCTAGGCTCGAACGCCGCAGGCCTCGCGCACGTAGTCCGATCAACCACGACGACGTCATTCGCCTCGATGTGGCGTCGGGCCGCTCGGGCCGCCGACCACCTGCACAGCCTTGGCAGACCCGAGCCCGGAGTTGGGCCTGCGGCCCTGGCCAAAGCCGAGGAGTGGCTGCGGCGGCACGTCAGGAACGAAGCAGGTTGGCAGCGCTGGGCGGATTTGCGTCAGCATGTCGACCCGGCGGCGTGGAAAGGAATGGGAAGGGACCTGGCGGCCCGATTGCCCGACCTCGCAGCCCTGGTAAATCGCGGGGCGCGTATGGCACTGCACCGCGGAGAGCTCTATGAGCAGATTTCTCCGCAAGGCAGCCAAGGCATACGGAGAAGCGGCTGGGCGCGGGCAAGAACCAATCAGGGAAAAGGCTTCGACCTTGTTGGGGCAACCGGTCAGTTGAGGGGTTTCTCGATGATGTTCGTCCGAGAATCCGGTGTGACGCCGCTGCCAGGCATTCATGAGGCAGATCCTCGCAACCAAGACGGGCGGGCCGAGCTACGGGCCACACTACGCCGCATCGCCGGCACCAAAGCCGTGGTTCCTGAGATCACCGGTCGGACCGTTCTACCGCACCAGCAGAGCGGAGAGCAGATCGAATCACCACAACGCACTCACAAAGAACGGGACTCTGGCGTTGCCAGGGATCAGCAACATGATCTCCGGACCGAAGGGATCGTGAACCAGAGGAGGGAAGGATCGCGAGGCCTAGAGAATTAGGTGCTGAACGTCGATGCCGCCGGCATCACGTCGCAGAGGCCTACTCCTCAATCGGCAGGATTGGACCACCCTCGTCAAGCCCCGCATACAGGGCCGGAACCGCCGTCAACACGTGGCAGTCATGCCAGATGGCGGCCAGCACCGCAGACGCTGCGTCGGCTCGGCCGATAACCTCGAACATCGACGTGGCCAGGGAACGCCATTCCTCGGCTGGGAGATCGAGGAGCACGGTTGCCGAATGGTGCACCAGCAGCGCCAAGCGGGCGTCATCCTTCGCCAGACGGGTCGCCTCCGCCAAGCACAATACGGGCAGCCCGGTCAGACCCTCCTCGTCATCTACCTCGGCGATCAGCTCGCCTACGGGGATGGACGCACTCGTGAAGGCGACGATGGCCGAGGTGTCTAGGACGAGTCGGACCGGGCGGGAGTCGCTGCTCACGCAGCGCGCTGGGGGTCGAGGCCGAGCTGCCTACGCCAAGCAGCCCGAAGCTCGGGTGTGCGGCGAGCAGCTGCCTCAGACAGCCTGCGCCGGGCACGCTCCTTACCCGCCTTCGTCACAGGAATGCCGACGGAGGCGAGCTGTGCCGCCGTGTCGCCGTGTGCCGAAGCAGGGTCGGAGTTCATCATGCGGTCAATGATACAGCTCACGCCGGTCGTGGGCAGCCGGCACGGCTACGGCGCCCATCGGGCTGAGTGTTTGCCAGGATGAGGGCAGGAGCCCGCCGACCGAGGGCACGACGTAGGGCTTGGCTTCCTTTAACCTGTCGCGCTTGTGAAGGCTGAAACCGATGTCCGATCTTCTCGGTGCCAGCGCGGTTTTCGCGCCCCCACGCCCGAGGCCCACTCCTGCGCCTTCCCCAGAGGCAGGCCGCGGCGGGTTGGTCAACCCCTTCTAGCCTGCGGAAAGACGGAGCCCCCGGCCCTGAGAGTGAGCCGGGGGAAGTGTTACTCGTCATCCGTACTAAAGTCGCGCGACCTGCATCGCTACAACGGAGCCCGACCTCTTCGGGTTGGGATGTGGTGCTATTTGCGCAAAGTGTCGCGTGACTGGCATCGCCGCAACGGAGGCCCAACCTTGGATCGGGATGTGCTGCTGCGCGGCTGGTGTGAGATTAGCAGGTTTGGGGTCATCGGTGTAGCAGTCGCGCTGCAGCGAGGCAGAGACGTTGCCGCCAGGTGGGGTGGTGCCGGTTGTCGGAACTGATCTCCGGCAACGTCGGACGCGGGACATCAGAATGGTGATGCCGGCGGCATCACCGGCGGCTTGTCGGACAGATGGCTAAGCCGGTGCGACCGAAGGGGTTACTTCGACGGCATGCCCGGCTTGCTCATGCAGGGCCGTCGGTGCGGTGATGGTCATCGCTGCGAGGTCGTAGAGCGCGCGTTGCGCGGCACCGTCGAAGGCGTGGCGGATGTAGGCATCGGTGGTGCCGGTGCTGTGGCCGAGGGTCCGGGCGATGACCGCCCGCGCTACCCCGGCTGTCTCGGCGGCGGTGGCGAATCCCGCCCGGAGGGAGTGGCCGGCGAGCTGGTCGACGACCTCGCGGTGCTGCCCGGCCGCTGTGGCGGTGGCCTTGACCACCCGGGCGACGTGCCGATCGGTCAGCGCGGTGCCGCGGGCTCTGGCACCGACGGTGATGCCGGACAGCAGCGGCACGGTCCCGTTCCGGTCGCGGCCCGGCCGGTGCAGGTACGGCCGGCGGTCAGCGGCGTCCAGCCAGTCGAGCGTCGCGCGAACAGGGCAGAGCCAGGCCACCGGTTCCGGCGCCCATGGTAGGTCGATCCGGCGTCCGGTGGCGGCCTGGTCGGCCTTTGACTGCGCGACGAGCAGCCGAAGACCCTCCGGCCGCAGTTCCAGGTGGTCGACGGGCAGCCCGGACAGTTCCTCTCGGCGGAGGGCGGCGAGGTAACCGACCGTGAGGAGACAGCGGTCGCGTAGCGCGGCGAGGTGTGCTCGCCGGGCCGGGAGGGGTGCGTTTGGGCCCGGGTCGGTGGCCAGAGTTGCGAGCATCGCGGCGAGCAGGGGTAGGCCGATCGCGTCAACGCCCTCGGTGGGCCGACCGCGTACCCGCCGGACCCCGTCGCGGATCCGCCGCAACCGCGGATCGTCGGTCGGAGGCAGCAGTCCGGCTTCGAGGTGCCGGTCGCGGATCGCCGCGAGCCGGCCGTCCATCGTGGAGATTGCCAGATTGTCCTGGCCCATCTGGGCCAGGTAGAGCGCGACCACCTCCACAGGGGTCGGCGGCCCGACAGGAAGACCAAACTCGCCGCCCCAGTCGGAGAACGCGGCCCATCCGCTGTCGTACTTCTTGCGCGTCTCCGGCGCGCGAGACGCCTGCGCGTACATGGCCACGTCATCAGCCAGGCCGCGGAGCCGGGCCAGGTCGGCACCGGGCAGGGGCTGGCGGCTGGCCAACCACCGCTCGACGTCCAGGCGCGCGGGAGCCGGGCCGGCCGCCGGTGCGCCGGTGGTCGCAGCAGCGACCAGCTCGCCGTGCAGCACCTCCCCCGCCGGGACGGTGGCAGGCCCCGGCTCGGGCACAGCGGGCGTCTCGGCGGCCGAGCCCCCGGAAACTGCCGGGGCGACCGGCACCAGACCAGCCGGGTCCGTTGAAGCCGTGGTGGTGGAACCGGTCACGCTGGCGTGGCCAAGAGCGGGTCGTCAGCGGCTGGCGCCGGCGCCAGGTCGCGGTAGTCGACCACCGTGACGCCGGCCGCCGCAGCGGGCAGCTCGCCGATGGGCCGGCCGAGTAGCGCCGGTACGCCGTGGTGCGTGGCCAGGGCCAAGGTCGCCCGCTCGGCGTCGGTCAGCCCGTCAACCGCGCGGAGCGCGAACTCCAGCGTGTTGACCGGGGCCCACTCGTCGGTCAGGTACGCGATCCGCAGCCCGAGCGCGGCCAGGGTGTCCATCATGTGATCGTGGCGGTCGGGTCTGCCGGCTCTTACCTCCGGCGGCGCGTCGGCTGCGGTCGTCGTGAGTCCGGCGGCGAGCAGCGTCCTGAACAGCTCGTGCCTCACCCAGTCGGTGATGAGAACGCGCGGCAGCAGCGGCACCAGGGCCTCCCCCGCCGGCGTGCCGTCGAGCAGCGCGAGCAGCGGCGCGGTGTCGCAGACGATCGGCCCGTCGTCGGGCAGGTCAACCCGGCCGCCAGCCGCCGGGCCGGGCGCGGTCCGGCCGAGCGCGACCAGCGCTGGCAGCAGCGGCCGAGGGACGACGCCCGGCGGACCGCCGGTCGTGCCCAGGGCGGCGCGGACCCGGGCCAGGGCGGCATCACGGGTGCTCACCAGAAGTTCGCCCGGTTGCTCACCGCGCAGCACGACCACCGGACCGGCGGTGATGCCGGCGGCATCAGCAAGCGGTGTGGGCAACGTAAGCCGCCTCCGGTAGTCCATCGTGGACGGTCGCGCAGCGCCACCGGCTGCGCCTTCGAGCCTCATGGATATACCTCCAGAGTCGTGCCGGGCGGCACCGGGGCGTCCGGGCCGACAGCGGCCAGCATCTCGGCCGCGCTGCCCCACACCTCCGGCCAGTCATCCCCCGGCGTCAGGGCGGCCGGGTCGATCAGGCCCCAGATGACGCCGAGCCGGACCAGCGGGTGATCCGCGCCGTACACCGCGAGCCATCCGGCGCACAGGTGCGCGTTCGTGTTGGGGATGCGGTGGCAGGCGAACATGGTCCCGAGCGCCGACAGCGGGTCGCCGTCGACCACCTCGCCGAAGCCGGGCTCCCCCGGCACCGTGCCGGCCAGGTACTCGCGGAGGTTGGCGTACCGGTAGCGGCCGGCGTTGTCTTTCCGCCACGGGCAGGGCCGGCAGGGCCGGTCGCACACCTGGACCGAGACGAGTTCGCCGGCCCGGACCCGGGCCACCGTCGGCCGAGCGCTGCGCGGCCCGGCCGCCGGGGCATCGCCGTGCGGGGCCGGCGCCACGGCGGGGGCCGGTGCTGACGCCGGGGTCGCGGCCGGGGCGGGGGCCGAGAGCGCCTGTGGGGGCATGCCGAGAGCCTAGCCCACGCCGGACAGTCTGAGGGAGCTCTGATTCTCCGCCCCGCGCCGGCTGCGGTTGCACTCCACACCACATTGCCCACGCGATCGGCCAGTGTGGGCGGTCTCCCGTTCAGGGGTCAACCTGTCGGCTTACCCCGCACCGGTCGTTATCCCCCGGCCCCCGCTCCTGCCCCGGTGGGTCGATGTTGGGGCATGCCTGGTGGCGGGGGCAGGCCCGTACGGATGAGTAAGGTCCGGGAATCTTCCCTTCCCGGACCTAGCTCGGACGCGCCCTGGCAGAACCCGCTCCGATACTTTTCCTGCCCGATTTGGAAAGTCACCGAAGCATCTGTACTTGACCGGCTGCGTGTGTTCAACTTGCCGCGTTGATAGTCCGGTGTGCGTTGCTAGGAGGGTGACATGGCTATTCGGGTGAAGCTTGGCGGGTATGAGACTGTGGCATGCGACCCCCTCGGTCGTGGGTACATCGGATTCTTCCCCCGGATGACAGAAGATGAGGCATGGACTTCGGGTCGGGGGGTGTGGAAGGTCAACGCCGAACGGGCCCGCCGGCAACGGTTCCTGCTCGTCGTCGGCGAGGGTGTGGTCCGCGCCGTCGCCGAGATCACCGGCATCACCGCCCACACCACGCCCAGCGGCGAACGCACCGCCTTCGAGGGCCAGGTCCTGCCCGCCGGCCACCCGATGCGTGACAGGTACCTGGACCAGCCCGACCCGGTGACCAACGGCAGCCAGAACCCCGTCGGCTACTGCGACCTCGACGGTGAACTAGACCTTCTTGCGCGGCCCTGCGCGTGCGAGTGCGGCGGAATGAGCGATCGGGACTTCCTGCCCGGCCACGACGTACGCGCCATCCAGCAACGGGTGCGCGAGCAGTTCGGCGGCTCCCCGCTCGCCCTCATCCGCCACCTCGACGCCTCGGCCGCCACCACCGACCAGCCAGCCGGGCAGCCCACGATCACCCTCGCCGGATTCCTCGCCCAGGTGACCGCAGACCAGCAGCGCCACGAGGCAGACGGGCCGGTCGACGTCTACTTTCACCACGACACGCTCACGCCACACACCGTCCGGACCGTCTGGGACGACGTCCCCCGGGCCACCGTGCCCGCCGAGGGCAAAGTGCTGACCATGCGCGGCAGCGGCTACCAGGGTGCAGACGCCCACTGGCAGGTCATCAGCCTGCAATGGCTCGACGGACCGGCCGTCATCGTCCACGTCACCGACGCCCCAGCCGCCGCCACCGCCACCGCATGACCGCCCACGCCGAGACCACCACCGCGCCGGCCCCGTCACCCGCGCCGTCGACCGGGTCGGCGCCACGGCGGCCGACCTCGCCACCACCGCCGCCGCCCTGCGCGACACCACCGCGCACCTCGCCGCCCGTGCCGAGGATGTCGCCGCCATCGAGCATCAGGTTCGCTGAGCCAGCCGACACCCCGATCGACTCGGCGGATCTGATGCCGGGCAGGTCAACGCCTCCGCCTGGTATCAGATCCACCGAACCGGGACCGCCGCGCCCACGGTGTCCTAATCGATCGTCATGTCCGAGGCAGGTCCGGATCCGGGACGCCCTCGACCTCGTGGGGAATCGGCGAGACGACCTCGACGAACGTCCCGCCCTTGTGCTGAGTGAAGACGATCGCGAAGCGGTGCCCGACCTCCTCGCAGAAGCCGGTGACGGCGATGCGCTGCCGGCGCCCTACGCCCCTGGCCGGTCCGGCCGGCGCGGGCTCCTGGCCGTGAGTGTTGATCTGCCCGGTGAGCGCGTTGACGACGATCTCGTTCGGCCTCTCGTCCTCTTGCCGCGCGGCCACCCGGACGATTTCCAGGTGAGTGGTGTCGCAGCGGCAGATCGGGCAGAGCAGCAGACCGTCTTCGACCTGGATGGGGCTGTTCATCGAGCATTACCTCCCGGAAAGCGCCAAGTGAGATCGGTTCGGAGCGGCAGCGGATCAGCTAACCTGCCGCGCCGCTCCGTTGCGTAGCGCAGATCAGTGAACACCACGGAGGCTCCGTTGTCCGGCTACCGTCGCGCGTGCCCGGCCGCCGCGGGCGCACGCTCACCCGAGGGCGGATCAGCCACGTCGACGCCACACACCCGCAGCCGGAGAGGCAGCCGCGCTGCTCTACCCCGTCGAGCCTGATGCCGCCGGCACCACCCCCAGCGGCCATCCCGCGTCCACAGTGGGAAACCAAAGGTCGAAGGCGAGAAGACCTGCGATGATTCCGGACCGTGAAAGCCGCCTTGCTTACGCTCGCCCGTATCGTCCTTCGTGGTGTGCTGCCCTACCCCGACCTGCCCCGGCGCGTGCAGGTCCGGCGCCGTGCCCGCGCCCTCGCCACCCGCGAGCCGTGGCCGCGTGACGAAGCGGCAGTCACCGGCGAAGGCTACGCCCGGTTGGCGTTGCTGAGGCTGCTGGCGTTGCAGCGCGCGACGCACCGGGCGGTGCAGACCCATCAGCGGGAGTCGGCCGCGCTGCTGGCGCGCACCGCGATGGAAACCTGCATCGTCGGGCTGTGGTGCCTGCACGACTCCAACGCCGTCCGCAAGTTCCGCGAATCCGAGATCAAGGTCGCGCCGGCGTTGCTGACCTTCGTATCGAGCGCCGGAATCATCCCCGAATCGGTGATCCGAGAGGCGGTACGTGCTCTCGGCGAGCCGCGAAAACTTCCCGACGTACGGTCGATGACCGAGCAGATCGACTCCCGGACCGGCACCACGCTCGCGATCCACCTGTACGACATGGCGTACCGGCCGGCGTCGCAGTACTTCACCCACGCGAGCAGTTCGGCACTGCTGCGGCATCTCACGGCCGACTACCGCTACTCGACCAAGCCCGCGAACTCGTGGGCTCGCCGAGCGCCGGTTCGGCTGACCGACGCCTGCGTCGGTCTGCTGGCGGGAGCCCTCGCGAACCAGATCGCGGAGCCGGCGGAGCTGTTCGTCCGGTACACCGAGGGGCACGCCAAGCGAGTACTTCCGCCGTTGCTGGTCACCATCAGCAAGGGGATGGCACGAAGACTGCGACTTGCCGACCTCGTAACCACCCTGAAGCAGGCCGAGGAGATGCACGCAGACCTGTCTCGTGTCGGACCCGACGACGCGCCGGACGACCGGGAGACGCGTTTGCGGGCGATGTACGAGGCTGCGATCGCCCGGCTCGACATCAAGGACGTCCCGGACGAGGCGATCCGGCCTGTCATCGACCATCTCGTCACGAAAGTCCTCGCCGAGTGGGACGCCGAGCACGCGAACCAGCTACCCCGTCAGACTCAGACGCACGAGCCAGGCAAGGCATAGCCCGATTCGCCCATCGGTCACACCCGGCTGCCCCCCGCTCCAGCCTCTTCGCCTTGCCGGATATCGGGGCGATCCTGCGGACGATTGGGGTGTGGCGGCGCAACCACCAGTTGGCGGGTCTCCAGTGCGGCGCTCGCCGCCGGTGCCGGCTGGATGCTCGCTGGCGCCATGGGGCCTGGCCAGCGCGGACGACCGGATCGATGCCGCCCACGAGTTGCTGGATGAATTGTTGGAAGGCGGTGTAATCCTTACTGCGACAGCCTGCGTCCTGCCGGAGTAAGCCGCAAAGCGGACACCGCTCGTCGCACAGGGTTGCAACGACGTGCCTGATGCCGGCGGCATCACCGCCAGCACTCGCCACTGCGCGATCAGCGCCAGCGCGTCTCGGCTGGAAGTGATCCCTCCGGCATGGATAAACACGAGCTTGTTGGGGTTGTAGGGGACGAGGTCCTTCCACCGCAAGCGTTGGCCCGCCATGCCCGGTCGGAGAGCTTTCGTCCCGCGCGCACCAAGACACACCCGCGCAGTGGCTGTCCGGCTGTCCGCACCCGGTCGTACCCTCGCCTGGTGTTGCTCACCTACGTCGACGAGTCCTTCACAGCCCGCGTCTATTGGATCGGGGCGCTGATGGTGCCCGAGGCCGCGGCGATGCCGCTGAGCGAGGCCCTCGACGAGGTGGTGGCCGACGCCGTGAAGACCTACGGCGTGCCGATCGACATCGAGCTGCACGGCTACGACATCTTCCATGGCCGCAAGGGGTGGCGGGGTGTGCCGCCTCGGGCGCGAATTGCGGTCTACAGGGCAGCGATGGCGGCGATCGGCGCCCAAAAAGAGGTGGCGATCATCCTGCGCGGGGTCATGCGGGAGCAACTGGTCACGCGGTACACACATCCTCGGCCAGCGCACGAGGTGGTGCTGTCGCACGTGCTGGAGCGGGTCGACGGGTACGCCGCTTCGCGGGAAGAATACGCGCTGGTCATCGCCGATGAGGTCCACGATCAAGCCGCTCACCGGGCTGACCTCGACCGGTATCGGGTGTCGGGCACAGGCGGGTACCGGTCGCGGAAGCTGAGCCGGATTGTCGACACGCTGCATTTCGCGCCATCGCACGCGAGCCGCCTGGTACAGGCGGTGGACCTGGTGACATTCCTGTTCCAGCGGCTCGATGTTTCGGGTAGCGACCCCCGGGCTGCCACAGTGAACGAGCAGCTGTGGGCGCTGGTTGAGCCGCGCCGTTATCACTCGCACTGCTGGAATCCGATGGCCTACCAGCACTGACCCTGGAAGCACGAGAGGCCCGCGTGAGCGGGCCTCAAGGCGGGCGCGGGAGCCTCGAAGGGCGTCCTGCGACCTCCAGGTTAGCAGGAGTTTGTGGGTCACACACAAAGTCCGCAGGACCGCCGCGTATCTGCGCCCAGCTGAGCAGATACCCGACACCGAAGTCACCCGCGATGCCGGTGCGGTGAACCGACGACACGATGCCGCCGGCATCACGCCAGCCGCCACCGGCCCGGTCGTGGGCCACCCTGCGGCCGGACCGGCTGTCGGGTAAGTTTCGGGCACCGCCGGCCCGGCTCTCGCTGCGTCCCCTTCATCTGGGAGCGTCAGCCACCCTCGCCGGGGCGACCTGCGACGCCGCCGCGGTGACCTGGCCACGTGATGCCGCCGGCATCACACTTGCCGCCACCGGGTGGTGGCGGGCCGCCCGGCGGCCGGGCCGACACAAGCCCCGGAGCACGTCCGGTCGTAGGACACACGTGGCCGGCAGTCCGATATCCCGGTGAGGCCTCTCAGGCGTGTCGAGTCTCGCCGGGCGGGTGCGGTGGTCTAGGTTGCCGCGGTGGCTGCGGCCAGGGCTGTGGCTAACCGCAGGTCTCGTGTACGGCTCGGTGGTCCCTTGATGTTGCGGAGGTGTTGGCGGCGTGGGCTATCTGGGGCTGCTGAGGCGACGGCCGGTGCTGGTGCTGTGGTCCTCGGCCGCGCTCAGCGTTCTCGGCGACCGGTTGTACGGGCTGGCGGTGATGTGGGTTGTCTACGCCTCGACCGGCTCGGCGGCTCTGATGGGCCTGGTCGCGGTCGTCGAGTCCGTCCCCTACATCGTGATCGGGACGTTCGGTCGTCGGCTGGTCCCTTGGTTCGCGTCTTTCGGCGCCCTGGGTTGGCTCGACGTGGCGAGGGCGGCAGTCGTGTTCGCGGTCCCGCTGTTGTGGTCGCCGGACCGTGGAGGGATGGTCGTGCTGCTCGTGTTGGTGGGCGTGCTCGGCACGCTCGGCGCGGTGTTCGACCCCAACCTCGCCGGCCTGGTCCCCGGCCTGGTAGAGCCGGGCCAGGTGCGGCAGGTGACGGCGCTGCTGGATCTGACCACACGGCTCGCGGCGATTGCTGGGCCTGGTTGCGTTGGTCTGATCCTGCTCGTGGTGTCCGACGTGCAGTTGTTCGCGGTCGACGGCGCCACGTTCCTCGTCTCCGCGATCGCGTTGTGGTGGCTGCGTTCGCACACCCGCCGCGCGGCCGTCGCCGCTTCGCTCGGCCCGGTGGCGATCGATCGGCCGCGCGTGGTCGCCGCAGGGCCGGTGCTGCGCCGGCACCCGGACGTGCGCGTCGCGATCGGCCTGCACGGCGCAGGCCTGTTCGTGGCGGCAGTGTCCGCGGTGGGGCTGCCTGCGGTACTGGCCGTCCGGCTCGGGCAGGGCGCCGCCGGGTACGGGTTGGTCCTGGCCGCGATCGGCGCGGGCGCGCTGACTGGCAACCTGCTAATCGGGAGTCTCCGTGCGGTCCGCTGGTTGATGACGTACTGCGCGGCGTGGGTGGTAACTGGGTTGGCGTTGATCGGGATCAGCGCGGCGCCCTCCCTGCCGGTGGTGCTCGGGTTCGGGTTCATGTCCGGGCTGGCTACCCCGGCTGCGGCGGTGACGCTGCGGACCCGGTTGGCACAGTTTGACCGACCGGAGCGGCTGCGGCTGCTTACGGTGGACCAGACGGTGATCCGGTCCGCCGGGACCGTGGGGATGTTGACTCTGCCGCTGGTGGTCGATGCCGCCCCGGCGGTGGCGTTCGCCGGGGCTGGGGGGTTCCTGATCGTGGCCGCTGCTGTGGCGGGGATCGCGGGCCGGCGGGTCACCGTGGCGGTCGCTGCCGCGCCCGAGCGGGTTCTCGTGGCTGCCGAACGGTGAGTCAGGCGGGAGGGGTCGAGCCCCGCCCTGCGGCAGGGCGGGGCTCGACGGTCGCGGCCGGACGTGGTCCCGGACGGGTTCACTGGGCGGTGGCGGTCTCCAGCTCGGGCTTCCAGGCGGCTTTCTCGGCGGTCAGGAAGTGCTGGACGGAGATCTCCTCCAGCGGGACGCCGATCTGCTTGTAGATGCGCTGGTGCATGTAGCCGAACCAGGCGCCGGCGCGGTCGTCGAAGAACTCCTGGCTGTACCAGGCGACGCCGAGGAAGATCGTGCCGCCGCCCTCAGTCGGGTTGGTCGGGTTGTCGAGCTGCAACCACGTGCTGTCCCAGTCCCAGAGCATCAGTTCTTCGGGGCGGGCTCGCAGCCGGTCGTCGGAGTCCTTGATGGCGGCGACGCACTTCTCCAACGTGGCCCAGTCGGGGCAGTAGTAGCGGCAGTCGCTGAACGCGACGACCTTCTTGTCGCCACGGCGCTCGGGGTCGTCGCTCTCGCCGATGAGGACCCGGATGCGGGTGACGGGCTGTTCGCCGGCCTTGATCAGGTCGAGCACGCTCCTGGTGGTCATGCCGTCCTCCTTGATGGGGGTTACCAGCTGGCCCCGGCGACCGGGTGCAGGCTGGGGGATGGTCCGGAGCGGATGGTGACCGCCCCGGGGGCGACGTACCGCAGGTTCAGGCCGACCCGGTGGCCGCTGGTGGTGTTCGAGCCGCTGCGGTGTAGCAGCCGGACGTCCATCAGCAGTGCCTGTCCGGCGTTGACGGGCACGAGCACCGGGTCGGGGCTGTCCGGGGGCACGTCGGTGTGCAGGGCGCGGCCTCGTTGCCCGCCCGTGGTGTCCTCGCGGCGGTAGGGCAGGTATCCGGCACGCCAGGAGCCGGGTACGACCTCCAGCGCACCGCTGGCGGCGGTCGCGTCGGTCAGCGCTGCCCACACCGTCACCGACCGGGTCGGATCCAGCTCGATCCGGTCGTTGACACCGTCCTGATGCCACGGCACGCGGAAGTCCCCGCCGGGGGGCTTGCTCAGCAGGAATCCGCCCTCCAGCGCGATCTCCGGGCCGATCACGTCGGCCACGGCGGCGACGATCGCGGGCGCGCGGACCAGCACGCTGATCTCTGGCAGGGTTTCGTACGGCCTCGGGACCACCTCGCCGCGTCCGGCGAGCTGCCCGGCGAGCCCGGCGGCCTGCGCCGCAGTGCCCCAGTGCAGCCCCGTCTGCCATCCGTCCTCGCCGAGCGGGCTGGCCAGTGCGGTGGCCGCGTTGGAGTTTTCGAGTCCCATCGGTGCCTCCCGGTGGACGTCCATCAGGGCACACTCAGCGTCATCCGGCGCGTACCGATTGAGAAGGGGGCGGGTGTTGCGGCAACATCGATGACAACGGATTCCGGGAGGCATCGGGTGGACCTCGATGGCGACGCCCTACGGCACGTTTTCGGAGTCGCGCTGCGCCGCCTGCGTACCGACGCGGGCATGAGCCTGCGGGCCCTCAGCACGAAGGCCTGTTACGACTTCAGCCGGCTCAGCCGCGTCGAGCGCGGCGAGCACCTGCCCTCGCCCGAGCTGACCAAGGCCATCGACACAGCGGTGAACGCCGGCGGCCTGCTGACGACCCTGCGGTCCTTGACGCCCAAAAGCGAGGCGGCCCCGGCGGGCCGTCCGGCCCTTCCGCTCGCCGGCCTGCACGTCAATGATGGCCACAGCGATAGCGTGACCATGGACCTGTGGACACCGGACGGAAGGACGGTACGGGTGGCTCTATCCCGGCGCCAGTTCGCACAGCTCCTCGCCAGCGGCGCACTGCGTACCGTGCTGCCCGCTGGTGTCACCGACACCGACCAGGCCGAGCGGATCTCCAAGGTGCTCGACGGCCAGCACCAGGTCGACCCGCAGGTGCTCGGATATTTCGCGCGTCTGCTCAATGAGCACTTCACTGCGGACAGGATGCTCGGCCCTCGGCAACTGGTGGACACCACGCTCGCGCAGCTCCAGGTCCTCGACCGACTGCGCCGCACCGCAGCCCCGGGCACGACCGAGCTGCTGCTGCGCCTGCTCGCCCAATACGCCGAGTTCGCCGGCTGGCTGCACCAGGACCTCGGCGACACTACTGCGGCGATGTACTGGTCCGATCGGGCATCACAGTGGGCACAAGCCACCGGCGACTACCCGATGGTGGCCTACCTACTCATCCGCAAGAGCAACATCGCGCTACTGAACCACGACGCCCGCGAAGTGATCGAACTCGCCGCCGCAGCCCGGAAGGTGCCCGGCGCCGTAAGCCCCCGCCTCCACGCGCTCGCCGCGCAACAGGAAGCCCGAGGCTGGGCGCTCTACCACGACGCACACCGCTTCCAACAGGCCCTCGAAACCGCCGCGACGCTGCTTCGCGACCACCCCGCCGACGACGACCCGGCCGCACCCGTCTACCTACAACAATACAACCTGGACGTGCTGGAGGAGCAAGCGGCCAGCGGCTACCGCGCCTGCGGGCAGGCCGAGACCGCCGTCCAGATCCTCGAACGCAAAATCCGAGCAACAGGCACCCACCTCCAGCGCGATCACAGCCACCTACTCGCCAAACTCGCCAACACCGTGCTAGCAACAAAGGAACCAGAACCAGACCGGGCAATCAACCTCGGACTGCGCAGCGCCGCAGCTGGCCGGTTCACCGGCTCAGCCCGGATCGGTCAAGAACTCCGCATGCTCGACAGCACACTGGCTCGGCGTTGGCGTAGCCTGTCGGTCAGGCAGGAGCTGCACGAGGCTGTCACCGCTTTCGGTGGTTGACGTCCTCCGTCGAGGACGCAAATCAAGGGCAAACTGTGCAGCTGAGTCCGAGATCGTTTACAAACCGGGGCCGGCGGACGGCTCTGTTCGGGGGCGGGATTTCTCGTCGAGTCGATGCCGCCGGCATCAGTTCCACCTTATCGATTTTGAAGCGCCGCGCGCCGCTGGAGCCATCGCCCCCGGCGTCGTTGTGGGCTTGGCTCCCCAGGGGCGGAACCCGACTGCCTGAGGCAGCACGTCCGCAGCCCGTTGCCAGCGTTCCCGGAGCAGTACATGCCATAACAGACAACGCAGCACCCCTCTCATCACCAGCCTGACCCGCCATAACGTCCCGACTGGCCGCGAGAGGCAGTAGAGCCGACGAGTTGGCCCGGCAGCCAGGCTCGGTAAACGGTACGCAACCGGTGTACTGCCGCCTCAGGACGGCGATGCCGGCAGCATCAGCACCCGGGCCAGGACGAGTTAGTTGATGCACTATCCATTCTCGGTGCCAGCCGAGAGGGCACAGCCCGGCAGTGATGCCGGCGGCATCAGCACCGGCAACCCAAAATCGGCTGGCACAAACTCATCGATACCGTAGACCGGTCAGCGTCCGAGTCGAATGAAGGCGGTGAGCAGCGTGAGGACGCGCCGGCCAACGATTGCTCGGCCCGGTAGCGCATGACCGAGAAGCAGGCGCGGGCAGCGTGCCATATGGCGGGCCTCGACGCTGGCGGGCTGCGCCTGATCCGTGTCCATAGCAACGCGGTGTTTCTTCTGCCCCGGGCTCGCATCATCGTGCGTGTCGGCCGAGGCGCCGATGCTGTGGGACGGGCAATGCGGGCGGTCGAGGTGACCCGCTGGCTGGTGGGCGAGGGCTTCCCGAGCGTGGTGCCGGTCGCGGGGATCGAGCAGCCGGTCGTCGTCGATAGCGATCGGGAGGACGCTGCCCCGGTCACATTCTGGGAACAGGCCGACATCGGGCCGGCTCCGCAACCGGTTACGAGCGCAGAACTGGGCCGGCTGTTGCGATGGCTACATACCCTGCGGCCGCCGTTTATCCTCCCGGTGTTCCGTCCTCTGGACCGGCTCACTGAGGCCGTTGGTGCCAGCAGTTGGCTGAGCGCCTCCGACCGGCGATGGATCGACGCGAGGGTTGTCGAGCTGCAGCGTGGTCTCGACGCGGTCGGGTTCCGACTGGGAACCGGTCTGGTGCACGGTGACGCACAGTTGGGCAACGTCATCTCGGCCCGCACCGGCCCGTTGGTTGCTGATTGGGATAACGCCGCGACCGCGCCCCGTGAGTGGGATTTGGTGCCGGGTGCCGCGGAAGAACGGTTTGGTGGATCGCCGCAGTTGCTGACCCAGCTGCTCGCCGCGTACGGCGCTGACCCGACCGCGGACTCCGGCTGGGGAATCCTTCGGGACATCTACGAGTTGCGGTCGGTTGCCGCGCATATCCGCCGCGCGCCCTCCTCCCCGCCGCACGCGCGCGAGGCTGTGCTGCGGATCGCGTCGCTGCGCGCGGGTGACCGCACCGCCCGCTGGTCAGCGGTCGGGTAAACGGGCAACAGCAGCGCGCGGGGTGTGGTCAGGCAGCTGCGGTGCGGAGGGTGACCGTCAGCCGTTCCCGGAATGCCCGGACCGCAGGCCGGGTGGCGTGCGGCGCGGAGTGGGTCAGCAGTGAGCTGAGCCTGTCGAGCACGCGCGCGGAGGTGGCGACCTCGGCGGCCATGTCGATCGCCTGGTGGCCGTCGGCGGCTGCTTGGTCCGGATCGATGCCGGTGAACCGGGCTGCGCTGATGCAGATCTGGTCAAAGACGGTTGAGCGGGAGTAGCCGGGCGGACGTGCATTGAGCGCGGCGAGGGCTTGTTCTTCTGCGTGTGCGGCGAGATCCGGGTGATGAACGGCCGCGTCCTGCCATGCGAGGGCCGCGTTGCCGGCGAGTTCGGCGCGGCCGGTGTATGCCAGCAGATCGTCATCGTCGGGGTCCGCGTCGGCGAGCAGATCTTCGGCCAGCCGGATTGCGTGCTTGAGTTCGATGATCGAGGAGGGTCCGAACGGGCCGAGCATCCGGGCACGCAGGTTCCACAGCATCGCTGCGGCGGCGGGATGCCGTCCACGCGGCAGCAGCGCCAGGGCTGCGTCGACCAGCTGCAGTCCGGTCGCTGGGTGTCCAAGGTCGCGCATCTGCCGGGCCATGTCTGCGAGGAGGCTGACCTGCAGCAGTGCCGATCGCCGATCGGTGGATTCGCGGGCCGCCTGCAGTCCGAGGGTGAAGTACCGCTGGGCGGGGCCGGCCATCTGCACATCGTGGCTCATCCAGCCGGCCATTCCGGCAAGCTCGGCAACGGCAGCGAGCATCCGGTTGCCTACCGCGTCGGTGTATGACGTTTCACGCAGCAGGTCGACGGCGTGTTTGAGCTGTCCAACCGCGGCCTCGCGGCTCAGGCCGCCGCCGATCGCCGCATCTTGGGCGCCGAACGCGGCGGTGGCAGCCTCGATTCTCGCGACGGTCGACATGGTCAGGCGGTGGGCTGCCGGCGTGGAGCGATCCGGTAGCCGCCCTGCGGGCCCGGTGAGCCAGCGCAATAACGGGTCGGTCAGCGCCTCACCCGCAGTGAAGGCGATCGCGTCGGTCAGAAGTGCGCGCCTGGTCAGCATGTCGCTCCCGATGTAGGCGGCCAGCTCATCAAGCGTACGAGGGGCCACGCAGGGAACAAGGTGCGGTGCGGCTGGAACGCCACCGCCACGTGACTGAGGCCAGATCACCGCGACCGGGATATCAACGCCCCAGGCTTGGGACAGCACCTCGGCGACCACTTCCGGCTGCCGGCATGCCCCGCCGGACAGCCACCGTTTCACGCCCACATGGTCGTAGGACAGGTGGAGGCCGTGTTCGTGGTTGCCGAGAGCGTTGACCGCCGCAGCGAACTCGTCGAGCGAGGTGTACCCACTGCCGTTGAGCAACACCGCCAGGACCGGGTTGACGATACGTGAAGGCATCCTCATGACGTTGTCCCTCACATACCTCGGGTCATCGGCGCTGATCGTCCACAGAGTACCGGCGAAGACATCGACAGCGGGCAAACGCACCTTTCACGCACCTTCCTGAGCACTCTTGACGGTCTGGCCGACCCGGTAGGCCCGGTGCCACGCTCAGTCACACGGCCGCCGCGACTGAACGGCCGAGGGATCCACCGCCGCACGGCCTGCTGGCCTTGCAGGACTCGTCGGCCGATTGACCTCTGCGAACGGGAACCGACACGGCGCACGCCGCTACCGCAAACCGCAAAGCCAGCACCCGTTGGGCTCACGCACGCGGCGGTTCCGGTTCGGCATCGCACGCGGCAGTCCGGACGTCCGAGCTCACCCCGAAGGAGACCCGGTGACAGCCACCCTCCCCGACCTCGACGGTCCAGTCCATACCGTGCTTGCTGGCGCGGACGCGCTCGATCGGAAGCAGGCCGAACAAGCGGTGATGCACTTGCTGCGAGCGCTCGGCGTTCCCGCCGACACCGAGGTCGGCCGTAACACCCCGCGCCGCATGACCGACGCCCTGGTGCAGTTGCTTACTCCCCAATCGTGGACGTTCACGACGTTCCCGAACGACGAGGGCCACCACGATCTGGTCCTGACGCGCGGCATCGCGTTCACGTCGCTGTGCGCCCACCATCTGCTGCCGTTCTCTGGTCACGCGCACGTCGGTTTCTACCCCGGCGATCTGCTGCCCGGTCTGTCGAAGATTGCCCGGACGGTGGAGATGTTCGCCGCCCGACTGCAGGTGCAGGAGAACCTCGGGCAGCAGATCGCCGGGTTCCTGGAAGCGCAGTTGGCATGCGACGGCGTCGGCGTGGTGCTCGTGGCCGAGCACTTGTGCATGACTCGCCGAGGTGTCCGCGCGGTCGGCGCGGACACGCTTACGGTCGCCACTCGCGGTCGGCTGCAGCAAGACCACAATGCGCGCACCGAGTTTCTCCAGCTGGCCGTTCGGTCGGGCAGGACCGCATGAGCGGGCCTGCGTCGGCCGGCTCGGGCCCCGTCACGGCCATCGGGCCGGGGATCTACCGCATCCATAAATCGTTCATGTTCGAGGCGGCGCACCAGTTAAGTGGGCTGCCCGAAGGACACAAGTGCGGCCGGCTGCACGGGCACGGGTACACCGTGGAAGTCACGCTCGCATCGAGGCGGCTGACCGGGCCCGGCTTCGTGGTCGATTTTGCGGAGCTCGATCTGCTGAAACGGCATCTGGACGGCGAGTTCGACCACCGGTTCCTCAACGACGTCGTTGACGTGGAGCCGACCAGCGAGAACCTGGCCCGGGCGCTGTTCGACTGGTGCGCGACCCACCTTGCCCTGCCGGATGGCGTGGTTGTCGATGCCGTTCGGGTACGCGAAACCGCTACCAGCTGGGCGGAGTACCGCCAGAACATCCCCTGACCGGGAAAGGAGCCATGACGTTGTCCACCGAAGTCACCGCCACGACCGGCAGGCCCGGCGCGCGGGTTGCCGTCGCCGAGCTCTTCTACTCGTTCCAGGGGGAAGGGGTGAACCTCGGCCGCCGAGCCCTTTTCGTGCGCCTCATGAGATGCAATCTGACTTGCGGATATCCAGGTATGCCTCGCACGGCGGACGCGGCCGCCGTCGGCGCGATGGTCTGTGACACCGAGTACACGTGGAACACGGCCAAGCACGACCTGCAGGCCGCGCCGGCGATGAGCGCCGCCGAGATCTGGGACGAGCTGGTGCGGCTCGACCCGGCCACCGGCAACCCGGGCCTGGCGCCGGTGGATCTGATCGTCGTCTCCGGTGGCGAACCGCTGCTGCACTCCGGCATCGTCACCGACCTCGCCCGGCTTGCGTCCGCCTCCGGCAAGGCCTTGGAGATCGAGACGAACGCGACCATCGCTCCGGACGCCGCGCTGATCGCAGCCGGCGCGCGCTTCAACGCCGGTCTGAAACTGGCAAGCTCTGCCGTTCCCTACGGCAAGCGGGTCAAGCCGCAGGTCATCACGCAGCTGCAGGCCAGCGGACAGGTCCGGTGGAAGTTCGTGGTGACCGGCCCCGATGACGTGCGAGAGATCGCCGGCCTCCAGCAAGAGTTCGGCCTCACGGAGGTGTGGCTATCCCCGGAGGGCACCAGCGTCGATGTGGTCATCTCCCGGATGCGGTGGCTTGCCGACGTCGCACTGGCCCACGGCTGGAACCTCACCACCCGTCAGCACGTGCTGATCTGGGGTGACGAACGTGGCCGGTGACCGCACCCCCACGACGCTCGGCTGGGACGACATCACCGCCATCGCCGACCGGATCGCGGACGAGGTCCGCGCCGACAAGGTTCCCGACGTCCTGGTGGGCGTGCTGCGCGGCGGCGTCGTCCCGGCCGTGCTGCTCGCACACGCTCTCGGCGTGCGTACGGTGCGCGCCGTGGAGGTGCTGCACACGACCGCCGACTGCGTCGACGCGGTGAAGTCGGCCGCGCCGCAGGTCGCCAACGCGACCAGCCTCGGCAACCTGACCGGCGCGGACGTGCTGCTCGTCGACGACATCGCCGGCAGCGGCGACACCGTCGCACGCACCGTCGAACTGGTGCGGACCGCCGGGGCCGCCCGGGTACGCACCGCGATCTTCGTGGTCAACGCCGGCAACTGGCGGCGGCCGCAGGAACCAGGGCAGGCGCTGACCTACATCGGGACCGTCGTCGACGGCTGGGTGGTCTTCCCGTGGGAGCACCCGTGAACGGGGCAGCCATCCGGTCCCTGCGCACTCACGCGCCGAGGGCCGATCGCGGCGGCCAAAGCACGCCAGCTGGCACTCAACCCGGAAGGAAGGACGGTGCGCAATGACCGGTGTTTCCCTTTTATGGGCGCTACGTTCGCCGTGCAACCTCGGCTGCCGCTACTGCTACTTCGGCACCATCGAGGAGCACCGGGAAGCCATGCCGGATCAGCCCGGGATTCTGTCGCACCTGGCGCGCAGCGACCTGGACCTGGCCACCATCGCCGCGTTCGTGCAGACCCTGCCCACATCGCGCGTCGAGCGAATCTTCCTCGCCGGCGGCGAGCCGCTCATCTGGCCGCCGATCATGGACGTGGTCGCTGAAATCAAAGCCGCCGGCGTTCAGGTCGTGCTGTGCACGAACGGCATCCCGCTCAACCGGCCTGAGCTCGTCGAGGCGATCCTCGCCACCGGGGTCGACGCCGTGTCGGTCTCGCTCGACTCCGCCGACGCTGGCTACAACGACCGGTGGCGTCCAGCCCGCAACGGCGTGCACGGCCACCGCGACGTCCTGGCCGGCATCCAGGCCCTGATCACCGCCCGCGGCGGTGACCGGCCGCCTCGCGTTGGCGTCTACTCGGTGGTCACTCGGCAGAACATCGACGCGGTCACCGAAACCGCGGCCCTGGCCGCTCGGCTCGGCTGCGACTACTTCGTGCCGCAACCGATCGCCCTCGATCCGGAGCATGCCCTGCACCAGCAACTGTCGCTCACACCGTCCGACGCCGACGCGCTCGCCGCAGCCTTCGCGCAACTGTACGACGCGCCGCCGGTGCGGCTTCCCGCACCTGGCTATCCGGGCCAGGTCGTCGACGCGATCACCGCCGAGCGTCCCGGCTTCGTGCGCGGCTGCTTTGGTGGGACCGACCTGTTCTTCATCGAGCCCGACGGCAGCGTCTGGGACTGCCCTTCCATGTTGAAGATCCGGGCCACCGCAGCGGGTGACGGTCGCCGTTCGATCCGCGACGCGAGCGCCACCGCGCTGTTCGGTCCGGGCGGTGCCTGCGCCGACTGCCACCTGTTCTCCGCCGATTGCGTCAACATGTGGCCGCTGATGGGCTTCGCCCGTTTCCTGCCCACCGGCGTGCCGTCATGACGTCCGACCATCTGCGCCCCGCTGCACCGCCGGAGCCCGCCGGAGTCGAGGAGGCCGTTGTCGCGGACCTTGCTCGCTTGATCGCGCGGATGCCGGACCCGGCTGGGGGTGTGCATGGGGCGGCGCTGGAACGGGAGCTGGCCACATACAGCGGCGTACGGCACGCGGTCGCGGTGTCGTCCGGCACTGCGGCGCTGCACACCGCGCTGCGCGCACTGCACATCGGCCCGGGCGACGACGTCCTCGTCCCGGCGCTGTCGGTGATCATGTCGGTCGCCCCGGTAATCCACGCCGGCGCCCGGCCGGTCTTCGTCGACTGCGACCCCACCAGCACCGACCTCGACTACGACGACCTCGACCGCAAGGTAACGCCCGCGGCCAAGGCGATCCTGCCCGTGTATCTGTGGGGCCGTCCCGGCGACCCGTACCGGCTGACCCACGCGGCGGCTGAGCACGGCCTGGCCATCGTGGAAGACGCTTGCCAGGCACAAGGCAGCCGAGCCGGCGGCCGACTCGCCGGCACCACCGGCGATGTCGGCTGCTTCAGCCTCAAGGACGGCAAGGTGCTCTCGTCGGGAGAGGGCGGCTACCTTCTCACCGACCGCGACGACATCGCTCAGCACGCGCGGTCCTTCCGCTCGCACCAGCAGCCGTCACCACCCGGAGACGACCTCCCCGCCGAGGTCGGCTACAACTACCGGCTCGCCGAGCCGCTCGCGCTCATCGCCCGCGCCAACCTTGCCCGCTTCGACAGGCTGGCCGCCCGCCGTCGACACCAAGCCTGCCTGCTCGCCAACCTGCTGACCGGTACCCCCGGCATTGACGTGACCGACGTCCCGGCCCGTCGGGGCTGGAACGGCTACAGCTTCCTGGCCACCGTGACCCTGGACGAGCCCCGCGCGTTCTGCGAACACCTTGCCCGCCGTGGCGTACCGAACAGCGTCGGCACGTTCGGTCTGATCCCCGCCGATCAGCGTCCCGCGCTCGCCCCGTTCATCACCGCGCCGTGCCCCCACGCTGCTGCGGTCATTGACCGGACCCTCGCCGTCATCCTCACCGACCACGACGACGAGCAGCGCATCACCGAATACGCACAAACGATCTCCCGGGAGGCTCGCCGGTGGAAACCGCGACCTGCGACGGCAGCCGGTCGACGCGAGCGTCCCGCCCAGGAGCCGGGTCGACCGGCGCCGGCCGGCCACGAGGTGATGCCGCCGGCATCGCACCGGCACCTACGAGAAGGAGCGACCGATGAGTGAGATCCTGCTCTTTTCCGCCGGGCTCGATTCCTACCCTGCCTGGCACTACCTCGGCAAACCTCCAACCTTGTACTTCGATAGCGGGCACTACGGTCGGCAGCAGGAGATCGACACCGTGCGGGCGCTCGCTGCCGTGCACGGTATGGACCTGGAGATCAGCAACGAGCTCGACCTGTCTCGCCGGGCCACCCCGCAGGGGGATCTGATCCCGTTCCGGAACGTGCTGTTCGCGATGCTCGCCGCGTTCCGCGCCGATGTGGTCTGGTGCGTGGGCGTCAAGGGCGACCATACCGCCGACAAGAGCCCTGAAGCGTTCGCGCGGATGAGCGAGATGCTGACCGTGTTCGCTGGCCGGCCGATCCGGGTCGACAGCCCGTTCTGGAACATGACGAAATCGGAGATCGTCGCCTGGTACCTCAAGGCCGGCCTCCCCGTCAACGACCTGCTGCAGACATTCTCCTGTGCGACGCCGGAAGACGCGTTCGCGCACTGCGGCCGGTGTCCGAGCTGCTTGCGGCGGTGGATAGCGCTGACCAACAACGACATCACTGGCCACTTCGCCTCCCCGCCGTGGACCTGGGACCGGATCCGTACCCACTACCTGCCGGCGATGGCCAGCGGCGGCTACCCGCCGCATCGTGTCGAGGAGTTCGGTCGCGCCATGGCCACCGTCGGCGCACTCCCCGAGCCACCTCGATGAGGCGCCGCTCCATTCACCGACCGATGCCGCCGGCATCACCGATACAACGAACCCCTTACGCCTTGGGAGTAGCAGTGAACGTCTCCGGCCTGCGGTTCGCCGCGAACATGTCCATCCTCTACGGGCATCTGCCCCTGCTGGACCGGCCGGCCGCTGCGGCGGCCGACGGCTTCGACGCCGTCGAGTGCTGGTGGCCGTTTTCCAGTCCGGCGCCTACCGACCGGGAGACCGACGCGTTCGCGGCGGCGCTCGACGACGCCGGGGTGCGTCTGGTCGCGATGAACTTCGTTGAGGGTGACATGCGAGCCGGTGACCGGGGGCTGCTGTCGAGCCCACGCCGCCACGACGAGTTCCGGGCTGGCATCGACACCGCTGTCGGGTTCGCCGCGCGCGCCGGCTGCCGGATCCTCAATGCGCTGTACGGCAACCGGGAACCCGACGCCAATCCCGCCGATCAGGACCAGTTGGCCCTCGAAAGTCTCGCCGAGGCCGCCACCGCCGCGGACAGGCTCGGCGCCACCGTGGTTCTGGAGGCGATCAGCCTCCGGGAGGCTCCGGACTACCCGCTTGGCGACGCCGACGCGGCGGTGACGGCCGCTGACGCGGTCAACGCCGTGACCGGCCTGACCAACACCGGCGTCCTGTGCGACCTCTACCACCACGGCCGCTCCGGCGAGGACGTGCCCGCGCTGCTGCGCCGGCACGCAGCCCGCATCGCGCACGTGCAGGTCGCCGACGACCCTGGCCGCGGCCGCCCCGGCTCCGGCGCGCTGGACTACACGGCCTACTTCGCCGCACTCCAGGACATCGGGTACCACGGCTGGATCGGGCTGGAGTACGAGCCGACCCGTGACCCCGCCGTCGACTACGACTGGCTGACGTCCCTGCGGCCGGCCCGATGACGCGGACGGGAGCAGACATGCCAGAAGGCACCACGACACCGGCAGCCGACGCGTCGGCCGGGCCGCCGTGGCGGTTCGCGCCGCCGCGGGGACGCCTCGTCACGATCGAAGGGGTCTGGGGAGCGGGCAAGACCACCGCGGCCCAGCTCGTTGGCGCCAGGCTCCGGCGGGCCGGGTTCACCGTCCAGGTGGTCCACTATGGCGGGGAGCCGGGCAGCATCGGCCGGCTGTCGGCGTTCCTCGAACGCTCCCCGCTGCGCGTTCGGACCGGTCTCGGCGGGTACGCTTTGCCGCATCACGGCACCGTCGATGTGCTGCTGCGCCTGTGCCGTGAAGCCCATCACCACGTCCACTGCTTCCGGCCCGCCCTGGCCGACAACGACGTGGTGCTCGTCGACCACGGCGTCTACTCCAAGCTCGCCTGGGCTCTGGCGGTGCTGACCGAGACCGCGCCCGAGACCGATCCCGCCCGCGCGCTGAAGCGGCTGCGCGCCGTCGTCGCGCCCTGGTTCTGCGAGCCCGACGTGCCGGTGTTCCTCGACACGCCGTGGCCGCTGGCCCGGGAACGCGCGATCGCTCGCGGTCGTGGCGGCGGCGATCCCGCCGCGATCGAACGGCTGCTGTTCCTGCCCCGCTACACCGCCGCCTACCGGCAGGTCCTAGCCGGCCACGTGGACCGGGTGGCTCGGGTGCGGGTCGGGCTGCGCGCCGCCGGCGCGGTCGCCGACGAGATCACCGGCCGGCTGCTCAGCACGCTGCGCGCCGCACCGCTGGCCGCGACCGTACCAGGGAGGGAATGAGTATGTCGACGTTTCTCGACACGTTGCCGGCCGACCGGCTCCTGCTGGATGTGTCCCTGTGGTCGGCCGACCTGTCCGCGCTTGCGGCCGAGGCAGCTCGGATCAGCCCATACGCCGACCTGCTGCACATCGACGCCTCCGACACCCATTTCATACCGGAGCCGCTGTTCTTCCCCGACCTCGTGCGCGCGGTTCGGCCGCACACCGATCGGCCGCTGCATGTGCACCTGATGGCGCACCGACCGGCCCGGCTCGCGTGCGCGTTTGCTGATGCTGGCGCCGACCTGATCACCGTGCACGCGGAAGCCACGGGCGCGGCCGACGCCGTTCGGGCAATCCACGACGTTGGGCTGCCGGCGGGAATCGCGTTGATGCTCGACACCGACCCCGTTGACGTCCGTGGACTACTCGCTGAGGCCGACGCGATCGTCCTGATCGGCACCCCGCTTGGGACCAAAGGCACCACCATGAAGCCCGCCGCCTTGACCAGGATCACCGCAATGCGGCGGCTGCTGGATGTCGAGCGGCGGCAGATCCCGATCATTGCCGATGGCGGCATCCGCCAGGACACCGTCGGCCCGCTCGCCGCTGCCGGGGCCAACGGTGTGGTCCCCGGATCGATGCTCTGGGACAGCCGCGACCTGCCCGGCACCGCCGCATGGATACGCACCCACCAACCGATGCCGCCGGCATCACCCGAGAGGCAGACCCCACGATGACCACCTCACCTGACCTTTCGGGCTGGACGGTCAGCCTCGACCTGTGGGGCACCCTGATCGTGCACGGCGACCGGGCGGCAGTGACGGACTGGCGGGTAGCCGAGTTCACCCGCGTCCTGGACGCGTTCGGGCAAGCCAGACCCGGCGCCCAGATCCGCCATGCGGTGACTGCCGCCGATCGCATCGCCCTTCACCGGCAGCGCCACGACGGCGTACAGCCCACCGTCGGCGAGCTGCTGGCCGGCGTCCTCGACCCGCTCGCCGTCCAAGCGACAGCGGAGATGCTGTCGGTCCTCGAAGTCGTGCACACCCACGCGAGTCTGCGCGGATGCCCGCGCCCGATCGACGGCGCGCAGCACACGCTGCGGACGCTGGGCGGAACCGGTGCGCGGCTCGTGCTGACCTCGAACACCCTGTCGACCTCTCCCCAGGTCCACCGGCAGCTACTCGACGACCTCGAACTCTCGCCGTTCTTCGCCGACATGCTGTTCTCCGGAGAGCTCGGCGTCGCGAAACCACGGCCAGAGGTCTTCGCCACGGTGGCCGAACGCGCCCACAGCACGCCGGAAAAAGTGGTCCACGTCGGCGACGACTGGCTCACCGACGTCCGGGGCGCGCTGGACGCCGGATCCCGAGCCGTGCACTACCAGCCAACCGGACGTCCCGCCCGACCTAGCGTCCTCGCCATCACCGCTCTCGACCAGCTCGTCGACGTGCTGTCCGCCGCCTGCCTGCCGACCGATGCCGCCGGCATCACCCGAAAGCAAGACCCACGATGACCACGACAGCATCTGCTGCGCCGCTGACCGTGCTGCCTGAGCACGGCGCCGGTGCCGACTTCCGCCTGTCCGACCTCCTGGCCCGCCACCGCGACGGCGGGAACACGGTATTCGTCAGCGACGCCGTCCTGCACCACGGCACCGGGGACGATCCGCTGCTCTACATCGCCCACCGCGATGTCCTGCCGCGCCGGCGTACGTTCGGCACCGACTGGTTCGCCGACCTGGTCGAATACCAGCCCGGCGCGCTGCCCGGCGGGGAGCTGCACCGCTCGACCGGGCACTGGAACACCCCAGCGCAGCTGGAGGTCTTTCAGACCTTGACCGGCCGCGCGCTGGTGATCACCGCTTGGCGGACCGCCGCTGGCCAGCCGGTTCTGCGGTATCAGGAGTGCCACGCCGGGGCGCTGGCGGTGATCCCGTTCGGCGGCTGGCACCTCACTCTCGTACTCGATGGTCCGGCCGCAGTGTTCAACTTCTACGCCGAACTGCCCGTCGCCGGAAACCCTGCGGAGCGGGTCGACCGTGATGCGGACAAATATCGGCGCGCCCCGGCGGTCGAGGTCACCGCCGTGCGGGCCGGCGACGGATTCCAGCTCACCGGTGCCGGGCTTGCCGCCTGGGGCACCGCACGGCAGGCCGTCGAGCCCGCCTGGTTGCGCCAGGCCCTCGGTGCCGCGAGCCTGCCCGAGTTTTACCGCACCGCAGACGGATCCGCGCTCGCCGCCCTGGCCCGGTACGCGCACCGCCATCTGCCCACGCACACACCGAACCGTCGCGAAACGGAGAGCCGATGACATACCCCGCAGCGACCGACCCGGCCGCCACCGGTGGCTGCGCCGCGACCTTCCGATGCGGCAACGCCACCGTCACCCTCTACACCGACAGCCCGCAAGCGCTGGCTGAGGCCCGACGAACCCTGTACTCCTACGACGAACAACCCCCCGGGCCTGCGACCTGGCACATCTATCTCACCGTCGATCCGGACGTCGCGAGTAGCGCTGACGCCACGACGGATGGGCGGTGCTTCGACATCGGACCGCAGACCTACGCCTATCAACGCGGGCCCGGGCCGTCGAGCACCATCTGGGTGCCCGACCGAGGCACGCTGCTGCACGCCGACCAGAAGACGAGAACGATCGGGGTCCGGTGCGCGACGGCGGACGCGATCGGACTGTGGGCACCGCGGCTGGTGCGGCAGGCAATGACTGCGCAACTGCTGGCCGGGGGGATGGTCTACGCCCACGCCGCCGCGTTCATCTGCCGCGATCGGGGCATCCTGATCGCCGGCCACCGCGGGCGTGGGAAGACGACCACCCTGCTGGCCGGGCTGCACCACCTCGGTGGCGACTACGTGACCAACGACCGGCTGATGCTGCACGCCGGCGACAGCGGCTTACACGGCTACCCCTGGCCAATGCCGCTGCGCGCCGGAATCGGCACGCTCTCCGCCCTGCCGCACCTGCGCCACCGTGTCCCCGCCGGCCAGCGCGCGCTGACGACGGAAGAGAAGTGGGCCTTCCCGCACAAAGTCGTCATCGAGCCGGCAGACTTCCCTACCCTGCTGCATCGGGGCGGGACGGTCGCCGGCCAGATGACTCCGTCGGTGATGATCTGGCCGCACCTCGACCGTGGCCGCTCCGGCGTCAGCGTCGAGCGCGTCGGCCCAGACGAAGTGCACCAGACGTTGCTCGACACCCGCATGTTCATGCACGACCCCGCACGTGGCACCAGCGCCCACATCAACCAGTGGCTCGTGCCCGGCCCGGCCAACGAGGTCACCGACGCCCACCTGCATCGCACCGCTGCGGCGCTGGCCACACGGCCCTGCTACCGCGTCCACGCCGGCGCCGACCCGGCCGCGCTGGCCGACGCCGTCGGTGCGCTGCTCGACGCTGGAGAGTCCCGATGACCGCGACGCCTGCCACGTTCTTTCCCGATACCACCGGCTGCCCGCGGGCGTACCGGCTGCTGCGCGCCGCCTGCGAACCCCCCGGTCCCACACCCGACCCCGACCTGGTCGGCGAGGACATTCGGCCACTCGGCGAGGTGCTGGAGTACGCCATCGTCGCCAAGATGCTCTGCCTGTTCGCCGACTGGCTCGACCGCTGCGGCCACACGGTGGAGCTGGCCCGGCCGATGCAGCAGTTCCTGCGTGGGCAGCGGCGGCTCAGCACCCACCGCTGGCGTGTGCACCACCGGGAAGCCGTCCGCGTTATCAGCGTCCTCGCCGGCCGGGGCGTTCCGGCCGCCGCGATCAACGGGATCGCGCACGCGAGCGTCCTTTACCACGGCGACGGATCCCGCCAGTCCAGCGACGTCGACATCCTCATCCCCGCCGAGGCCGCCGCCGACGCCGTGAACATCCTGACCAGCTGCGGCTACTACGCCACCGGGCGCCGGCCCACTGCCCTGCACCGGGACTTCGACGATCCTGTGGTTCCCGGCCTCACCCTCGACCTGAGCACGCGGCTGGCGCACACCAGCGACCCGGCCGACATCGCCTGCGTGCTCGCCCGCCGCACGGCCGCGCCGCGACATGTCGCGGATCTGGAGCCGTTGCCGATCCTGACCCGCGATGACGGGTTCCTGCACACTCTGGCCCGCGTCGCCGCGCAGCGCCGCTGGCCCGCGCTGGCCGACGCGCTGCGATACAGCGCCCACAGCACCACCGCGACAGCTGCGGCCACCGTGGTGCCCGTGCCGGCGCAGACCGGATGGCAGCTGCTGCGCTCCTGCTGGCCCCATCTGCCCGAACGGCCGCCGCTGTCCGAGACTGCGGGAGACCGGCGGTGATCGTGCAGTTGGCCGGGCTGCCCGGCACGGGCAAGAGCTCGCTGGCCGCCGCGCTGCGCGCGCACCTCGGCCACGGTTGCCTGGTGCTCGACAAGGACCACGTCCGGGCCGCGCTCTACGAAGCCAGCGGCCAGGTCACCTACCGCCGGGACCAGGACGACTTCGTGGTCTCTCTGCTACATCAGGCCGCGCGTGAGCATCTGACCCGGCAGCCGGACGCCACGGTCATTCTTGAGCGTACGTGCACCCGCCGCTACCAGATCGACGACGTGGTCCGACTCGCGGCCGGACTGCACCAGCCGCTGGCAATCATCAGGTGCTGGTGCCCCGATCCTGTCGCGCGAGCCCGCCTCGACGCCGACCGGCAGCATGGCCAGCACCCGGCTGCCGACCGTGGCTTCGCCCTCTACCAGCAGCTGCGGGCCACCGCAGAGCCCATCAGCGTCCCGGCGCTGCATCTGCGCACCGATACGACGGCGGCGCGGATCCTCACCGCCGCCGTCGATTACCTCCACGACATATCCACAGCCCCTGCCCTCGTGGAAGGCGCCCTCCGATGACGATCGACCTTGCCGTCATGCTGGACATCGCACGCGATGCCGTTCACCTCGGCACTCGCCGGCTGAAGACGCAGGCCGTCCGGCAGGTCATCGCCAAAGGCGACCGGGATATGGCCACCGACCTCGACCACACCATCGAACGCGAGATCCTCGCATTCCTGGCCGAGCACACCCCCGGCATCGACCGGTTCGGTGAGGAATCGGGCGGAAACCTGGCCACCCCGCACCGATGGGTCCTGGACCCGGTCGACGGCACTCTCAACCTCGTCCATGGCCTGCCGCTCTATGGCGTCTCCCTGGCGCTGACTGACGGCATCCGGCCGCTGCTCGGCGTGATCAGCCTGCCCTCGCTCGAGCGCACCTACTGGGCAGCGCCCGGCATCGGCGCCTGGCGTGACGGGAACCCGATCGCACCGTCCACCGTCAACCGCCTGTCAGAGGCGATGATCGCGATCGGTGACTACGGCACCGGCGACGACGCACCGGAACGCAACGCTGTCGCGATCGCCCTGCACACCGCGCTCGCGCCGGTCGCGGGGAAGGTACGCATGCTCGGCTCGGCGGCCGTCGACCTCGCGCTCGTCGCGGACGGCACTCTCGACGCCAGCATCACCCTGGGCAACCGGGACTGGGACATGGCCGCCGGCGTCGCGATCGCCCGCGCGGCGGGCGCGGCCGTCACCGACACCGACGGCAGCCCGCACGACAGCCGTTCGCTGACCACGATCGCCACCGCACCCGGACTCACTGAGGCCATCCTGCACATCCTGGCCACCGCCACCACCGGAACTCGATACGCATCCGACAGGAGGGCCGCCTCATGCTGATCGCCTTCGAAGGACTGCCCGGTGCCGGGAAGACCACCCAATCCCGCGCCCTCGCCGCGCACCTGTCCCAGCACGGCGCCGCCGTCACATACCTGCCCGACAACCTCACGCGCGACGCCCAGCAGCTCGGCCGGCCCCTGCTGACCCTGTTCAACTCCGGCGATCCATTCTCCCGGCACGACAGCGTGCTCACCGACACCTACCTCGCCGCAGCGATCCGCGCCGACACCTACGCCACCCACATCGCCGGCGCGCTCGCCGCCGGGACCACCGTCATCGAAGACCGCGGCCTGCACACCCTCTACTCCTACAGCCTCGCCGGGCTGCTGCAGAAACACCGGACCCCACCCGATGAGGCGATCGCCTGGCTGCAGCAGGTCGGCGCGTTCGCCGGCCCGGCAGCCAACCGATCGTTGTGGCTGCGCCTTCCCCCCGACGACGCCATCACCCGCGCCGAGCAGCGGCAAGGCCACCCGTACACCGACGAGCAGCGCGCGTTCCTGCGCTACGTCCACGACGCCTACACCGCCCTCGCCGAAACCGACCCCGACCTGCGTGTCCTTGACGTCAGCGAACTCGGCACCGACGACGCGCATCAGGCCGTGCTCGCCGCCGTCGCCGACCTGACCGCACCCGCCGTCGACCGGTCCGCCGTCGCGTGACATCCCCGGCCGCGTCAGGCGAGCCAGGGCGACGCCCGGCCACTACGGTCAGTCCCCGACAGTCCGTTTCGCCCCATCAACCCGGAGCCGAAGATCCCATGTCAGTCCCGCTCATCGAAGCCCCCACCGACCTTCTCGCCGAACTCCGCCGCGTGCGCGCCGGCACCGACGACGATCGCGACGCCGCGCTGTTGGCGCTGGGTCTACGCCCCCTTACCGGGGGCATGCAGAACGACCTCTACTTGTGGGCGTCTCCGCATGGCGACGACGTGGTGATCAAGCTGTACGTCAAGACCGACCGGCAGCGCATGGAGCGGGAGTGGGCCGCCCTGACCCTGCTCAAACCGCACGGCCTCCGCACGGTCCCCGCCCCGCTGTGGCTCGACGAGGCACCGGTCGAGCCCGCGATCGGTATGACTCGGCTTCACGGCCAGCCGCTGATCGAGGCCGTGGACCAGCTGGCCGCGCTGCGCGCCCTTGCCCACACCACCACGCAGCTGCAAGCCGTGCCCCTGACCGGTCTGCTGGCCGGACTTCCCCGGATCGACACCGGCGAGCACTACATGGTGCGCCTAACGAAGGCGTGGCCGGAGCTGCTGGCCGGCCAGACCGACGACCCGCTCACCCCCGTCATGCAGCAGCTGCTCGCGGTCTGGCAGCGCAGCGGGGACGCGGACCTGGTCGCGGCGTCTGACACACCGGTACTGTCCCGCGGTGACGCGAACCTGCTCAACTGGATGACGACCGACGACGGTGCCGCCTGCGTCGATTTCGAGTACGCCGGCTACAGCAACGTGGCCTTCGACGCCGCCGACCTCATCGAGCACATCTCCGGCCGCGCGGTCCCGGACAGCATCTGGACACAGCTGCTGCCCGACCTTGGCGTCACCGACACCAACCGGCACCAGTTCGGCGCGAACCAGCGCACCTGCGCCCTGCGGTGGCTGGCGGTCTTGTGGAAGCAGCGCGACCGCCGCCGCGAGGAGTTCACCGTCCAGCACGAGCGGGTCGACATGCTCTACAGCAGCGCCAACCCCTACGCCTGACCCCAGCCTTCAAGGCCCGGCCAGCCGCGTTCACGCGGACCTCATGGTCCGCGTGAACGCCTCCTCCCAGATAGGCAGCACATGCGAATAGTCGTGAGTCGCAGCCAGGTCACGAGCAGCCTGCGCCATCCGCTCCAGGCGCGAAGGATCCTCACGCAGCAGCGCGATCCGGTCGGCGAAGCGCCGGACGACCGCAGGGTCCGCCGGGTCCCCGTCGATCAAGAAGCCCGTCACGTCATCCACGACCCGGTCCGGCAGCGCGCCAGCCGCCGAACACACGATCACGTCACCTGCAGCGGCGGCCTCCAGCGCCGCAATGCAGCAGGTCTCCGGGTACGTGGTGGGATACAGGTAGAACTGCGCGGTCAGCTGCAACTCGATCAGGTCAGGCTTCGCGACCCGCCCCAAGAACCGCACGCCGTCCGCCGACATCGCGACCGCACGCCGGTACAGGTCTCCCGCGCGCCGCTCATCCTCGTCCGCGGTGATCCCTCGCAACAGATGGCTCGACGCGACGAACAGCTCCGCGCCCGGATACGCCGAACGAATGATCGGCCACATGTCCAGAAGCGGCTCCAACCCGCGTTTCGGGTTCGCGGCGTGCAAAAACCTTCCGGGCACCTTCGGCAACCGCCGGGCATAGTATGAGGTGTCCAGCCCATCAGCGGTGACGACCCAATTCGCCGTCTCCGGATAGCCAAAGTTATCCAGGTAAAGGCGGCGCTGAAAATCAGAAAACGCGATCAGAACGTTGATTTCGCCGCTCATTACCTGACCTAAAAGGCTGTCGTTTGGCGTCTTCAATCCTAGTTTTGCCACCCTAGCGGGCGCATTGAATTTTCCGGGCTCAACTCTTTTCGTGCGAACCCAAAAGATGATCACATCCCGGTACTCTTCCTCGCGCAAGGAAGGCAGAGGATGCCAGTGCACACCCTGGTCCTCGACCCGGGGGCAGTCAGCGAAAACCCGCACCTCGTGCCCCCTCGCCGCGAGTCCGCGGGCAGCAAGCACGAGCGCTGTCTCATTGCCGCCCAGACCCTTGCTCTCCAGGTCGGACGGCTTGACGGACAGATACCCCGGATGCGCTATATCAATTTTCACGACACTCCCAATTGGCACGCAAACCGCGCGTCAGACACCTGCAGGCCGCCGGGATCCCCCGAGCGAGGCGAGACTATAAAAGGCTACACATTGAGCTGCTGGGGCACAACCAGACCGAGAGCACCGAATTTTCCGAAAGGCTGTTATGAACGTCCTTGTCCTGGACCTTGACGACACGCTCGTTGACGACACGAGCGCCTCCCGCGAGGCATTGACCCAGACACTCATGTCGGTAAAGCCGGACGTCGATTCCGGATCAGTAGATCAGGCTTTGTCACATATCCGCAAGATGTGGTCACGCCATCCTCATCGCCATACCGGACCGCTTACCTCCGTCAGTGGGTGGGAGGCGCTCTGGTTACCGACCACAGGCTCCGGACTCCCTGCGGCAGTTGCGGATTCGCTGCACACGCACGAGATCCGAGTCTGGGAAACGATCATCGAATCGCTGCGCGGCGACCCGGGCCAGGCGGCTGGGGCGGCTCGTACCTTCCGAGCCTGCCGTCGGCGTGCCCTCCGGCTATTGCCGGGCGTCGCCACCGGCCTGAAACTGCTCCGGCGGAACCATGCACTGTGGTTGGCGACCAACGGCCTGCCTGCTCACCAGCGCATGAAGATTGCAGCCACCGGGCTGGAGCCGCTCCTCGATCAGGTCCTAATCTCCGGTGAGATCGGAGTAACGAAGGCCGATCCCAGGTTCGCCGCAGCAGTTGGGCGATCACTTCGGAAGGACGGGCAGGAAGCCTGCCTAATCGTCGGCGACAGCGCCACCCAAGACCTGCAGCTAGCGGGCAACGGCGGCTGGCCGGCAGTCCACATATGCCCGGAAGGCGCATGCGCCGCCAATGTACCTTGTGGCATCGCCGTGACTCATGCGCCGTCGCTTGCCCAGGTGAGCGTGCGCTGCGGCTGCTGACCACCACCATCTACGGCCGTGCCACTCGATGAGTGACCAGGTCGGCCGCCTCTGGTGGAGGTGATGCCGCCGGCATCACGGACACCAGCGGCAGCGAGCAAGTCCTGCCGCGACGATGCGCGCCGGCATCACACCACCGCTCAGTGCCCCATCAGGCTGTGCGCAGTCCCGATGTGGGTGTAGAAGACCGTCACAGCGGCGAGCAGCCAGCCGGCCCCGGCGGCGGCGAGCGCCACCCCGGAGGCGGCTACCAACGGGCGGCTGCGGAGCCACACCCCGAGTGGTGCCAGGGTCGCCCCGATGCCTGGCAGGGCGAAGAGGCTGGTGAAGCCGAAGTTGACCAGCGCCTTCGGTGCGGTGCCGAGGATGGGCTCTTGGACGGGGGCGGTACCGAAGATCTCGTGTTGGGCGGCGCCGACCGTGATGGCGATCAGGCTCAAGCCCAGCCCGAGGACCAGGACAGCCGGCGGGCCAGCTACGGCGTATAGGCGGCAGACAGGGTCGGGGCTGGCCAACAATTCGTCGCCGCGTCGCCACAAATAGATCGCCGCAGCGATCAAGAGGAGACCGAGTGGTCCGACCATGCCTCCGAAGAGCTCGCTCTTAAACTGCTCGCCCTCAACCTGGATGCTCTGCGTGAGGACCATGTGCAGGCCGCTGACGGCCAGCAGGACGCCAGTGCTGCCCAACGCGAGCGCCCACCCGTCAAGGGTGGTGGCCGTGCCGCGGTGCAGCGCTCTCCCGAGCAGTACTACCAGGATGAGCGCAACGCCCACGCCTACACCCATCATTGTCGTGTACATACACATCCGCCTCTTAATTCTGGGGCGCCGTACGGGCGCTTGTGCTACTTCGGCCGTGATGCAATGCGACGGCGACGGCAGAACCTCGGACGGCGGGTAAGCACAATCGCTAGCGCCTTCGCCGCTCGCGGCACGGGCGTCAGTCTCAGGACCCCGCTGTGGTAGCACCAGCCACGGCATATCGCTATGGGGGCAATTGGCCAACCGTCAGTTGAGGTGGTGACCCCGGTGCTCGCGAAGGTGTCGCCAGGGCTTGGAGCGGCACGCGCCCAGTCTCCATGGAGTCGCGGCCGCCGATGCTGGCGGCATCATCCCCACGGACAACTTCGGCACCGACCATGTTCGTACCCGCGCTGGAGAAATGTCGGCGGTACGTCGTAGGCTTTCCCACAAGGGCCGGCTGGCGGCCCAGCCGCGACGCCCACTTGCTACCCGGCAGCACGGGCATCGACACGGCGAAGGAGCACAGCTCGTCCCGCCCGCTCGACCACGCAACCCGTCACGGCCTGATCTCTATTGCCCCTGACCTGTCGTGGTGCGCCAGCGCCGGGTCCGCGCGCACCGCGGAAAGGCTCAGCGATGGCCCAGCATCGAGACACCCGCCTTGCCCGCTCCCGGGCTCGATACACCGGCGAGCTGCACAGCGAAGCCCTAGCCGGGATTCGCGAGTGGGGCCGCCAGTACGGCGCCGTACCCGCAGCGATCGACCCCGAGCAGGAGCTCCTTGACGCCCGCGTGATCCACGCCCTGGCCGCCGAGTTCGGCAGTCACTCCCCCGCCGAGACCAGCGGCCCCTTCGGAATCGCCTCCGTCACCCCAGAACCCACGCGCCTGACCCTGCGCCCCGCACCGGCCTCTCTTGACCGGGTGATCACGGCGCTGCTGCGATGGGACGACGGTGAAGGCGACCTATACGGGCGGCTCGGGCTACGAGCCCGGCTAGACACCAACGGCCGCCGTCTGATCATCCGGCATCCCCAACTCGACGGCGAGGTACTTCTGAGCCCGACCACCAGGCCCGGTGAGGACTCCGACGCCGTCGCCGACAGGCTCCGCGCGGCGCTAGACCAGCTACCGGAACCACCCTCGCTGTTCGGGCCCGACCCCTCAGCCTTGTTCGAGGACCCCATGCCAACCACCGTTGACCGGGCCATTCGAGCCTGCGCGGCCGCCTGGAGCACTACGGGACGTCGACTCGCGCTTCTGGCCGACCTTCCGCGGATCAACCTCACTGCCGGGCCGCCCCCGGCCGAAACGCTGACCGGTCCTGACCCCGACGCTCTTGCAGCAATGTCATCACCCCGACCAGATCGCACCAACCGCCGTTACCTGCTCGCCCCCGAGGTCGAGGCTGTACTCGACGGGCAAGGCCTCCGCGGAGTGGTGTTCGAGCCAGATCTATGGACCTGGCTCTACCAAGAACGCTCCCCCAACGGGTACTGCGATTCATGCGACGAGCCGATCGATGCGCGCCGCGAGGACACCAACGTCCAGCTCATCATGGCCGCCTACGACCCGGACATGAACACGATTACCCAGATGCTGTCCAGCAAGCTGCACCACCCCGGCTGCCACCCGTCCGAGGTGACTTGGGCCCGCCCCGTGCTCCTCGAATCGACCGACGCGTTCGGCCTCGCGATATCTGGGTACGAGGACAAGCCCGGCGAGTATCGATGGAACGTGCGGCCGGTGGTGCTGTGGGATGACGGCGCCCCAGTGGGCGAGGACCAGGACGACGAACAGGTGACAGCGTGGGCAGCGCTCCTCCTGATCGGACAAGTCACTGAGACACACGGCGAGCCGGTACGCGCCTGGCAGGACGCCCTGACCGAATACCTGCGTAGCCTCGGATTCTCCCACTTCGACAGCATCAGCGGTGAGGGCGGATGGGCTATCCGGATTGCCGCCGCCGCCGATCAGCGGTGGCTCGCGGTACGCCACCCCGCCGATGCCAATGGTCAGCGCGATCACCTGTGGCTTGGACCCACCGAACCGTCGGCACGATGGCTCGAACTCGCCCACCACCGGCAGCGCGTGCTGCTGGTTGCTGGTCCCGATCAGCTCAACTCGCATGACCTGTTTGCTCTGAGCGGCCCGGCCGACGCAGACGAACGGGTTGACGCTGTCTACGAGGCGCTCGACGACCTATTGGAGGCCGACGTCCTACTGCATGCGGTGGCCGGGGTCGTACCCGAGCGGCCACAGACTTAGCCGGTATCCCTCAATGGCGCCGATGCCGGCGGCATCACTGGCCAGGGCCCGAGCTGGGCAAGGCATCCCAGGCTTAGTACGGCAGCCGCTTTCGCGATCATGCCTGAAGTTCAAGGTTGAGGCGGCGTGTGTAGTGGGATTGTCGGGCTCGGGCTTGATGCCGGCGTCGCCATTGTGACCAGCGCAAACGATGGGTGAGGTCGCTGATCGGGCGGATGATGCAGGCGTTGATCAAGCGGCGGACTTCGTTGACCGTGAGTTTGATCAGTCCGGTGTCGGCAGGGTCGTGGTGGGCGGCGTCGGCGGCGCAGATCGCGAGGACGGCGAGAGCGGCCAGGGCGAGGGTGGTGAACCGGTGCCAGGAGTCCCAGCGGCGGACCTGGTGCTGGTCCAGGCCGACCTGGCTCTTGGCGGCCTGGAAGCTCTCCTCGACGGTCCAACGGATGCCCGCGACCCGCACGAGCTGCGCGAGGGTGGCCGGCTTCGGGGTCCAGCAGCGGTAGAAGGCCAGTTCACCGGTGGTGGTGTTGCGGCGGATCAGGAGGCTGTGCCGGCCGCCGTCGTCGGAGTCGGCGTCGGTGCACACGTCGTCCAGCCACGCCCAGTCGTAGAAGCGTGGGCCCTTGGATCCGGCGCCAGCGCTGCGGCGCTGCCACGCCGATGCCGGCAGGTCGGCGGCGACCCGGTCGGCGCGAACTCTGGTCTCCTCGCGTACCGGCAGCACCGCCGCGTATGTGTCACTCGTATCGAGGCAGGACCTCTATGAAGTTGATCTGTGGTAGGACCACCTTCATGTCGAGGTCCTGCGTCGCTTCGACGCAGCGACGTCCCTGGCGTGTCCGGTGCGTTCCGGACAAGCCGGACTGTTGCCTACCGCATTCGCCTCGTTGGGCGGAATGGCTCAGTGCCGGGGGCGCCCGAGGCGCAGGAAGGCCGCTGCACTCACGAGAAGGAAGGAGGCGGCGACGTAGAAGGGAGCCGCGAGTCCAGCGGCGTTGGCGACCAGGCCGCCAAGGAGTGCGCCTACGGCGGCCGAACCGATGCCCAGCAGCCTGGTTGCGGCAACAACACGCCCAAGCAGCTCGTCAGGGGAGTGGAGATGTCGGGTGGAGCCGCCTACGACACTTCCCGTAGTGGAAGCGACTCCCACGAAGACCAGGGACAGGCCGACGAGCCACACATGACCCGAGAAGACGGCCGCAAGCCATGCAAGCCCTTGCACGCTCAGCGTCAGCGCGTAAGCGTGGCCGGGCGTGAGTCTGGCACCGACCCGCGGGCCGATCCAACCGCCGATAATCCCGCCAACGGACATGGCCGCAACGAGGACGCCATAGGCAAACGTGCTAATGCTGAGTTTGTCCTGAGCAAAGAGGACCAACGTTGCGAAGGCCAGGTTATAGCCAAGGTTGTAGAATGCCATTCCGAACGTGACAGTTCGCAGCTCTGCTTGCCGGATCAGATAGGCAACACCCTCTCTAATTGCCGGCAGGATCGGCTGTGTTGAGGGTTTACGAGGCGTGTTCGGCAGTCGAGAAAGCAGTGCAGCAGAAGCAAGGAACGAAAAGGCGTCCACTCCGAAAGGCAGTGCGCGTGATGCGCTGAACGCCGCAGCGCCCAGCGGTGGCCCCGCAAGGGAACGGCCAAAGGTGTCTATGGCCCAGAAGCGCCCGTTTACCTGGCCAAGTCGGTCCTTATCCCTGCCTACGAGCTGAGGGACCAGGGCCTGTGCCGCCGGATCAAAGAAGCACGATCCCACTCCGACCAGCAACACAACCAGCACTAGGGTGGGGATTGTGGCTATATCGAAGAGAGCCAGCCCCGCGAATACCGTAAGAACGGCGGCACGTAACAAGTCCGCGAGGACCATCACCAAGCGGCGGCTCCATCGGTCTACCAACGCGCCGGCAGGTAGACCAGCGAACAGCCACGCGGCGTATCCGGCGGCGGTCACTGATGCCACGGACAATGGGTCGCGGGAGAGTGCAGCCGCCATGAGTGGTGCGGCCGTTAACAGCATCCCATCCCCGGTAACTGAGATGCCGGTGGAGGCAAACAGCCACCGTAGGGGCTTTGCTGTCTGCACTTCAGTAGGCGTCTCGGCCATCGTGGACATCAGCGATCCTCTGTTAGGGGTGAGCAAGATCAGGTCTGCTGCGAAACTTCGACGGCTGGGAGGACGACCTCGGTCATGGCGTGGAGATAGCCGGACTGGCTGGTGCCGGGTGGGGCCAGCCGCGTGTCACTACGCAGGGCCACGCTCGTCGCCCTGGACGTGGCCGTTGACGTCCTCACCCATCGCCGCGGTCGCGGTCCATCGCCGCGAGCAGGCATGCCACACCCGGCTGGCTGCGCCATCCCCCGGCCGCTGCGCCAACCGCCGTCCCGACGCAGACGACAAGGCCCTTCGACGACGCACTCCGCTCACTCAACAACAACCACACCGCCGTCACCATCACGGCCGCCGAGACCAACGCCGAGAGACCTCCCACTACAAGGGCGGCAACCAGCACCCGGACCAGCCGCCGGTCGGCAGCTCCGGCCCACTGGTCAGCAAGTACAGCTCCAACTCGTCGGGCACGTCGAACGGCCTGCCCGACCAGCTCTGCAACGGGTTGGCCTGTCATCTCTGTTGTCCACATACGTTCACATGCGAGGCCGACGCCTAGTCGCGTCGGTGCCGTGCCTCAGCGATGCCGCGGGCGGTCAGCTCGAATCGGTGAGTGCCTCGGGCACCGTTTCGGAACTCCGCTGCTTGAACGAGCCCGGCCGCGCGCAGGGCGTAGAGGTCGGGGAGCTTGTATGGGCGTCGCCTGATCCAGACCGTGCCTCTGGTGACGTGGGTGTTCACGGGACCATCCATCGCTTCGAGAAGTTCGATCTGGCTGTCGGTCAGCGTCAACACCTGGGGTGTCTCCATTGATCAATGTTCGGGGTAGGCCAGGATGGGCGGCCGATCGTTGTTCGGTACGGCGACCGCCACAGGTGTCGCGCCGGGACGCAGCTCGGCGAGTTCCAGCATCGCGGCCTGGATGTAGGCTGCGGACACCGAAGACATCGCCCCGCCGGTCTGGCCACGCTTGGTCACCACAGAGTTGTCGTAGCCGTACGCCACAGCGAGATCGGTGTCGGCAGGCATGAATCGCTCCCGAGGCGCAGCTGCGAACCCATCGGTGTCGGTGTCCCGTACTTTGCGCTAGTCGTGTTCATACCGCGCCGCCTGCTCGAACTGTTCGCGGACGTCGAATCGCGTATGAGCCATCTGGGCCACTCGCCACGTCCTCCTGCTCGGACTGGTCAGAACACCTTCCCCGGCTCGCAACGGGCGAGCCCGCACCAGCCGGTGCCGTCGCGCTGGGCCGGGTGGCCGGCGGCACGGAGCCGGGGGATGCTCCGCTGCCGCCGGCCTTGGACCGGCTGCCGTGGCTACCCGGAGAACGGCGGCCGGTCCGGGGGTAGCTGCCGGTTTGGGCGGCTACCGGGTGAGGGTTGCGGGGAGTTGCCGGCCTCCCCATGGCCCGGTCTATGTGTGGGTTGTGAAGGGTCGGGATTCATGTGTGGTCAGGGCGTCTTGCGGGCGTGGATGGCCCGCCGTTCGTAGGAGCCGAGGATCACGCGGGGGTCGGCCATCAGGTTGACGAACCGGTCGAGGTCGGTGTTGGTGAGGTCGGGCTCGATGAGGACAGGCCGGAGCTGGTCGACCGCGTCGGCGAGCAGGCGGCATCCGGGACCGCGGCCGGTCCACGTTTCGGTGGAGGTGTGGGTGCAGATCTGGACCATGCCCTGGTCGAGGAGCAGGGTGTCGATGTCGGCCGTCCAGGTCGCCCGGCCGTCGGGGGCGATGATGTGGTAGAGCCGCTGCATGACGGTGCGGATCAGGTGGGCATCGTTCCCGTTCGGCCGGAACACTCGGGGTGGGGTGCTGGTGATGTCGGCCAGGATGAGCCAGCCGCCGGGAGACAGCCGGTCGATCATCTGTTCCAGCACGGCGGCCGGGTCGGGCAGTTCGCCGTGCAGCCACCGGGCGACGATGCGGTCGAAGCCCTCGGCCTCGCCGGGCAGGGCGTCACGGCCCAACTCCCGCTGGTAGACGTTGATCTTGGATGTTGGGTTGATGCAGCTCGTGTCCCTGTCGACCGCGCTCAGCCCGCCGGTCAGGCCGACGCGGTGGGCCAGGAGGGCGGTGATCTCGCCGGTGCCGGCGCCGATCTCCAAGACCCGGTGGACGGGCAGGATGTCGACCCTGTCCAACTCCTGCCGAATGACCGGGTCGAGCAGTTCGAGCAGCGAGGCGGGCATTGGCTGGATGGTGTCGGCGGTCGTCATCGCGGTCCTCCTTCTGATACTGAGTGTTCTCGGGGGTGCAGGGCGTTTGGGGCGGGCAGCAGGACGTGCCAGTGAAGAGGCTTGCGGCGAACTCAAATCAGGCCGTTGCGCAGCGCAGACGCCACGGCGTGGCAGCGGTTGCGCAGCTAAAATCGGTGAGCCACGGCGACGACGACGTTCTTGATCTCGCGGTCCCGGAGGCCGTTGAAGGCCACTGCGGTCCGCGTGTCGTGATGCCGCCGGCATCACGAGACACGAACGTCAGGTGATGCCGGCGGCATCACGTCGGTTGAGTTTCGGGTGCCTTCCCTCGCAGCCGAGCCATCCATCCCCTCTTTTGATCCACCGAACTCATGGGGGGATTGGCTATGCGAGCGACGCGCCACGCAGCAGCATCCACTGCGGTGCGTTGCGCGTCGAGGAGAGGCTCAGCGAGCCATCCGGCGACGACGTCTGCCAAAGGGTCCTCAACACCGGTCTTTACGCCGGAGAGCGTTTCAAGCACTGCGAGTCCGCAGTACGGCACATACTGGGGGGCGTAGCCGCCCTCATGCGCCATGACAACCCTGCCCCCACACAACCGGTCCGCAGCATCCATCAGCTTCGCAGTGAGCTCGGCGTAGGAGACGGCGCCAAGCATCTGTCGCCCAAGAGGGTCGAGCACGCTCGCGTCGAAGCCGCTGGCAACGAGGATCATGTCAGGCCGGAATTGATCAAGCGCTGGGATGACGACCTCGTCCATGGCGTACATGTAGCCGGCCGGGCCTGTGCCTGGGGGCAGAGGAACGTTGATGGCACAGCCGAAGCCGTCGCCCTCGCCTTGTTCCTCATGCGCGCCGGAGTTTGGCGGGAAGCAGTTGGCCTGGTGCAGGGAGATGGTGAGAACAGAAGGGTCGCGGTAGAAGATGCTCTGGGTACCGTTGCCGTGGTGAACATCCCAATCCAGGACGGCAACGCGTTCGACGCCGAGCTCGGCCTGTGCATGTCGGATGGCCACTGCGATGTTGTTGAAGACGCAAAAGCCCATACCAGCGTCCGCCGTGGCGTGATGGCCGGGAGGCCGGACCAGGGCGTAGCCGTTGGTCACCGCGCCCTTGACAACCGCGCTGACGAGTTCGATCACCCCTCCAGCGGCGAGCAGGGCAATTTCGTAGCTGCCACGGCCTATGGGCGAGAAGCCATCGCCTGCGTCGCCCCCCTTGGGCAAGGCGCTCTGTGACCTGATGTGCGCAAGGTGATGCGGGTTGTGTACACGCAGGATCTCCGCCTCTGTGGCGGGCCTGGGCGTGATGGACACGAGTTGAGGGAGCAGCCCCGACACCTCGATGAGCTCGTGGAGCCGCCTTTTGGTATCAGGGTGCTCGAAGTGCATCAACGGCTGGACGCCGGCGGGCGCGTGCGCGGGCGGCAAGCCGGCCGATGTGCCGGTGTCATGCCAGAGATAGAGGGAGTGGTGCACGTAGCCAGTGCGTGTTGTCACCTGGCCTCCTTACCTAGGACGAGAGGGGTGGTGCGAGGGCGATTCGACGCCGGACCTGCTGCGATTCCAGCTGCGCGTGGCCCGGACGGTCCGGCGGCCAAAGAGTCGGCGCAAGAGGCTTGATGGCCTCAGCGATGTCGGCGACGAAGGCGTCGATCTGCGCCTTGCTGATGCCGGGCATGCAGATGATGTGGCTGGTGTCGCCGTCGGTGGAGATCAGCCATTTCTTGCCTACCGGTTTGGGAGGGGTTTTGATCACGACGGTGAATGCGTGAGGGTGGCGCCAGGCGGGCCATCCGGCGGCGGTGAGCTGGTAGACGGCGTAGGCGGCGAGGGTCCGGGCTTCGCTGGCCCGCCATCGGTGCCCCTCACGCCCATGGGTGGCGATGGTGTGCCACAGCAGTGCGGCGGCCAGGCCGTTGCGGGAGCCGGTGATCGTGGTGTCGAGGGTGCCGGTGTAGGCGATGCGGGTGTCCTGGCTGCGGATGCTGTTGCGGATGAGCACCACTCCGCACGGGATCGACAGGCCGAAGAACTTGTGTCCGCTGATAGCGATGCTGCCGATGCCGCTGCTGTCATCGAGTTGTAGCCGGCCGTCGAGGGCGAGGGGGATGCCGGACAGGGCCGCGTCGACGTGCAGATGTCCCGCCATGTCGTACTCGGCGAGGACCGCGCGGATGCGGGTGGTGTCATCGATCGCCTCGGTCATGGTGGTGCCTGCCGTCGCTACCACGATGGCGGGCCAGCGGCGCCGTCGGCGGATCTGCGCGGCGAGGTCCGCATAGTCCATCTCCCCGTCCGGGCGGGCGGCGACGACCACACTCCGCGCGCCTGCGCCCAGGTCCCCTACTTCTTTGGGGATCGAGTAGTGCGCGGCGGCCGAGTAGTAGATCCGGGCCGTGGGATGACGACGGTAGGCGGCGCGCAGAGCAGCCCGGTTGCCTTCGGTGCCGCCGGTGGTGACGTAGCCCCACCGGTCGTCGGCTGGCATCGACACGGCGTCGGCGACCCAGGCGATGACTTTGCGCTCCAGCAGCCGGGTGTGGGCGACCCCGCCCTCATCGCTGGGGTCTCCGATGTTGTTCCACAACCGGTTGCCGAGCAGGGCCAGGACCTTGCGCTGGTCCAGGTCCACGGCACCGGGAAAACCGATGGTGGTCGGCACCGCGGCGTCGGCCTCGCGCACCAGCTGGTCGAGCACGGCGTCGATGTCGACCGGCTCGCGGCTGAGGTCCGCGGCCTCTTCGAGCGTCGGGTTCACGCCGGCCGCCCCGCGAGCAGGTGGGCGGCGAGGGTGTTGTGCAGCGCGACGAGCTGCCGCCACACCGCCCGGGTCTCGTCGTCGCCCTGCTCCGTGATGTTGGCCCAGGGGTTGTGGTAGCGGTAGCTGAGGCGCTCCGGGTCGGTTGTCTTGTTGCAGCGGATCCCGCTGTCGCCGACGCGGGCCTCGGGATCGCGGACAACGTGCATCGCAGTCCCATCGGTCAACACCGCGTAGCACTGGCCTTTGATGTTGAGCGTCGACATGTAGCGGCCGGCGGCAGCAGCTGCACGTACTGTGTCGGCGATCTGGTACCAGCGGCCCCGATCCGAGTCGAGGGTGCTGACCCCAACGCCGACGTACTCGGCACCTGCGGGCAAAACCCTGTCCCCGCCGTTGACCATGCAGCCCTGGGTTCCGAGAGGATTCCAGGTACGGCCAAAGACAGCGACGTTGTCCGCTGCCACCTCTGTCAAGGCGCGCAGCAGCAGTGGTAGGTCGTCGGAGTCTGGCGACTCCGGGAACGTACGGCTGGCGGTGTACAGCTTGTAGCCGTGCGGCTGGGCCTCGGCGGGTGCGGTGAAGAACAGCAGCAGGCCGTTCGGACTGAGCGCGCCGCGGCGGCCGTATGCCTGGTCGGCATGGAGCAGGTGGTCGGAGTTGGCCCGCTTGAGCCGATACGCGACCTGAATCCGTAGATCAGCCTGGCGGCGGTCGCCAGCCGTCGGCTCGTCATCGGCACGCCACGTTGCGCTTGGTGGCTGTGGTGTACTCGGAGGCGGAGGCGGAGGCGGAGGCGGGGGAACGGCGCCAGATGGTGGCCGCTGGTGCTCAGCAGGCACCCTGGCGGCCCCGTATCCCGGCGGGGGGATGTGCACCGCTTGCCCCGGCGGGCCTGCCTGTGGTGGGTAGTCCGGCTGCCGCCAGGCGGGGTCCTGAGGATCGACGCCGTAGTGCCCACCGTGAGAAGGCATGGCAGCATGCGTGCTCATCATCGCGGTCGCTCCTGTCTCAGAGAGAGATGCCCGTGAGATCGGGTACCGCGTGGGGTTTCGGAATGCCACGGCCAATCCCGGCGTAGACCTCCGGCCGCGACCGCCGCAAACTCGTCGCCCACACCCCACCCGCGATGGCCGCCACGACGAGGACCGCCGGCAACACGAACGGAGACAGCGACCCGGGCGCGGCACCCAGCAGCGAGCCGACATTGCCGACCATCGCGATCAGCAGCCCCGTTCCGCCGAACGTGCCCAGCAGCGGCGCGACCCGCCACTCCCACGCGCCCGGCCGCTCGCCACGCACGCTCGCCGATGCCCGCAACGCGGCCACCGACGCGGCCACCAGCAGGCACAGCAGGCCCATCGCCCCCAACGTCGACAACCAGGTGAACATCGCCGCCAAGGGGTCAGCGCCACCGAGCGCGAACGCGCCCACCACCACCACAGCGATACACGTCTGCATCAGCGACCCGCCACGCGGCGCGCTGACCCGAGTGCCACCATCGGCCGTCGCGAGGCCGACAGGCAGGACGCCCTCGCGGGCCATCGCGAACACGTACCTCGCGATCACGGCGTGGAACGCCAGCATCGAGGTCCCTGCACCGCCGATCAGCGCCACCTGCGCGAGGACAACCCACCAACCGCCGGCGCGCTGCAGGACCGTGAACGGCAGCCCGCCCTCCGGGTCAGCGGCCACCTTGGCGACAGCGTCCAGGCCGACCGCCAACCCCATAGCCCACGCGGCGACCGCATACATCCCGCCGAGCACGAACACTGCGGCGATAGTGGCCCGGCCGATAGACCGACGGTCGGTGGCCTCCTCAGCGAACGACGCCACGCCGTCAACGCCCATGAACGCGGCCACACAGAACGCGACCGCACCGCCAATGCCACTAACGGCCAACCCCGAGGCGTTGAAGCCATCCCACGACAGCCCACCGGCCGCCGGCTGCAAGACACCGGCCACCACGAACACCGCCACGATCAGCAACGACACCAGCAACACGACGACCAGCAGCCGGGTGGACAGCACAATCGCCCGCACACCCAACACCCCGACGATGACCAGAGCGATGCCCGCCCACACCCACCACGTACCGCCGAGATACTCGGCCATGGTCGCCCCGACCAGCCCGTACAGGCTGATCTGAATAGCGTTGTAGGCCACCAGAGCGACCAGGCCGGCCGCCACACCCCAACCACGACCCAGCCCGTGCGCCAAGATGCCGTAGTACGCCGCCGGATGCCGAACCTGACGCGCCATTGCCGTGTACCCGACCGCCAGCAGCGCCACCACCCCCGCCACCAACAGAACCGTCAGCGGCAGCGCAGTCACCCCCGTGGTCGCGTAGATCGCCACGAGCCCACCAGCGAGCACCACCATCGGCGCCGATGCCGCCGCCCCGAACACCCACAACCCGAACGTGGTCAGCGTCTGCCGCGCGAGCCCCGCCTGCACATGCGTCGAACTCACCGCAACTCCCCCCGCTTCGGCGAGTCGGGGCACGACGCCGACCGGCAGCCGTCCACCGCATGCTGCTCCACAGCGGAGGCGTTGGCCGCCACCACGTACACGGCCACCGGCCGCACCGGACCCCGCCGCCAGTAGCTCTGGTCACGGGTCAGGCTCCGCTCGGCCTCGCCCTTGTCGGACGTGAACCCGAACAGGTCGTGGCTCCCGTTCGACCATTCCCGCCGGACTGCGTAGCCCCACGCGTACTTCGACGTGGTCACGTCTCCCGCATCCGTGAGGGCGGTACCTACGGCGCCCACCGATGCCGCTAACCATCGGATCAGGCTCGGCCGTGACCGTGGTGGGGGTGGGGCGGCTGCTGTGCGGGTCAGGCTCAGCATCATTGACCTCCAGAGGGGATGAACCATGGCGATTCGGCAAAAGACAGACGGCGAAGACCGGCGGAACGTGCGGCTGTACAAGCCGGTGATGCTGGCGGCATCACGCGGGCGCGGTCAGAACCAGCGGTCGGGATGCGGGGACCGGTGATGCCGCCGGCATCACCTGGTCGGGACAGACGATCGGGGATCCGCCGCGATGGATCCGGACTCGGCGGGGAAGCGCGCTGCTGGGAAGCCCAGAGGCGCCTGCGAGCGAATCGGCGAGCACCGCAGCGAGCGCGTGCGCGTTGCCAGCGTCGGCTCGGCGCACCGTCACCGGGCGTTCAGTGACCTGCATGGTCAGCTCTCCAGTGTTCGATCATTCGGGCCCCATGAGTGCCGGCTCTGCTCGGACGCAGGAAGGTGGACGCGAGATGTAGCCGGTCCGAGGGAACGCCCGCAGCGGGCAGGCGTGATCGTGCTGCCTCGATGAGGCCCGGGGGCCCGCAAACGTAGACGGCCTGTTCAGGCCTGTGGTGGTACAGCGCCACGTCAAGAAGATGACCTTGGGAGTCCGGATCGACGTCGCTGTCGTGAGAGAACGCGAGCACGACGTCGAGCCAGTCGCGATGAGCCTGATACAGCTTGTCGAGCGCCACAGCGTCGTAGAGATCAGCCACCGTTCGTGCGCCCACGACCAGGGTTACGTGCCGCGGCCGCGCCCCACCGGCTACCTCTTCCACCAGCGCCCGCAGTGGCGCCAGGCCTGTCCCTCCTGCCGCGAGCAGAAGATCGGCCTCGCCGGCAGAGCTGAGTGACAGGCCGGCATCGATCGCAGGGCCAAGCCACAGCACCTCTCCAGGCAGGACCTGCTTCACCAGCGCGGGTGAGACAACGCCTTGGTCGACTGCGCGGACATGAAACTCAACCGTTCCGTCTGGCCGGGGCGTGTTCGCTGGCGAGTACCAGCGCCACACTCCTGGCTGACGTGGCGTGCAGACGGCGATGGCCTGCCCAGGCTGATGGCGCAGGCGCTGGTGCGGCCTCGCCGTCAACACCGTGATCCCATCGGCGGCCTGGTCGCGAGCTGCTACCTCAGCAAACGTGAATGGCGTCCCATCGCTGAGAACCTCAGATGCCCGGTGGGCGAGACGCAGGGCACGGCGGCACCCTCGCTGCCAGCCTGCGGCAAGATGCGGCTCCCATAGAGACCCGGCGAACTCTCTGACCGTGCTGACCAAAGCCGCAGCGATGACAGCGTCGTGGTACGCCTGCAAGCCGTACCGCTGGTACGCCTGGCCGAGCACGGCGAGTAGCGCACGTCGACCAGCCGGGTCGTCTCGTCGCGCGATCAGCTGCCCGAGACTCGCGAGGAACACCGGAGCCGCTGATTCCGGTAGAAATCGAACGCTGCGGTCTTGCAAATGTGCCCAGAAGTAGTCCGAGGCGCGGTTGAGCGACGCCAGGGTCACTGACCATGACAGGCCAGGCTCGATCATCGAACACACGCCCCTTCCTGCTGAGACTGCGCGCGAGTGAAGAACGCTTCCCCTGTCGTGAGCTTGGGCAAGGTGCTTGCGCCCTCGGGCAGCGCGAGAACCGGATGGTGCAGGACCCGTCCGACACGGGGGAACCAGACGGACCCTGCACCTGACCGGGGGCGCCGTGGGCTTGCAGCCTTGTCACTGCGGGCCCTATTCATGCGGTCCGCTCCGGCCCTCGTGCAGCCGACGGGACCACGGAAGGTCCGCCGCATGACGGACACCAGCGGCTGGCGCGTTTAGCCACCACGAAGCCCCCTGCGAGACCGAGAGCCAGGCCCATCACGCCGGTTGCCAAGGCGAGAACCATGTGACTCCTCTCGAACCGGTCCCGCACCAGGCAGGCCCTCTGTTCGGTTCCGCGATCAGCGACGCGACAGGGGGCTCTGATCCGAGCTAGACACTCGGCGGCTGCCGTAGCGGAGATTCAGTGACTATCGATCGCTCCCAAGGTTCATTACACTTTGAGCGCGCTCAAAAAGCAACAGCTTGCATAGCGCGTCTTTGATTAGGGCTGCCTCGGCTGAGCGGATGGCAAAAGAGCAGGTGGCTAGTGGTCTGCCCGTATGAACGGCGTTACGCATGCGTGTTTTAATTGAGCGGAGCACTCGTCCAAAATGAGCGGGAGGTGGGATGAAGTGTCGGACATGGTGGGCCCGCCGCTGTTACGCCGGTACATCGGACGCCGGCTGGAGGCGCTAAGGCGGAAGACCGGCCTGACGCAGGAGCAAGCGGCGGAACGCCTTCAGAAGGGGAGGGCCACCATTGCTCGAATGGAGGAAGGCCACGAGGGCGTCCGCTTCCGGGACGTCGACATCCGGGCGCTCCTGGAGATCTACAACGCGACCGAGGAGGACGCTGACCTCCTGCTCGCACTCACTGCCGAAACCCGCAACGGCCGGCGTAAGAGCTGGTGGCACGACTACACGGAGACCGCGCTGCCCACGTGGTTCGGCCTCTACGTCTCTCTGGAAGACAGCGCCGAGACTATCCGGCAGTACGAGTCGGAGCTGATCCCTGGCCTGCTTCAAACACCCACCTACGCCGAGCAAGTCGCCCGTGTCCCCGCCGGGTACGTGCCAGAAGAGGAGATCCAGCGGCGGGTCGAGGTCCGTGTAGAGCGACAGTCGCTGCTCACCCGACCGCGGGCACCTCACCTGCGCGTTGTCCTCAACCAGGCGGTGCTGCACCGACCCGTTGGCGGCAATCAGGCCATGGCCGAGCAGATGACTCACCTGGTGGAGATAGCGGTCAAGGCCAACGTCTCCATCCGCATCGTTCCGTTCTCGGCCGGCGTGCATGGCGGCATGGCTGCCTGCGGGCCGTTCACTCTGCTGGACTTCCCGGCTGATCAACGCGGTGAGCCGCTTGAGCCCCCGCTCGCGTACGCCGAGACGCTTACTGGTGCTATATACCTGCACAAACCCGACGAGGTCAGCGCATACCGATTGGCGTGGGCTGACCTGGAGAAACGCGCCTTGAATCAGCAGGCGTCGACAAGACTCATCCTGGATGCACAGAAGGGATACACCAGTGGCTGACCCGACCGGCGCCGTGTGGCGCAAGAGCACCCGTAGTGGCAACGGGGGCAACTGCGTCGAGGTGGCGACGAACCTGCTCAACAGCCAGGGCGTCGTCTTCGTCCGCGACAGCAAGAATCCGCAGGGCGGCCTGATCGCCGTCACTGCGGCTGGTTGGACCGCGTTCACCAGCAGCCTGCGCGACGGCACCCTCGCCCAGTAGCCGGAACCATCCCAGATCACCACCACGAACCCCAAGACCTGTTGCTCAGTAGCCGGCACGTCTTCGCGCCGGCTACTGAGCGCCTAGGCCCGCGACGACCCCTGCTGGCTGGTATCCCGGTCAGACGTTGTTCGTGATGGTGATCTTGTCGTTGGCGCAGGCGTCCGAGAGTTTCGCCTTGTACGACGAACCGTAGAGGCCGTTGATCCGCTTCACAGTCGTCCCCTTACTCTGGCCGGGACCCTTGCCGCTGGCCACGGTCACACCTGTCTTGGTGTCCCACACCTTCCAGGGCGACCCAACGCAGGCGTAGACGCGCACGTCAACGAAGTGGTAGGTCGAGTTGGCCGAGATGGAGCCGGTGGTGCAGGTCCGGTACCAACCCCAGTAGAAGTAGGGGGCGGTGCAGCTTGCGGATGAGGCCTGAGCGGGCGTCGTCGCGACGCCGAGGGTCGCGGCGACCGCCGCCGTGGTGAGCAGCAGGGCCTGCGCCGGTTTGGACTTGCGGATCGTTCCGCGCATGGATACCTCTCTTGGCCGGATGAACCTCCTAAAGGGGCCCGGGCATAAGCTCGGAAGGGGCATTGCCAGGATCCAATGGAATTGACGCGCCTCCGGCGAAATGCTCGCGCCCACCGTCAGTGTCATTCCTGCCGACCGACACCTGCCAGCTACTGTTTCTAGAGCTCAGCGCCCTTGGCGCACTTCCAGGAGCTGCACGGCAGGTAGGCCAAGTAGCAGTAGCGCTAAGTGTCATTGCTGGCGACCGTAGCCGCCTGGTTCACAGACTGGACCGATAGCGATCGTCTGCCAACGCGCCGACACTTTTTGCGATCGGGGAAAAGCATGCGTCCTGAGACAGCAACAGGCACCTGGGGAAGTTCGCGTCGGGTGCTTGCTCCGGTGAGATCGCCTGTCGCCGCAGACATGGCCCTCTGCGCGGGCGCTCAACTGGTCAGCACGATGTTGGTGGGGTGATGCCGCCGGCATCACCCCACCAGGGGCCTCGCCTGTTCGCCCGCGGTGATGCCGGCGGCATCACCTACAGAGAGCCGAACTGCCCAGGAGCATCGGTCCTCAGTTGCTCTGCGACAACATGTCAGGCGGCGCAGTCACGCGCGGTTGCGGATGCCGACGACGTTGAGGCAGGCACGGCTTCCGCGCCGTCGACCGGTTCAACCGGTACTACGATCACCATAGTGAGGCCGGGGTGCCCCAGCGGTGAGCAGGTGATGACCTCGACCCTGACCGGCGTACCCTCGCCGCGGATCCTGATTCCTCGCACAGCCTTTCCCGTATCCACGACGTTGGGCTCGTTCTCCCAGCACCACCGAGCATGCTCGTTGGCCGCAGTGACCTCGCGGATGAGCTGGGCCAGCGCCCTGTGACCGGGCTCGCGCGCATGTGCCATGCGTAGTTGTGCCAGCAGAGACGGCGCCCAATCTTCCTCCCAGCGGGCGAGCTGCCGCCGGGCCTCGGGACGGATGAAAGCCCACCGCATCAGGTTTGCGTTGCCTGGGATCAATGCTGGGAACCAGGCTTCTGCCTGTGTGTTCCGTGCTCGAACGGTGAAGGTGCTGTCAAGGATGAGGGCGGGGCACCGTTGAGCGCTCACAAGCCGACGGACTGTCCTCGATACCTCGTCTGAACGGGCGGACCGTGCGCGGCGCACCGGCTGACGGCAGACGGCAAGGCGGTAGAGCACCTCCCGTTCGGCTTCGTTAAGGTGCAGCGCCTCGGCAACCCGGTCGAGGAAGTCGTCGGAGTATCGGCCGAGACGGCCGCGCTCCAGTTCGCCGTACCAGAAGCTGGTGCTTCCCACGACCCGAGCGATGTCATCCTGGCTGACGGTCCGTCTACGTCGATGCGGATACTGAACGAAATCCGGCAGGTCATCCAGTTTCAGCCGCCTGCGCCACGCCCGCAGCAACGCGGAGAGTTCTGCTTCGGCCTTGCCGATCGGTAAGGGTCGGGTGAGCAGCCCCAACGCATTGTCGTCGGGCATCGCTATCACCTCCAGTTGACTCGATGCCGCAGACCGACCACCAAACGTGGCACCTGCGGCAGCAGCGATTCGTTGGACACGGAGTTGGGCGATCATCGAGCTCTCCAAGGCGGACCCTCGACCGGCCCCGGAACGTCGACGCACCCAAGGCCGGCCCGTGGCGCGCTCAGGGAAGATGACGGATCGACCCCCGACAGCTCAGCCGACATGCTCCACAGGAGACGCGCAGCCTCCTCATCATGCGAGTCATCGCTAGAGCGCTCGATCGCGGCCGGTCCCCGCGTGTGCAACCAGCGCCGTGGCCCGACATAGGCCCCGCCCGGCATGTCGGCGTAGGCTGCCGCGAGCGTCGGCAGCGCACCGAGCGCCGCCGACTGTGCCACAACCGCGGCGAGCAGCCGCAGGCCCACCACCGTTACGCCGGGCCCACCCCGTCGGTATGCCGACTCGATCAGCTTCGTGTCTGACCAACCTGGATGGCTTGCGATGCTCCGCGCCGCCACACCGGCCGACGTCATCCGCCGATGCAGCTCGTAGGCAAACAGCAGGTTCGCCAGCTTGCTTGCCGCGTACGCCCGAAACGCTCTGTAGAGCCTCGGGTTGGGCCAGTCGGCCGGGTCCAGCCGGGCTGCCCGGTGAGCCGTGCTGCTTACCGTGACGATCCGGGCTGCCGGAGCGGACAGCAGCCCTGGCAGCAGAAGGCCAGTCAACGCGAAATGACCCAGGTGATTGACCCCGAAGTGCACTTCGACCCCGTCAAGGGTGTCCCATCGAGGTACGCCCATCACCCCTGCGTTGTTGACCAAGACGTCGATCCGCGCATGATCGTCGAGGATCTGGTGAGCAGCCGCACGGATGGATCGCAGACTGCCCAGGTCAACCGTTACCTGCCGGACGGCCGCCCCCGGGTGCGCTGCCCGGATGGATGCCGCTGCCTCGGCCATGCGGCCCGGGTGTCGGCAGGCCAAGACCACTGTCGCGCCTCGCGCTGCCAGATGCCGCGCTGTGTGGTAACCCACGCCGCTGTTTGCGCCAGTCACGACCGCGACCCGCCCGAAGTCCATGGCGGCACCGTCAGCAGACCGACGCGCGTTCTGAACGATGGAGGCGGTCACCAGTCACCAACCGCCTGAGTTAATGGTGCGGCGGCGGCGAACGCCGCTGCCAGCACAATCCAGGCCGGTACCCCCGCGAGGAGCGGGGGCACGCCTTTGTCGGCCTGCCCCGGCCGGTGTCGGGCGACCTGCCCGACACGGCAGACCTGCGTTGAACTCATGATTCCCCCTTGATGGACTCACCAGTTGCATCCCATAGCTGATTTATGGGCCCGACCTCCGGGGCGGTTCGGAGGTCGGGCCAAGCCGGCGCGGGCGCCCCCGCCCACGCCGGCCCAGGAAGGCCCGAAGGCCTAAGTCCTGCGCAGGTTGTGGAGGGTTTCCTGAGCCGCACGACCAAGCGCTTTCATGACCGCCTGGTCATCTCCTCCGCCCGGGTCCGCCGAGAGCATGTCGTCGGTCCAGCCGACGGTCAGGTACAAGTTCCCGTCGAGGCAGGCCAGACGTGGCCCCAGCAGTCCATCGACGTAGGCATAGCTCTCCTGACAGCCGCTCGGGACCTGGCTAAGGGAACCCTCTTCCGCTGCAACCTCTTTCAGCCCGCGGAACTGCGCATCCGCGTGGTCATCGACCTCCACCAAGAGGTTCGCTGCGCCGTGCGTCCCGAAACCGACCACGCAGCCCTTGAGGGGACGGTCGGTGGCACTCCGCCGAGGATCAGCGGTGCCGAACAAGCCTTCCAGCGGGGCGACCGCGAATACCTCACACGGGCGCAGGTGCGGGCTGTAGCGCCACGGCGTCGCAGTCGAGGCCGCTGACGAAGCCGGGCTTGCCGTCGCCGATTCCACCGGTAGCCGATCGGCCGACTCGCGATTCCTAGTGCCAGTGACGGTCAAGATGACCGCCGCGACCGCCGCGACCGCCGCGAGCGCCGCAGCCGCAGACACACCGAGCGCCCGACGTGAGCGCTGGCCTGCGCTCGCATTGACATCCGAACCGTGATCGGTCAAGAGACAACCTCGTTCCGTGCTGGGGTGATGCCGGCGGCATCACCCTGAAGCCCAGGAGCTGACAGGCGTCGGGAACCCCGGCCGCCGGTGTGCGATGTGGCTGCGCCACCGCCGACGCCCTGGACGAGGGCGCTACGGCCGCCAGCCAGCGGGGAGACATGCCAGCGCGAAGGAGCATCGTCCGACCCAGGGTGATGCCGGCGGCATCACTTGCACGGCCGATCACCCGACACCCCCGGCCTGGCCGTCGAGGGCCGCACGCCCCCGGTTGAAGACGGGGACGTCCTTAACGTCTTTCGGATAGCCGGCGCTATCGGCCGAGCGAGTGACCGCCCGATTGCCCACCATCCGCACCGCGAGTGAGTGATGGGTGTCGCCCCAAGCGGCCAGCGCCGCGGCGAAGGCCGCCATTCCGATTGCCAACTGGCCGTCGACCGAGCCCGGCACCCCGGCCGTCACAGGCGCCCGTACCTGCGGCACCGCATCCTCGCTGGCGACCATCCGCGCTTCGGACGCGGCATGGTTGGTGATTGAAGTCAGGCGGGTCAGCTCCGGACGGTGGCATAGTGACTCGACCAGCTTGTAGCTGTAGCCCTGGACACCGGTGACACCCTCAGTCCACCGGCTGAAGCTCCAGACCGCCTCGTCCTGCAATGTGGCGAGCAGGTCAAGCAGCGGCGACGACTCTCGCAAGATGCTGGCAGCCGCGTCCAGCCGCGATCCGCCGTGCAGTGGCTGGCCGTTGCCGAGCAGATGGATGACGGCACACAAATCCACCGCCACCAATGCGACAGTCGCCTCGCACGCCTGGAGCACCCGCAGGAACAGATACTCGTCGTGAACCCGGGACACCGGCAGCATCGACAGGGCTACCGCCCGACGCTCGTCCTCATCGAGGGAGTCCTCCACAACCTCCCACAGCCGCTCAGGGCTCAGCCCATCGATATCCTCCGCCCCGCACATCCCGAGCCGGAGCAGAGCGAGCCGAAGAACGCGTAAGCCGAGCCGCAGGCGCTTACGTGTCACCACCGGGTCAGGCCGCATCTCACGCAAAGGCTGTCGCTCGTCGCGTTCGGCGCACTGCTCGAACCGCATCGCATCCGCGATCAAGGCCACGACCAGCCGGTCCCGGCATCGCAACGCCGCCGCCGCGTCAGCGACGAGAACACCGTCGTCCACGTCGGGCATCGACAGCAGACTCATGGCCAGGTACGTGCGGTAGTTGTACCGGCCGTCGGCCTTGTCGAGCGCCACGTTCAGCCACGTGCGCAGCAGCTGGTTACTGGCGTAGGACCCTGCCGCCACAGTGGCCGCGGCCCGCGCCCTGCCGAGAGCCTCCAGCAGCGGTGGCGCAACGAGGTGTTTCCCCGACGCTTGGAAAGCGGAGACCACCTCCCGGTACGGGAAGGCGGCGCTGCGCCGATCCCCTGCCAGCCATCGCTCCACAGCATCAACGGCGCTCATGCCGCAACCACCCGGCGCCTGGCAGGGCCCGTGGCGATTCGTGCCCAGCAGTGGGCATTCTCGGGATGCAGACCGCCCACAGGCCGGGGAAGTACCTGTGGGCGGCCAGCTATGGCGAGCACTTCCATCGGCGCGCCCTTGCCCTGAGTGCCGCGTGCCAACCTGCGCCCCCGTCTTGTCACCAGCCCGGCTGTCACTGCGGTCCGGCCTGCCCGAATCAGAACCACGGGGCCCGCGCCAGGTCCCACAGCTCCCGCTGGGCGCCACGCGCAGAGGCCACACGCCGCTGGGACAACCACGAGCGCGCCGGCTTGCGACCCAGCAGCCACAGCAGAGCGAAGCCGTGCGCCGCCAAACCCGCTCCGGCGGTAAGGCGGATTGCGACAGGCAGACCACCGGTAGCCAGCGCCAGGACGACGCCCGCGGCTGCCAGACCGACGGCCGTCGACCGCGTTGCTGCGACGTATCCGGTCTGCGGCGTGGACAGGGCCGCCGAGGCCGCCGCGACGCTGAGCCCGACCAGGACGACGACGACGGTGACGTCAACGACCATCGCCGAGGGTGAGGCAGAGGCGCCCCAAGCGAGGACCAGCGCCATCGCTGCCCCGACGGCGGTGCCCGCTGCGGCCCAGCACAGCACCGCCACCGCCTGCACCGCCGCCGGGACGGAAGCGAGGACCGCTTCTCCCCCGTCGGACGTGCCTTCCTCCTGACCACGCATCTCTGCCCCCATAGCTCGATCGCGCACCGGCGCTTCATTCAAGCGCGAGTTAGGTACCTTAATCAAGTCCGAACGGTAATTAAGGCCTCATGGGAGGGTGGTTGCGTGTGAAAAGTCAGGGTGAAGTGATGCCGGCGGCATCACCTCACGCGGGTCACGTGAACGGCACCGCGGTGACGACGCCGAGCTGGCCAGGCACCCTCGCCAACGTCGCCGGATGCCCCGCCGGCCAACTGGCCAGCCCGACGACGACCGGCGCAGACGCCGTAGCGACTGCCGGCGAGGCATTCTTGCGGCGCTACTTCACCGAGGCCGGCCTGAGCGGACTAGAGCAGCGCCTGGTCCAGATGCGACGTGAAGTAGCGGAGACCGGCACGTGGTGGCAGACGACCGACGAGTTGACATTCGGCGCGCGGGTGGCGTGGCGCAACGCAGAACGGTGCATTGGACGGGCCAGGTGGAGCACCCTGGCTGTCCGCGACCTGCGCGAGCTGAGCACCCCGGTGCAGATCCGCGACGAACTGGTACGCCACCTCGATCTGTCTACCAACGGTGGAGCGATCCGCTCGGTCATCTCAGTCTTCGCACCGGACGCGCCCACTACACCGCCCGTGCGGATCTGGAATGCGCAACTGATCAGGTACGCCGGGTGGACCGAGAGCCCGGGCGGCGGCGCGGTGACGGGCGATCCCGACCAAGCGCCCTTTACCGACCTGGTCCAGCACCTCGGCTGGCACGGACCACCGATCAGGACAGCTTTCGATGTGCTCCCCTGGGTCATCCAGAGCAGCGATCACACGACACCCGGCCTCTTCCCCGTGCCAGCCGAGTCCGTCCTGGAGGTCGACCTGCACCACCCGGAGCACCGCTGGTTCGCCCGGCTTGGCCTCCGATGGCCGGCGCTTCCGGCCATCAGCAACCTGACCTTGCAAGTCGGAGGCGTCTCATACTCGTGCGCGCCGTTCAGCGGCCACTACATGGCATCGGAGATCGCCGCGCGTAACCTCGCTGACCAACACCGCTACGACCAGCTGCCCGCTGTCGCACGAGGCCTCCGCCTTGACACCCGCCACGACGCCCTATGGCGTGACAAATCGTTGATCGTGCTCCACGATGCCGTGCTGCACAGCTTTCGCGCCGCCGGCGTCCGGATCAGCGACCACCATCGCGAGAGCCGAGGCTTCTCCCAATTCGCGGCACGCGAGGAAGCCGCAGGCCGACCGGTCTTCGGCGACTGGACATGGCTGAACTCGTACCCGATGACCCCCCAGGATCCGAGCTGGGGACGCTACTACACCATGCCTGGCCCGCAGGATCCCGGCCTGCATCTCTCCACCATGGCAGCCGCGCTAGCCCGTGGGACGAACCCCGCCGCCCGGCTGCCATGGGCCGTAACCGAGCCGCCGGACTCACCGCAGCCAACACATGAGGGACCACGACAACCGTGATCAGTCCTTGCCGCCGAACCAGCGGAGCACCTCAAGACTGATCAGCTCGACGATCGGGCGCCGGGTGGGGCCCCGCCGCCCGGCGGCGCGCCGCCCTGCCGCTGCCAACCGGTAGGTGATCGTCACCGCGTGGAATCCATCGACGTCGAACACGGCGTACCTCACCATCTCGCCGGCGGCGGACTCGTGGTGAGCTGCCCGGTCCAAGACGATGTCGCTCAAGCCCCGCAGGGCGACCGCAGCCGCGCTCTGATGCGGGATGGCCCGCAGGTCCGACAGGGCCGGAGTCCATGCCACCAGGTCGGCGCTGCCGCGCGGCATACCTCTGCCCTGGAGAACCTGCACCGGCGTGTTAGCTAGCCGAGCAAGCCGTGTGAGTTCCAGGATCGTCGTGGGCTGCGGCCCGGCGCCGTGCTTCAACACCTCGTGGATCTTCGCCGTGGCCTGCCGATCCACCTCCGCCGCGAGCCGCTGAATCAAGGCATTCCATACCGGCAGCGGAGACAGCACAGCCTCGTTTGTTCCGTAGAGACCGAGGTAGACGACGTCGACAGCCGCGCCAGTACGCCATGCGTCAAGGTATCTGTTGAGGCCGTCCCTGACGGCCTTCATCGTGGCGGTGATCATGCTTCCCATCCGTGATCAAGCGTTCGATCTCGCGACCGAATTCGTCGTCCGTCCTCAGCGGTTCCACGACCGTCCGCGGGGTGTGCCCCGACGAAATGCACTCCCGCAGCCCATGTTCCTCGCGCAGGCGCCGCAGGGCGGGCCACAGAAGGCGATCATGCCAGTATGCGGGCCCGTCGCGGCTACGCCGCGGGGAACCCCGCTGTGTCCCGAACTCGAACTCGTACGAGCCGAGCAGAGCCCACAGCTCACGGACCACACCAGGGTGGCGGTACCAGCAGGAGGCGACGGCGAACGTCGACGCCGGCAGTTCGTAGGCGTCGTTGAGCCAGTCGACGAATTTTCGGATCCGGATCAGCGCGGCCACCTGGTCGCGTTGGGCGAGGTGGTCGAAGGCCCACACCGACCAGGTGATGCCGCCGGCATCACCCTGGGCGGCCCGGCTTCCACGCCGTAGCCCTACGGGAGGCCGCATGGTGGGAGTCCTAGACGCCCGCAGCGGAACCCGACGGCGCGCGGGTTGAGTCAACGCCGACTCGACGTTGAACAGCCTGGTGTCCATCGCCGCGACCGCATTGCCGATCTCTAGGAGGAGATCACCATCCTCAGCGAACTCTTCTTCGGTCATTCGAGCCGGCCCGTCAGCCGGGCGACCGTTTCCGCGCTTCGTCGCGCCTCATCGGCCCACGGGCTGTCCCAGTACGGCTCGAACTCCGCGACGACCGGCGGCGCCTGACGGTAGATCAACAGACCGTGCGACGGGGGCAGCTCGCGGATCTGGTGCGGATGCAGAATCGGCCGTTCCCGGTCGCTCGCCGTGGCGGAGACGACCTGGCCGTGGGCTACGGTCGTGGAGGTAGCGGGAACCTCGACCACCCCGGCGAGGGCACTCATCATGCTCAGCAGGTCGGGCTCACTCGTGCCTCCCATGACGATCTTCGCGGTCGCCGAGCCGAACACCTCCGCTGCCCCCGCCTCTCCCCACCGGTCACGGGCCTGGCCGAGCCCTTGGCCGCCGATGGCCAGGGTGATACCTTGACCGCCCAGCCGTGACATCAGGCTGCCGAGCCGAGGCACCGGAGCGACGTTGCCGACCTCGTCGATGACACATCGCAGGGGCGGGTCCAACCGTGCCGGCCACCTCCGCTCGGCCGCCACACGGGCTTGTCTCAGGACTTCGTTGACGAACGCCGTGATCAGCGGCGCCACAGTGTCGTGGTCTCCGCTGATGACGTAGACGGTGTCGGTGGATGCGAGGAACCTGCTGATGTCGAACGACTCGCCAGGCGGCGGGCAGCACGAGTGCAACACCGTCGGGTCCGCGAACATGGTCAACATGTCCGCCAAAGTCTTCTTCGTCGAGTCCAGCGGCCCGGTGCCGCGATCCCCGGACGTCGCTTCCTCCAAAGCGGTGGCCCACGATGGGGCAGCCCGAGGATGACTCCGCAGAATTTCCCGCGCCGGCAGACTCGGGCTGTCCATCCGCAGCGCCCACTCCACCACACTGCCCATGTCGCGACCGTCGAGTGCGGCGGCATGCAGGAGACACCGCAGCACGTCCCTCGCCTGCTTCCGAAAGAACTGGGCATTCGCGGTGTGGGCATCGTCAGGGCTGGCGGCCGCGAACGCCTCGGCGGTGGAAATCGCCACCTGCGGCTGGTCACAACCCGCGACCGGTGACCACCTCAGCGGCGTCGGCCAACCGACAACGTTGCCCGGATCGAGCACGTGGACTGCACCCTTGGCGCTGCGGGCGAGATAGGTGATGGCCAGCAGGTCTCCCTTGGTGGATCCGGCCACGGCAGGGCCGGGCGCGCTGCGGACCAGGCCCGCCAAAACCGCTGCCGTTTTGAACGCTCGGGGCGGAGCCATGACCGCAATCGAGTCCTCATGCCGCAGGTATAGACGGCGTCCATCCCCCGCAGACCTCGCCAGCGGTATCGCCAACTCCTCCAGCGGCACCCGGCGGCGGCGGGCCAGGTTGGGACGCGTCTGGGCGGCCGACCGTCGGGCGACCCGCTTGCCGAGGTACCGCGCCCACTGCCGATGTCCCCCCAGCCCCTGGCGTTGCCGGCGCTCTCGCCGCGTGCGCCACCAACCCACGGCAGCGGCAACGCACAGCAGCTCGACGCCGAATAGCGTCCAGATCAGCGGGGCAGGCGCGACCTGGTCGACGTACCCGGCGGCCGGGTTCGCCGGGGAAGCCATGAACGCCGCCATCGTGTCGCCGATACCCGGATGGTCCGGGGCGCCGGTGATGAGCCCGGCGAGCAGGACCGCGGCGTGCCACGCGGTGAATGCCCCCGACAGGGCAGCCAGCACCCCGAACCCGGACCGAGTCCCGGGCGGAGGTGATGCCGGCGGCATCACCGCCCACCCTTCAGCCGGGGACCGGTCATGGCCGCGTCGGTGTCGGTCAACGCGACTTCGGCCGACGAACGGAGGTGCTGCATCAGGATCGGCGCGTTGGCCCCGATCCGGAGCAGGCAAACACCCTGCTGGAGTTGCATCAGGTCATCGAGCAGGTTCGGCGGCAGCGAGTACAAGCGCACGCAGCGGGCCGCGTCGTCCTGTCGGGCCTGGGCGTACATGTAGACGGTCTCGGCCTCCTTGAGCATGGCGACCGCAGGCGACTCTTCCGGGATATCGGCGAGGTGGTGCAGCGCCACTACGTTGGCCAGGCCGATGCCCCGCGCCAGCTTGGAGTTGCGCTGGAACAACCTCGCTCCGACGCCCTCGGCCAGGTGCCATCCTTCCTCCGCGATGAAGGTGGTCTGCATTCCGCGATGGCGCCGCAACAGGTTCGTCAGCCACGTGTTGAGCACCGTCATGACCAGCGGGATCGCTGGTCCCTCTGTCGGCAGCTGCGACAGGTCGAAGCTGGTGAGACGATCGGCGAGGCGGACGTCAGGGCTCGTCGGGCCGTCGAATAGCCCCGCGAGGTCATCACCGCAAACCCGCTCCAGGTCGAAGGCCAAACTCAATGCGGCCTCGGCGAACCGGTCGCGGGTCGCGCTCGCTCCCGCGATCGCCATCTCGCCGAAAATCTCTGCTGGAGGCGCGAGCCGCAGCGCGGCGATCACGTCATCGAGTACGGGCGTTCGTGCTGCGGCCTCGGCCTTGGCCAAAGCACGCAGGTGCGCGATGCGCAGGGCCGCGCCCTGCCAGGAATCAGGCTCGGCGCCGGAGGCGGCGTGTACCACGGCGCGAAGCAACTGTAGCTGTCCGGCCACCTGCGTGGAGCTTTCCGCCGAGATGCCAATCACGGGGTCGAGCAGATTGATCCGGCTGCCACCGCGCCCCAACTCAAACCGGATGGGATTGCCACCGAGCTGCCGGCACAACTCGCTGTACTCGCCCTCGCCGCCCTGATCCTTGCGGTCAGCCACGACCGTGCGCCGGCTGCGGAATGCCAACGGTCGGTAGACGTACACCGTTTTGATCAGCGCCGACTTGCCCTTTCCTACGTCGCCGAGCACCACGACGTTCGGTGACGACACCGTCTTGCGTTGATAGGCGGAGAAAGGGTCGTGGTGGACCGGCTGACCGGTGACCAGGTCGATGCCGTTGAGGATGCCGTCGGTGTGGGTTGGGGGCGCGGAGATCGCGGTGCACAGCACCTCGCTCTGCCTCGTGGTGCTCAAGATGCCCGGCGCCCGAGGCGCGTAGAGGCCAAGGCGGCCCAGCAGCGGGGATCGGCGCCACCGCCACGGGGCCGGAGTGAGGGGCTGCGGCTGCAACTCCTCGTGGCCTCTGGTGGTGGGCGGGGGTGATGCCGGCGGCATCACCGGGACCTGGGTCGAGTCGTCCGGGCGCGGGGGCGACGTGCGGGGTGATGCCGGCATCACCCTAGGACCCACGCCGTCGGTCGGCGGCGGAGGCAGGGACGGAGGTTGGGGCACGAGCCGGCCAGGTTGGGTCACCGCTGAGCCTCCAGCCCACGCCACACCGGCCATGTGGTGGGCAGCGCAGCGTCGTGGCGCATGTCGAGCCAGTCCAGGTAGCTGATTCCGCATTCGCCTGCCGCGTCGGCGAGTGCCGTGCACGCGCGGTTCATCTCGTTCTCGCTGGCGGCCGTCACCGCGAGGTACCCGGCCCACCGGGCGCCGTGGATCCCGGAGCCGGGTTGCAGATCCGCCAGGCGTTGCGCCGAGGCGGACAATTGCACGGCCTGGGTGCCGTCGTCGACCGCCCCCCGGCGGAGCGCGGACTCGCGCACCCCGCGGTCGACGGTGACATCGGCGCGGGCACGTTTGCGGGCCCGCGCCGCTGGCTGGACCTCCACCTGGAGACTGATGGTGCGGATCACCGGTTGGGTAATTCCGTGCAGCAGCGGTGCGATCCACCGCGTGTGCACTGGCTCGGGGGTGACTGCTGATGGCGGGATGGCAGCTACCCGATGCCACCACGAGTCATCCACGATCGTCGCGCGGCGCAGGACGCGCTGGTGTCGCAGCCACGTCTCGGTCGTGACATCGACTGTCTGGTCGAGCGGATACTCGGGCGACTGCATGTGACGCAGCACGGCAGCGAGCCGGTGTGTGGTGAGCAGCCGGGGGTTGCGCAGGTCCGCGCGTCGGGCGAGGGTGGCCACCCACTCTGCCTGGGCCACCGCTAACCGCGCCCATCCTTGCTCACCGTCGCCGCGCGCCTCGGCGGCCCGCGCGAACGTCACGGTCACCGGCAGACGCAGGACTAGATAGTGCCGCACCATCTCCGTAGCGCCAGCGGTCATCCGGACCAGCTCCGCATACGACCGCGTCAACGCCTCGGGTGCGCCGGGATCGACGTGATCGGCCGCCCACCGCTCGTGTGCCGCCGAGTCCGTCGGCATGATCCGGGTGATGGACTGGAGGCCGGTGACCAGACCGTCGTCGCGGGCCAAGCGTGCCAGCAGGTGACCGTACGCCGCCGCCGCGCGATCGTAGTCACCCACGGCGCGCAGCCCGGGCGGCTGGCCGTCCACCTCCATCGCCACCGACAGGTACGCCTGTTCACCCGGACATTGATGCAGCAGCACCGCCGTCTCCCCCGGCGCTGACAACCACCGGATCCCCTCCAGACCCGGTGCCTCGTCTCGGACGCTGCGCGCCCAGCGCCCCGCAGCCCGCCGGCTTACCCGATCCGTTGGTGCGGGGAACGGGGAGGCCAGGTGCAACGGAACGAAGGTCGTCTCACCACGCCGGCGCCGCAGCGCCCACCAGGCCCGGATGATCAGCTCAGCCCCCGGCGACCTGCCAGTCACGTGGCTCTGTCTCGTCAGAAAATAACCGGCCGCGAAGACGACGCCACCTGCGAACAGGCCACCAAGACCTCCGACAGCGACCGCCAGTAGCAAACCCATCCCCAGGCTGACAGTCACCACGATGTTCCCGGCTCGGCTGCGGCTGCCGCCGAGCAAACCTCGCGGCCGGATCTCCCCGCCGATGCGTGCGCTCCGGCCCGCAGTCTCGCTCACTCGCTGCCCCCCACCATGTCACCTGCCCGATGAGCGGTGTCCTCGACCTTCTGCTTCGCCGCAGCCGCAGCCTGCGCCCCGATCACCGCCACCGCGGCGACGCCGCCGGTGGCCGCCGTCGCGCCGGCACCCGCCGCCGCCCCGGCTCCACCCGTAGCCGTGCCCGCGCCTCCGGCCGACCCGCCTGCAGCGGCACCCACCCCACCGGCCGAGCTGCCAGCGGTGCCTCCGGCCCCCACACCGGCCCCCGATCCTGCCGGGCCGGTGCTTGCCGGCGACGGGCTAGTGCTCGGAGAGCCCGATTGTGGGCCCCCTGACCCGCCGGTTGCCGTCTCCTGCAGCGACTTGCCAGCGTCACGTTCGGAATCATCGCCTCCGCGATCCCGCGCACCTGCCGGGTCGCGGGTGGCAGTCGGCGCGGGGTCGTCTTGCGGCTGGCCACCAGGAGGAGGAGAACCGTCAGCGTCGGAGCTCCCTTGGCCCGACGACAACCGCCGATAGGCGAGGTGCGTCATCAGAGAGCTGGCCGCCCCGCCGAATGCTCCGCCGCTGGATTTCTGGGAGCGGGCAATCCGCTCCGCGCCTCCGCCCGGAAGCACCGGCGCGAACCGCAGCACCGCCCACGGCGCGATTCCTACAAAGAGCAGCATCAGCGCAGCCACCAGCGCGGACACCAGCGCGCGGAACCCCTCGTCGTGCAGCGCAGAGACGGAGAACGAGCTGTCGCCGTACTTCGCAGTCACACCGAGCAAGAAAAAGACCAACGGCCTCCCGCCCAGCAGCGCCAGCCACAGGAGAGGCAGCTTCGTTGCCTGCTGACGGGTCGAGGGGTCGACCATGAGCACGAATGCCACCGCCATCACCGCACCCGTGAGGTAGAGGGTCAGCAGCTGCATGAGCAGGCCCACCAGCAAGGCGAACGCACCCACCATCGCGACCAGGACGATGAGGATCGACACCAGCGGACCGCCAGGAATCAGGCCCAGGTTCGCCGGAACCGCCATCGCGTTCAACTTCTCGGCCAGCGACGCGACGTCGACAGCGAAGTAACGCATGATGCTCGCCGTGGCGCCATTGGACAGCTCCACGAGCAGGTAACCGATCCCGGGACCGAACAACACCAGCACCATTGCCCACGGCAACCGCCGCAACAGCGAGTCTGCCAACTCCTCACCGGTGATGTCCCCGCTACCCGCCTTATAGAAGGCTCGGGCGAGCGCGGCCACCAGCACGAACATGGCGATGCCCGCCCCGGCGGCGTATGACTGGAGGAACGCTGGCGAGCCGACATCCGGAGCACTCAGGTGGGCGAGGTTCGTCACCACCCTGGTCAGCAGGTCACTCAGCGACACCCCCATGTGCTCCGCCGCCTTCGACAGCGTCTGCCCCCAAGGATCCTTCGCGAATTCCACCGCCCCCCGCAGCGCCGCCAAGCGCTTCTGATACTCCTGAGCGATCCCCGCCATCAGCTCCCGGACCCGGTCGCATACATCGCCAACCAGAGGCAGATCGGGTAGCCACTGGCATATCCGTTCCACCGCGTCGGCGGTCGCGTCGGCACCCTTCTTCAGCGCGTCGACTAGGCGGGACTCGCACACCTGGCCGAACGGCCGAGGGATCTTCAAATCCGCCCGTATCTTTGCGCACCGCGACGCCGCGACTTCGGAGGCCGCCTGATCCTGCGCCGCGTCGGCCACCGCAGGTGATGCCGCCGGCATCACCGACAGGATCGCGAGCACCAGCAGGACGAGGCGCGGTGCCCACCGTCCGCCTGTTCGCCGAGTCTTAGCAACCATCGGCGTACCTGCGGAAGGCATTGGCGGTCAGCGCCGCACTGTATACGGAAAGGTCCTGATCAGTCACCGTCTTCCCTTGCAGCGCCCTGACCGCATCCGGAAGGCCGTCGCTGCTGGCCGCGGACACCACCGCCCACCGGTCAGACAGCCGCTTGAGCCGCACGTCGATAGCCCGCCACTCATCGTGGGTCGCGCTGCCCGTGGACCAGGCCACCGGCAACAGCACCGTCACCACGGTCGCCCCCGACTCCGGCATCACCCGGAACAGCCCCGCCGACGGCCGCGGCTGGCTCACCGACATCCGCGCCAGGTACGGCGCCTGCCCCTGCTGAAGCTCGGCCAACTGCGGAGAGCCAGTGTTGTCGGCCACCTGCCGCACCAGATCCGGAGCTGTCTCCAGACTGAAAGACTTGCTCTCGGTCCAGCGCACTACCGCGGCCGCCGTCTCGGCCGCCCCATCCGCCGTGTCCGGCGTGGTCAGGGTCGCTACGACCGCCCTCGCCGGGTCCGGACCACCCGAGCAGGCGGGTACGCCCGAGCCGAGTTCTAGGCCGCCAGCCGGCGACGACAGGGTCGGCGACGCGGCGGGCCGATCGCCGTCGTTACGCGCGAGCGTCACGGCCGCAACGGCTCCGACGACCGCGACGACCGTGACCACCGTCAACGTCCGCCACCGGGATGAAGGCTTGCCTCCGGAGGCTCCGTCCGAGCTGGTGTTGTAAGACACGCGCTCCTCCTCAGTCCTGCGCCGTGGCATAGAGCAGCCACTCCTTCCCCGTGTCGGCGAGCGCATCGGCCTTGTCCACCTGCGAGGGATCAGCACCCTGCGGGTCCGGGCCATCCGCGAACCCGAAGTCCGACGGCAGCCTCCAGTCCCCCGCAGCGCTGTCCCACCTAAGCTCTATGGCCGCGCGCCGCCACCGCACACCGATGGGGCCGTCGCCGCTGCCGCGCACGCCCAACACGTACGGGTACCACACCTCGACCGCCGCCGATGCCACCGAGAACCGCGCCACCCGGTACGCGCCCCTGTCCACCTGCGCGACTGCCATCACGGTGCCCCGCGGCGACAGCCCAATGGGATCCAGACCGAGCACGAGCGCCCGAGCGGCGAGCCGCGCCTCCGCCGCACGAACGAAATCTGGGTCACCGACGGCGGCCAACAGGGAGGAGCGGCGTGAGGCGTCCAGCGCGGCCCCACCCTCGACCATCGCCAACCACGCGGTTGCCGCCTCGGCCGCGCCGTCCTGCGACCGTGCGAATCCGGCGGGGACGCCCGCTACCAGAGTGCGTGTGCCGCCGGCCCCGGGCGTCACCGTCGACCGGCGCATGACCTCCACCGGAGGATGCTCGACACTGAGAGTCGGCGCCGATCCATGCGCCGTCTCCGGGGGTGATGCCGCCGGCATCACCCCCTCCGGCGTCCGCACGTGCCACCCCAGCAACCCTGCGGCGGCCGCGACCGCGACCGCGACCACCGCCGCTTGTCTACGCGCCATCGTGCCTACCCGACAGCCGCGATCACAGCGCCCACGATGAGCGGCAGCAACACCACGCCGCCCAAAGCCGCGAGCCGCAGCTTCACCGCCGATGTCGCCTCACTCATCATGTGGTGGTTGTTCAGCTGCCGCGCCTGCGCCATCGTCACGAACGCCGCGCCCACGTACAACGCCACGGCGGCCAGCATCAACGCCCAGACGGCGCCGGCGACCCGCACCCAGGTCGCCTGGAATGGTCCCCCCAGGACACCCATGTCCGGGGTGACCCCATCCAGCGGGTTCTGGATCCCACCGCCACCTGACGTAGGCGCCGGCTCCGGTGCTGCCGCCAAGACAGCCTCTATCGCCGCACGAACAGCACTCATCACCCTCGCCCTCCGTCATTTCTCTGCCGCGCCAACGACTCGACGACCGCCACGGCCGCCGCCAACAGCGACCGGCGAAGCGCAGGTGCCAAGTCCCGGTACGACACCCGATCGCCGGCGCTCAGCCGGTAATCGAACGGGAGCACCACCACCTCCCGCACGACCTCGCGGTACCGGTCGACGATGGCGGTGAGCAGGCCGGTGTCCACCGTCGGATCCGCGCAGGTCACCACCGCCACGGCGTTACGCACCAGGTCACCACGCCCTAGCCGTGCGAGGTGATGGAGCATCCACAGCCCCGTCTCCGCCACGTCAGCGCGGACCGTCGTCGGCACCACCAAGCAATCAGCCGCCGACGTCGCCGCCCACCAGTTCGCGGCCCGCACGTTGTTACCCGTATCGATAACAATGAACCGATAGAAGCGGCCGAGAACGTCAGCGAGTTTGTGAAAACTGCCGCCATCGATAACGTCCATTCGGCCCGGGACATCGTCACTGGCGAGAACGTCGAAATGGGCGCTCTGCGGACGCACGAATCCGCCCAGACCTCCGACACTCGCCCGCACGTCCAGGAAAGCATCAATCGAAGCGAGCAGATCGACCACGTTGCGGTCGTGCGTCGCCTCCTCCGCACGTAACCCCAGCGTCCCGCGCGTCTCATTGTTATCCCACGCGAGCGTGTAGCCGCCCCGGTACCAGCCCAACGTCGAGGCCAGACCGAGCGTCACCGGTGTCTTGCCGGCCCCGCCCTTCGGGTTGGCCACCACCACCTGCTGAGGCGCATCGAACGTGCGCAGCACACGCACGCGGCCAGCCCGGTACCGCTGTTCCTCCCCCGTCGCCGGCAGGCGAACAGCCCCCCGAGTCCACTGGTTGATCCGGCCTCGCCAACCCCACGTCGCTGGCACCGCCACACCAGCCGACACGTCAACGAGCCGACCCCGATCCCTGTCGCGCCTGCTCTTTCCTTGCGGGCCTTCCTGTCCATCGCCTGAATGGACTGCCGGGGCAGGGACCGCCATCGGCGGCGGCAACGGCCCGGTGACTCCCGGAGCCCGCTCCGCAGGGGCAGCCGGAGTTCGCTCCGCAGAGGCAGGCCGCAGGCTCTCCTCGCCATAGGAGCGTGCCCGCTGAGCCCCCGGGAACAGCGCATCTCCGAATTGATCATCCGTCAAGGTATCTTCTCCCCGTTCAACATGGAGTACGGTACCAACTTATGCGGGGAACGACACGGGATGATTTGCCGGCGTCTGGCGACGGCGGCCGTCTGCGCCGACCAAGGCCGGACGTTGGCGGGCCGGGTTCGACCGCGACAGGCCAAGGCGAATTTGACAAGACAGCCGAAATGTGCTATGCGAATCCGGCGGCGCATCTCTCGCTCGCGGAGCGGACCCAGTGAGCCGGGTCGCCGTGGCCGGTGGCGCGCTGGTCGTGCTGCTGCTCGGTGGCATCATCGCCACCACCACGCTCGCCGTCCCTCGCCAAGCCGCAGCCGTCAGCGCCACCGACTGCCTGACCGCCACGGGTACGGCGTGGCAGCTCGACTCCGAGCAGGAGCGCCACGCCCGGCTGATCGTCACCACCGGACAACAACGCGAGCTGCCGCCTCGTGCATGGGCTATCGCCGTCGCCACCGCCGCCCAAGAGTCGAGCCTGCGCCTGGATCCCAGCCCGGACGCCCACGGCAGCAGCGGCCTCTTTCAGCAGACACCGCCCTGGTGGGGCACGCGCGAGCAGGTCAACGACCCGACCTACGCCACCACGGCGTTCTACCTCGCCCTAGTCAAGGTCCCCGACTGGCGTACCCTGCCGCTGACCGTCGCCGCCCAGGCCGTACAGCGCAGCGCCTACCCCGACGCCTACGCCAAGCACACCGCCACCGCTCTCGCCGCCGTGCGCGAGTACGGCGGCACCGAACTGGACTGTGACCGCATCACCACAGCCGCAGGCGCAGAGCCCGCGCCCCGCAACCCTGACGGGACCTGGCCGCGCGAGGGATGCACCGTCCGGCCGGACCCGACCACCAACAAGGGCTGTCTGACTCCCCGCACCATGCATCTCATCGCCCAGGCGAGACAGGCCGGCTACGGCAACCCCGGCTGTTACCGCTCGGCAGGTCCCGGCGAGCACCCCAAGGGCCGCGCCTGCGACTGGATGATGACCAGTGGCGGCGCTGCCACAGGCGCCCAACGCCAGCGAGGCGACGACATGGCGGCATGGGCCGTCGCCAACGCCGATCGCCTCGGAATCATGTACGTCATCTGGTACCAGCAGGTGTGGTCACCCGCCCAAGGATGGCACCCCTACCGCAACCCGTTCGGCCAAACCGGACCGAGCGGCGAGCACACCAACCACGTCCACATATCCGTCTACTAAGCACAGTCAAACGACCACGAAAAGCGACCGAAACGACCGAGGAAAAATCGCCAAAACACGCCGGGAGGAATTGTGGTACGTACCGCCCCGCGCATGGTTGGATCATCACATGCACGCACGACGAGGAGCCAAACTCGGCGTCCCACAGCGGGGGAACCCGCCCCGGTACGACGTCTCGTCCGAGCGGCCCTGGCGGCCCAACCCGACCCTGGAGCCGGAACAGGCCGCCAAGCTTTACCGGGCGATGGAGGCGATGGGAACCAGCGCCTCCGCCGTCATCAACGCACTTCTCGCCCGCATGCCCGTCGACGCCGTCGGCCGTCCCACCTGGGCCACCGCGACCGACGAGCAGGGCACCCTGCTCGACCTGTCGACCTCCAACGCTGCCTGACCAGCAGCGTTGAGGCTCCCCGCGAGAGGAGTACCACCCCTGACATGACGAACGCCCCGGCACGAGACCGGGGCGAACCAACGAGGTAAAGGCCGAGGGACCAGCTCGACCAACCTCTCCAATTGAAGACCAGCACTCAGCCCGAGATCCGTGTGGTTTGCCTGCCGCCGGTGGTCCCGAGCCGAGCTGCGCTATGCCTGTGGAGGCGTCGCTGCCATGACGGTAGCACCTGCCCCGCCGGCACGCATCAGCCTGTCCGAAATCGGCCCGGCGTGTCACCGCGTGCCCGCGGTCCAGACCCCTCTCCCCGGCCTCGCGCCGGCGGGAGCCGACCACCCGGCGATGCCCTCGGCATCACCGCCCCCGAGCATTCCTCCTAGCATGCTAGGAAGCCTGGCGGAGAGTGACCCGCGCCAAGTCGCGGAGCACACCTGGCGAGCGCTCACACCCCACCTCACCCGCAGCCCCTACATGCGACTGCGCCGCTACTCACGCACGCAGCGCCGTCACATCTATCCCCAGGACCGACGCCTTACCACGGAGCTGCCCGACCGGCCCGCCGCATTGAGGCTCTACAACGGGGGAGTGGCCTGGGTACTCGGCCTCGACTTCGACCCCAAAGGCCACCAGCACGACGCCGCCACCGTCGCAGCCCACGCCGCCGACGCCGCGCAGTTCTTCCGCCAGCTCGGCGGCCGGCCCATCAGCGACGTCGCCGCCAGCGGCGGCCGCCACGTCTGGATTCCCCTCGCCGTCCCTATCACCCTCGACCAGGCTCGACACCTCGCCCACGCCTGCCGCCGCCTTTGGCCCACACTCGACATCAGCTCCACCGTCAACCCCAATGAGGGCTGTCTCACCGCCCCCGGCAGCCGATGCAAGGACGGCGGCTTCCGTCAGCTGACCACACCTCTGCCCGAGGCGTACCAGGCCGTCACCACACGATCAGCCGCCGACCTCGTCACCCGCGCCCTGGCCCGCCTTACCGACCTCGTCCCCGACGACCAGCCCACCACCACGGCGTGCGTTCTGCAGCTCGGCGGCCGGCCCCGGCCGCTGAGCCCCCTGCACACCCAGATCGCCGAGCACGGCGTGTGGCCGGCCACCCACACCACCCACGACGGCCGGCCATGGACCCGCTCAGAGGCCTGCTACGCCGTCCTCTGCGCCGCCGCCACACGAGGCCACTCCTACGCCGACGTCCTCCACCACATCGACACTGGCCGCTGGTCCGGGCTCCTCACCCTTTACACCGGACGCTACGGCCCCCGCTGGCGTCGCCGCCTGGACGCCGAGTGGCGCAAGGCGCAGCAGGCCGCCAGCGCGTCCACACAAGCCCCACAAGCAACCCACAACACCGGGGGGGGAGGGGGGGCTGTCACCGACGGTGATTTCGTTCGGCGCTGGCTCGCGGTGGCGCTAGCGGTTCTCGACCAGCTCATCGCCAGCAAGCAGAGGCACAACGCACGCGCACTCCTGTGGAGCCTGGCCTGGCTAGGCTGGCGAACCGGCCGCCGTCACGTGGAAGCAGGGACCCGGTCCTACTCCCGAGCCTGCGCCGGCATCATCGACCACACCACCGCGGCGGCCATCCTGCGCGAGCTACGCGACCTCCCAGCAGAGCAGGCTGTGGTAAAGCGCGTCTCGACCGGGCGAGGGACGCACGGCGACCTCTACGAGCTGATCATCCCAACCGCGTACCGGCACCTGGCCGTCGACCCCGCAACATGGCCCGACCCCCGACCGATCCCTGGCGTTTTCGGGGTCCGAGACAGCGCCCGGCGATCCCGACCGCTGCTCGGCGCGACCGGCTGGCGTATCCACCAGGCCCTTGCCGCCGGGGCGAGCGGCACGGCCGCGCAGATCGCCGTGGCGGCCGGCGTCAGCCGCTCCGAAACCTACAACATGCTGCCCAAACTCGTCCGGCTCGGCCTCGCGCGCAACCTACCGGGAACCGCTAGCTCCGCTGCTCAGTGGGGGGAGGGGGAGGCGACCACCCGCGAGGCCGGGCAGGACGTCGATGCCACGGCGTACCTCGCCCGGCTGGATGCCCGGCACCGCCGAGAGCGGCGCCTCTGGCGAGAGGCGCTGGAGCGCTTCGCCGCACGCCGCCAGGCCGCAACACCGTCGCCCGACGAGCCCATCTGGTGGCCACCGGACTGGGACATTGCACCACCACCCGGACTAGCACCAGACCCAGACGCGCAGGCAGAAGAGACGGCGCTAGCGGTTCTCGCGACGACGTTCGACATCACCCTAGTCAAACGTTCTAACGTTTAAACGTTTCGGCGTTGTGGCGTCTAAACGTTTGCTACAATGGTTTTGTGAGTGAGGAAACGTTGCCTGCACCCGCCAGGACAAAGACATGCCGGTTTCCCGCGTGCGGTGGGGATGCCCAGGAGGACGGGTTCTGCCGCAACCCGGATCACGCTCCATGCCTGTTTCCGAACTGCGGAGATCCGGTCAAGCCGCGCGAGCCGGGCCAGTCGAAGTCGAGCAGCTACTGCGGCGAGGTGAAGACCGACAGCAGGGGGGAGCAGGTCCAGCACAACCGGAACACCGCCTACGCCGAGCGCAATCGGCTTGCCCGGCGGGGTGATGCCGCCGGCATCACGGGTGACCCCTCGCCTCGTCCGTTCAGCACCGCGACCGAACGGGCCGACATAGTGCGGGAGCAGATCACCAAGAGCTTGGCGGACCTGCAATCGCAGGTCTCACGAGCGATGGCCGAACTGTCCACGCTCGCCAATCCCAGCACAGCCGCCGAAGAGATCGTTGCGGTCCGCACCGAGGCGGCCGAACTCATCGCGGGCGCTGAGCGGCGAGCTGTCGACGCGGAACGGGCGGCCCGCAAGGCTGAGAACCTTCGTGAAGAGGCCGACGGGGTCGCCGCCGATCTCCAGGCGGAGCGGGACGCCGCGTTGCGTCAGGCCGAGGAGCACCGAGCGGCAGAGGAGGAAGCCACCGAGCGCGCGGCGCAGCAGGTAGCGGCGGCCGAGGAACAGCGGGCAGAGGCTCTGCGGCGGGCCGACGCCAGCGACCAGCGCGCAGACCGCGAGGAAGCAGCGCGCAAAGCCGCCGAGACCGAGCGGGACAACGCCATCGCCAACGCGGGCCAGTCCCAAGCCGCACGGGACGAGGCGCTGGAAGCGAAGCAGGTCGCCGAAGTTGCGCGCGAGCAGGCAGAGCGCACCGCAGAGGACGCCAATCGACGCGCCGAGTCCGCGGACTCCGGTAGGGCTGCTGCCGAAGACGCTCGCGACCAGGCGCTTGCGGCCCAGCGAGAAGCCGACACCGCCGCCGCCCGGGCCGCGGAGCGGGCCGAGCGCGCCCTGGCGGATTTGGCCGCCGCGGAGCGGGCCCGAGACGAGCGAGCTGCCGAGGCCACCCAGCTTCGCGACCAGGTCGATGTCCTGCGCCGTGACCTCGCCGCGATGACGGCGACCCGCGACGCCGCCGTCGAGGCACGGGACGCAGCCACGCAGCGGGCCAACGAGTTCGCCGGCCGCCTTACCACGATCGAGTCCCGCCTCGCGACCGCCGAAGCTGATCGAGTCGCCGCTGACCAAGCCCGTACCTCAGCTGAGCAGGAACGAGCCAGCGTGCGCGCCGCGTACGACCAGCTTTCCCAGCAGCACAACACCACGATGCAGCAGCTCGCCACAGCCGACGCCAACCTTGCTGCCGCCCAGGAACAGCTGACCGCCGAGCGCGCCCACGGCGAGCAGCGCGTCCGTGACCTACGCGACGTGTACGAACAACAGCTTGCCGAGCTGCGGGCCAATCCGCCCCAAGGCCGGCGCATACGAAAAAAGGCAGGCAGTACGGACAGCACGGAGTAGCGGCCCCAGGAACGAAACAAGGCGCTGCCCGCACGGGGGGACGGGCAGCGCCTGCCCGCCAACGATAACCCAAACCAGACGATCAGGCTTGCCGGCAAACACGCGACGCCACACAACGACAGGAGGACACGTGAAGCAGCCGGCACCGGTCAAACTCACGGTGCAACTCGACCGACAGACCCTGGCCCGGGTCCTGTTCATCGCCGACGTCATGGAGCTGCGACCCACCGTCCATCAAGTGCGCGCTGCGGTACGCGAGGTCCTCGCCGAGCACGGTGTCCGTGGCTGCCGACGCCGCTACGTGCTCGCCGATCGCGACGCGAGCCAACTCGACGAGATCGAGCCGCAGATGCGTCACCGGCACGTCCACACCGAGCGGATGCTGTGGTGCCTGGAACAGGTCGACCGCGCGTTCCGCCCCCGAGCCCGGCGCCAGCGCAAGGTCGAAGGGAAACCGTTGATCGAGGCCCTACAGGGAGAACCCTTGATCGACGTGATCAACGACGCCGACGCCTAGACGCGAGGCTGTTTCATGTCTGCTCGGGGGTGAACTAACCACGCGGAGAATGCGACAGGGTTTGCCTAGGATTGGGGGAGAGGGGTGATGCCGCCGGCATCACCCCTCTCCGAACACCACAGCCCCAGGCTCACCCCTTCACTGGCTGACTCACCCGAAAACTCGGCGGCCGTCTCACACACCAGTTCCTCGGACAACACCATCGATATCAACGCCAGCCGCCGTGCATCGGCTTCCACATCGACGTGCGCAACCTTCGCCGGCTGCGGCTCCAGTCCCGGATCAACTTCCTCGACAGGAACGCGACGATGCTCGCGCCGGCGTACGGCGACCAGGATCGCCGCAGCTTCCCCCGCAGCCGCCGCGCGGGCGTCACCCCAGCCAGCCTCAGACGCACGACGCTGCGCGGCGGCCGCCACCCGCGCATCCGGCGGCCCCAACACCTGCAAGCCGTCGCCGATCTCCACGCACCGCCGATACAACCGCTGCCCGACACCGACCACCCACCATGAGTTCCGCTTCGGCCGGCGCGGTGGATCCAGAACGATGTCCGGCACCGCCCGGTACAGGAGATACCACAGCGCGTGCAGATCCCGGTACACCGCGCTCCTGCGGGGCCAGGCGCGGACGCCATCGACCGTCTTCCAGACGGTCGCCAGGACGAGGCTCGAACAAATCAGCACCACCGACATCGTGACCAACGTCTGCGTCACAATCGGCTCGGGCCACGGAGGCGCCACCCCGCCCAGCTTCAGGGCCAGGAACAGGGCCTTGTGCGCAACGAACGCCGCACCGAACAGCGCGCCGGCGCTGAGCAGCCGCATGATGATCTTCAGTCGGGCGCCCGCGTACCGAGCGTAACCAAGCGACATCCGGAGAACGTCCACGACGGACACCCCGAGGTACAGCAGGAACGCGAGCATGTACGCAGAGATCTGCCACATGCTCCCGTAGCGCTCCGCGAAGTGCAGCGGCTCCGACTCAGGGATCGCGGCGGCCCAGAACATCGCGACCATCACGGCGAGCACGACGCCGAAGAACACCAGCCGGAGCCGCATCAAGCGCCGCGCCCGCTGCGGGTTCCCCAGGTGCAGGAAGAGGAACTGAATCGCCGTGGCCGCGAGCAGCGCCGACCCATGCTCGATGGGCTTGGCCAAGTTCGGCACACCCGACACTCTGTCGATCAGACTATGGACGGGAGCCCAGCCCGCGGTGACGGCTATCCCGCACCCCAGGCAGATCCCCACGCTCGCCAGAGTCTTCGGGTTCCCCGGATTACGGCGCAGCGCCCACAGCTTCACGACGAGCGCCACCGCGGCGACCAGCGCCGCCACAACATGACCAGCCGCGACCAGCACGTTACCCCCCGCCCCTAGTCCGCCAGCGTCGCCGCAATGCGGTGCATCACGGCTGCCGTCGCATCCCCCAAGTCGTCGAAGGCGCCGACCTGGTCGCCACCGACCAGCCGTGCGCCCAGGTAGGTCGCGAGCAACTCGGCTTCGTGCTCCTGCTGCTCACCAAACGTCGACGGCGAGCGGGCCAGCACCACCTCCGGCCCGACGTCATCAAACGCGGCCGCGACCCGGCCCACCGGGAGCACCGTCCCCCCGGTATGCCTCAATCCGATGTGCATCAGCTCGTGCAGGATCGTCTGAACCTGTAGCACCCGCGACGCGTCGCGGGTGTAGAGGACATAGTCAGCCTCGGGAGTCGCCACCAACAGCCCACACGGCCCCGACTGCACGATCGTCATGGCAACGAGCTGGACACGACGACCCCGAGCTGCCTCCAAGGCCGACACGAGCCCCTGCACCGTCAATGGCGCAGGCAGGTCGACATCGAGCTGACGCAGGAGCCGGTCTATCCGCCGCTTCATGTCCCACATCGTTTGCCATCACTCCCCCGTGGCGGACCTTCAACCCGAAGATGTCCCGGTTCGTGTCACCTGCCCCAGCATGTCCTGATCGGACGTTCAGTTGTCCCAGCCGTACGTCGAACCACAATAGTGGCGGGACGCAAGCAGGCAGCATAGCCAGGCAGATCCGGTCACGGGAGTCCTCCGAAGCGGTGTTCGTGGAAGTTTCACCTATGGCGTAGCGCCAGATCCGATGAAACCCGTCATATCGCCCTGGATGGATGGATAGATGGCCAGCCTCCCCGATGCGAGGAGGATCACCTGCCCCGCGCACGTCCTCTCTCGCATGCGGCCCCGACTCCGGCTCCCCCGCGAGCCACAGACCGACCACGGCACAATGCGACGCATGCGCGAAGTGATCGACAGCCAACCAGCCCGTCAACCGAGCCTCCGGGTTGCTCGCTCCCTCACCGAAGTTTTCGCGCCGGCGCTGCTGGCCGCAGCGATGCCCATCGTTATCGGAATCGCCAGCACATCGCCGATTCTCGTCGGCCTCGGATGGGCACTCGTCGGCGCACTGTTCTGCTCCGTCGTACCCAACGCCTTGATCTGGTGGGGCGTGCACCGAGGTCGGCTGACCGACCACCACATCCGGGTCCGTGAGCAGCGACGAACACCCCTGATCTACGGTCTGCTGTCCGTCCTCGTCGGCCTGGCCCTGATGATCGGCCTCGACGCTCCCCGACCAGTGATCGCGATGGTCGTGGTGATGTTTGCTCTCGGCCTGGCGGTCACCGCGGCGAACCTCGTCTGGAAACTCAGCATCCATGCGGCGGTGGCCGCCGGCTCCGCCGCAGTGCTCGTGATCCAATTCGGACCGGCGTTGTTCGCATCGGCGCCAGTGGTGGCACTCGTCGGCTGGTCACGAGTGCGTCTACGCGATCACACCCTGGGCCAAGTGATCGCCGGCACTGCCCTCGGCGTGCTCGTCGCGATCCCGTCGTTCCTTCTCGTGCGGTAACCCCAGGCCTCAGACCTACGCGTCCGCCCGACCCCGTCGACCCGGTTTCTTGCCCTCCGCCTCTAACGCAGCGACCTGCTCGACGATCAAGCGTAGGCTCGCCCGGGGCCTTCCCGCAGGCATCCGTCGCGCGAGCACGGTGATGGTCTCCAGGTCCGAGTCGACGTCCGCACCGACAGCGGTGTCACCAACCGGGTCGAAGAAGAAGTTCGGCTCCACCCGGAAGAAGTTGGCCAGCTTCTGGATAGCCGAACGCGTCGGGTTGTCCCTCTCCCCGCTGAGCAGGTAGTTGACGTAGCTAAGAGACAAGCCCGTTGCCTTGGCTACCTCGTCGGGCGAATACGGCTTGTCGGTGCCGGCTTTGAGATGCGTCTCGAACAGGTGCTGTAACCGGGCGGCGAACGACCCGTCGACCCTGCCAGCGTCGGCCATGACCACCCCTCCTGATCAAGCCCAGACTGCCACGATCGTGGCGAACAAGAACGTCGTGGCCACAATAGTTGCAGCACCTCCACGGCCGTGCTTGACTTGGCTACGCCCGACCACTGTTGTGGCAGTGACACCGTAGCTGACAACGATAGTGTTGCAACAGGCGCGCGCCCGACATCGGCATGTGTCGAAGCCGTAACAGTTTGTCGTGTGAGGACCGCCGATCGCGAGATGGGGGACGGAACGGGGGATGCGCAAGCCCGCCCAGAGCGCGCGTCACAGCACGCCAAGGCAACCGGCACGAGGGGGCACAGACAAGCCGGTACGGCCGCCGCGCATCAAGGGGGTCCCGTCACCCAACGCGGTTTGGCACCGGTGGCCCCGGGCGCGCCCGGGGCCACCATGAACCATTTCCAGCTCCGCACCGCAGCCACGACCACGGGGAGAAGAACGGGGATGCCAACCAGCACAGCAACACAGGCCCCGACCGCAGCCGGGCGCTACACCTACACCTGCCTCGACTGCCCTTACAATGCTGCCCCCGACCGATGGGACACCCTCGACGAAGCCGCCCTCGCCGCAACCCTCGCCGGTCCTGGCCACCAGGCCGGCTGCCCAGGACAAGCACGACTCCTGGCGATCAGCCTCAACCCGAAACCCCACACAGGCCACCCGGCCAACGCCATCACCCCCTACGATCCCGACGAGCTCATCGCCGTGCCCGCCTGGACACTACTCATCGCCCGGGGACTTGCTGCCACAGTGGCTCACCGCGCCAAACAACACCGCACCATCGACTTCGGGCAGCACGCCCATACCACCCTCCTCGCCGAGGCTGCACTCGCGTTCGACCCGCTCCCCGGCCGCCCCGCCCCAGAAACAGCCGACGAACTCGCCGAACTCCTCCGCCTGACTGCAGACGTCCTCACCTCCTCACTACAAACGCCCTGATCATCCGATGCCGGCGGCATCACTCCGGTCGAATGCTGCGCTGACCGGACGTCGGCCAGCGTCGACGCGGGCCGACGCGGTGGTGCCTCCGGTGTGGCGAGTCCGGCCCTTGACTGATGATCTTGCGAAAACTAGCGGTAAGGCTGGTCAGAGGCATGGGGGGCGCCTCTGCGGGGGTGGGGTCGTGGTGGGGTTTGAGCCAGCGATCGCCCAATCCGGGGCAGCGCTGGGGGCGTGCTCTCGCTTTCCGTCGGAGTCTCGGGTCTCCGGTGCGCGGTCGCTCACCGCGCGGTCGGGGGTGGGCATCGCCGTCAGACCTCTCCTTGGGTCTTGGTCACCTGAGCAATGAATCCGGCGACGTGCCCGGTGATGGTGGTCTTGGCAGAGCTGGAGTCGGATTTGCCGTTGGGGGTGAGAGGGGTCACCGGGTCGACCTGTCCGTCGCCGGTCGGTGCGCCCGTGCTGGTCCTGTCCGGCACCGCGTCATGGGGTGATGAGGTCGTCATGGCCTGAGCCTAATACGGCAGCCGCCCTTCGCGATCATGCCTGAAGCTCAGGGTTCGATCATGCTTGAAGCTCAAGGTTGAGGCGGCGTTGATGAGTCGGCGGACTTCGTTGACCGTGAGCTTGATCAGTCCGGTGTCGGCCGGGTCGTGGTGGGCTGCGTCGGCGGCGCAGATCGCCAGGACAGCGAGAGCGGCCAGGGCGAGGGTGGTGAACCGGTGCCAGGAGTCCCAGCGGCGGACCTGGTGCTGGTCCAGACCGACCTGACTCTTGGCGGCCTGGAAGCTCTCCTCAACGGTCCAACGGATGCCAGCGACCCGCACGAGCTGCGCGAGAGCAGTCGGCTTCGGGGTCCAGCAGCGGTAAAAGGCCAGTTCCCCGCTGGTGGTGTTGCGGCGGATCAGCAGGCTGTGGCCGCCGTCGTCGGAGTCGGCGTCGGTGCACACGTCGTCCAGCCACGCCCAGTCGTAGAAGCGTGGGCCCTTCGACCCGGCGCCAGCTGAGCGGCGCTGCCACGCCGATGCCGGCAGGTCGGCGGCGACCCGGTCGGCCCGAACCCGGGCCTTGCCACCGTCGAGCGGGATCAGGTGGCTGCAGGACACCGCGAGGACGTAGCCGAGCCGGTGTTCGCGTAGGTGAGCGCGGAACGCGGCGCTGTTGCCCGTACAGCCGCTAAATCTCCCTAGATAAAGCGTCACCAGCGGCGCCAGCCGCCTGGCGAAGGATGTCCCCTGTCGTCAGGACCCGCCGCCGCAACTCCTCACGCTTCCGAAGCGCAGCGGCACTCGGGCCCATCCCCATCGCCTGCCGCATCACCGCGGCGAACCCCTCGACACCCTCAGCCGCAGGCCCCTTGCCGTACCGATCCGCCCACGCCAGCAGCGCCCGCACCGCCGCGGCCGACTCCCAATAGGCCGCACGACGCACCTGCTCCCCCAACTCGTCAGGCAGCTCAAAGTACAACCGATCGGTCAAGCCAATCCCCGCCGCCAGATCGCTCTGCGGCGACCGACCCACAGGCCTACCCGGCATCCCCCGCTCCCCCACCGGAACCGGCTCATACTCCTTGTCCCACCCCCGAGCCGCAAGCGTTCGACGCACAAAGAACGTCAACAGGTGCCGTTGCGTCCCCAACAGCTCGCCCGCCATCCGCCTCTGCGCCCGTTCGCGTCGAAGCTGCGCCAAGGCCTCCCGCCGACCGGATCCACGCAACCACTGCACCCCGAGCTCACGACGCCGCTCCTGCCACCAATCCCGCTCAGCCTCGACCTCTCGCCCCACCCGGTCCTGAACAGCCCGCAGCATCTCCGCATCCACCGCCACTACGAACTGGACAGTCACGCGTCAACTCCCTAGACAATATGCGCCGCCTCGCTGGTCAGCATGGCGGCGAATCTCCCTAGATTATGCGCCACCGCCCCGCCAAGAGGTAGCCCTTAACCCCTGCTGGCCGAGCGCTTGGTGGGCGCGATCACCTACTGCCAGTTGGCCTATGGTCCGTGCAGCTCCTGGGAGTAAGCCAAGGACGCTGAGCTCTAGAAACAGTGGCTGGCGAGCGCCAGGCGACGGCAACCAGGCTGGCGGTGCCGCAAGCCTCTCGCCCACGGGCGCATCAAACCGCAGGGGCACGACCCAAACCCCGTTTCGGCGCTTGCGGCAGGGCCCCTCCGCTGGGTTCGTCCAACCAAGAGAGGCATTCATGCGCGGAACGATCCACAAGTCGAAGCCGTTACAGGCCGCACTGCTCAGCATGGCGGCCGCCGTCGCAACGCTCGGCGTCGCGGCGACGCCCGCTCAGGCCGCGTCCGCCAACTGCACCGCCCCCTACTGGTCCTCGGGCTGGTACCGAACCTGTACCACCGGCTCAGTTCCCGCACACCGCACCGGCCGCTTCATCGACGTGACCGTAGGCGCGTGCTACGGCACGGACTGGAAAGTGTGGGACATCAACACCGGAGTGACCGTAGCCAGCGGCCGGACCGCCGGCCGCCCAATCGCCCCCAAGCGGATCTACGGCCTCTACGGCACCTACAAGGCGAAGCTCATCGGCGCCTGCTGGAAAGACTGGATCAAGATCGATAACGAATGACCGTCCTGCTCGGGGCAACAATCCAGCAGAGCCGGTGCGGCGGCTCTGAATTCACCGGCCGCCGGCCGTCGTACCGAGACCGGTGTTCGTTGGGGCTGGTGTGGGTCGGTGGCCGTCTGGTCGGGGGCCGGTTAAAGGCGGTGTTGTCGTGGCGCCGTCGTGGTGTGGGCCGTTGCTCCCGCCGTCACCGGGCGGGGGCCCACCAGTGGGTCCCCTCGCCCTGCCAACTCCGCGTCCACCACGACCAGGACCAGGAGTACCGCGGCCGCGGGCCCGCCGGCGCCGGCCGGGTCGTGGGGTGATGCCGCCGGCATCGCCCGGGCCCGGTCCCGCCGGGCCCTCCCCCACCGGACATGGTTGGGCTATCGGCCCTGCGGGCCGATGGCCTCCAGCCGGGCCAGCGTGCCGCCGCTGGACCGCGGCCCCTCGCCGGGGAGGCAGGCTCCAGGATGGTCC
>NZ_JBEYIX010000016.1:0-109800 GCF_040636055.1 Micromonospora sp. NPDC006766 | reverse complement strand
GTCCCACCGTCACCGGGCCAGCCTAGACCTCGGACGGGAAGAGGTGCAGCCTCGGTTACCCGCCGGTCGCTTCACCCCGCTGCCGCGCGGCTCGCGCTGCTGGCCGCGCCGGGGCAGACCCCGGCGCGGCGGGCCGACCTCATCACCGGGACGCAGCGCCGGATGGACACGCTGGGCCTGCCGACGTACGCGGAGGCCTTCACCGAGGCCGATCGGGACCTGCTCGGCGGGCACGGATACGCCGAGCGGGCCGCCTTCCCGATCTCGAACGGCGCCATCGCCCATCCGATGTGGCGAACCTCGCCGTTCTGGACGGGCCGCCGTGGCGGCAACGCCGGCCGGCCGGCCGCGCTGAACCGCAGCGGCCGGCTGAACGGCTGGGCCCTGCGTTGAGCCGGGTCTGACGACGCCACAGCCGGGCCGGGGTGGCCTCCGCGCACGAGGCGGCCCCGGCTCCGGTCCGTCACCGCGATGGTGGGTCCCCCGCCGACGCCCATCCGGTGCCTTCGCTGATCCGCTGGCGACCAGGTCACCGTCGGCGACCCGGAGAACGGGGTGACCGGGACCGGCTATCCGCCGCGCCGGAGGCTCGACGAGCCCGGCGCCTGACCGCGCGGTGGCCCGTCGGCGGCCCGGAGCGCCCGCCGCAGGTCCCGATACACCCGGGCCTCGGTCTCGGGCGCCAACGGGCCACGGGGTGGCCGGCACGGGCCGCCGTACCGGCCGACCTGTCCCATCGCCAGTTTGACGGCCTGGACCGCCTCGGGTCGGGAGCCCCAGCTGAGCAGGGGATGCAGCTGGGCGTACAACGGCAGCGCCGCGGCCAGGTCGCGGGCGGCGCACAGCCGCTGCAGGCGCTGGCAGAGCCCGGGCAGGGCGTTGGGACAGTGCCCGATCCACCCGGTGGCACCGCATACGGTCAGTTCCAGCAGCACGTCGTCCGCCCCGACCAGCACGTCGAGGTGCGGGCACAGGTCGCGGACGCGGTGCAGCCAGCGCACGTCGCGTTCCCGTACCGCCACGACGCCGTCGGTCTCGGCGATGCGGGCGAGGAGGTCCGGCGTCAGGTCCACCGTGGTCTCGGTCGGGTCGCCGCACACCACCACCGGCAGCCCGACCGCGGCCACCTCACGGTAGTGGGCGACGACGGCGGCGGCGTCGCCCGGATAACCGACCGGTGGCGGCGCGAGCACCGCCTGCGCGCCCGCGGCCTGGGCCTGCTCGGCCCAACGCCGGGCCTGCCGGCTGCCGTACCCGCCGACGCCCGGCACCACCGCGCGGCCGTTCGGTACGGCCTCGACGGCGGCGCGGACCACGTCGGCGCGCTCACCGTCGGACAGGGACCGGTATTCCCCCAGCGGCCCGCACGGCGCCACGCCCTGGCAGCCCTCGTCGGTGAGCCACCGTACGTGCTCCTGCAGCCGGTCGTAGTCGACCGAGAGATCGGCCCGGAACGGCGTGGGAACGGCGACGATGACGCCCTGCCAGGGCCTGGTTACGGCCACGACGTTTCCCTTTCCGGACACTCCACTCATGGTGTGCCCAACCACGGCTCCCCTGGCCCGTCGGGCCGGCAATGGCACCACGTTAGGGGGGTGCACCCTCGCGGTCTTCCGACAGATGCCGAAACTGCCGAGGCTAATCGGAGTACGGATGTTGCGGTGCGGTTACGGGGATTGCGCCGCAGGCCCAACATCATCGAAGGTAGGCCAACCGTCCTACCAGCACATATCCAGTCCGATACAAGCGGTGAGATCCGCGCGGATCGGGCTGTTCCGGGAGCATCGCATGCGCATGGAACTGCAACGCATCGTCGACCGGATTGCGGCACGCGTGAAACGACCGGCTCTCATCGAGGACCGGCGTCAGCGGGTCGTCGTCTACAGCGAGCACACCGGGGTGATCGACGGGGTGCGCCGAAGCTCGATCCTGCGCCGGCACACCACCCCCGAGATGATCGCCTGGGCGCGTGATCTCGGGATCATGGAGGCCCGGCAGCCGGTGCGTACCCCGGCTTCCCCCGAGCTGGATCTCCTTCCCCGGGTGTGCGTGCCGATCCGGCACCAGGACCTGCTGCTGGGCTTTGTGTGGTTCATCGACGAGTCCGAGGGGATGACCGACGATGACATCTCGGTGGTGACCGAGGCGATGCCGGACCTGTCGCTTGCCCTCTACCGGGAGAACCTGCTCGGCGAGTTGACCTCGCAGCGGGAGGCGGAGGCCACCCGAACGCTGCTCGTCGAGTCCCCGGAGGCCCGGCGCGAGGCCGTCCGGTCGTTGCTGACCGACGGCCTGGTCGGCAGCGACGGCCAGGTCACCGCCCTGGTCGCCCATCTCGTCGCGACCCCGGACGACGTGCTCGACGACACGGCCCGGCTGGCCCTGGAGCACGCCCTGGTCGCCACTCGACAGTGGGTCGGGTCGCGCGAGACGCTGCATCTGGTGCGGCACGACCATGGGGTGCTGCTGCTCTGCGGGCGTCACGCCGGCCGAGGGCCCGCGGAGGAGGCCGCCGCGCACCTCGACCAGGCGCTGCGCGGGGCGGTCCGGGGGCTGGCGTCGATGGCGCGTACGGTCCTCGGCGTCGGCGACGCGCGGCCTCGCCTGTACGAGAGCCTGCTGTCGTACCAGGAGGCGTTCCAGGCCGCCCGGGTCGGCGTGCAACTGCCGGCCCTGGGTTCGATCGTCTACTGGTCCGACCTGGGCATCTACCGGCTGCTGTCCGGGGTCGACGCGCGGCACCTGGACGTCGCGCGGGTGCATCCGGGGTTGGGTCGGCTGCTCGGCGACGAGGCCCACCAGGTGCTGCTCGAAACCTTGGAGACCTACCTCGACCTGGCCGGCAACGCCCACGCCACGGCGGAGCGGCTGCGGCTGCACCGGACGACGCTCTACTACCGGCTGCAGCGGGTGGAGTTGCTCGCCGACACCGATCTGAAGGACGGCAACGAGCGGCTCTGCCTGCATCTGGCGCTGAAACTCGCCCGCCTGACCGGCCAGTACCAGCCCGGGCGGTAGCGGCGAACGGTCCGGACAGGTCAGGACTGATCGACATCTCGGCCGAGGGGCGAGTACGCGCCATCAGCCGACAGCGGCATTGGTCGTGTATCGGGCGACTGACCGTCCAGCGCCGAGAACATACGCCCTGATCAGCGGCTATTGAAGATCATGGTTCATATGATCGGGCGTGTTCGGACGGCGATCGACGGACGCCGGTGGGCCGGCTCACCCATTGCTCCGCGCCCGGGGGGCGTGTGATTGTGCACCAGCGAGTCCCCCGAACCCGGCGGCCTCGCACGGTCGGTCTGTCGAACCGGGGCCACGCCGGCAGCTCCGGAGACCAATCGTCGTCCTGCCTCACCACGCCGCGCATCCTGACCGGGCTCCGCGCGGCCTAGGAACAGGAGCACACCCCCGTGAAGCTCTCACCTCGCCTCGCCGCAGTCGCCGGCGCGGCCGCGGCCGGCCTGATCGCCGCCGGCACCGCCGCGGCCGTGCAGGCCGCGCCCTCCCACACTCCCAGCCCCAACGCCGCCCAGGCCCGTACGCTCGCCGCCAACTCGGCCAGCAAAATGGTCGCCGGGCGACCCGCCTACCTGCACGCCAGCGCCGACGACGCGTTCGTGCAGCAGGAGGTCATCTCCTCCGAGGGCACCCAGTACGTGCCCTACGAGCGCACCTACAAGGGCCTGCCGGTGGTCGGCGGCGACTTCGTGCTGGCCACCGACGCGGCCGGCAACCTGAAGTACGCCTCCGTCGCGCAGCAGCGGAGCATCGGCAACCTCGCCATCACCCCGATGCTGACCTCGACCGCCGCGGCGCAGACCGCGCGGGCCCAGCTCAAGACGGTCAGCGCCGTCGAGGGCACCAAACTTGTCGTCTACACGCTCGATGCCCAGCCGACCCTGGCCTGGGAGACCACGGTCCAGGGCACCGACGCCGACGGCCCGAGCCGCCTCACCGTCGACGTCGACGCCTCGACCGGCGCCGTCCTGCGTACGCAGGAGCACGTCATGCACGGCACCGGCACCGGCGCGTGGAACGGCCCGAGCCCGCTCACGCTCAACACCACGCTGTCGGGCAGCACGTACTCCATGAAGGACCCGACCATCACCAACCTGAGCTGCCAGGACGCCGCGAACAACACGACGTTCAGCAAGTCGACCGACGTGTGGGGCAACGGCACCGCCACCAACAAGGAGACCGGCTGCGTCGACGCGCTGTTCGCCGCGCAGACCGAGCACAAGATGCTGGCGCAGTGGCTCGGGCGTAACGGCGCCAACGGCAGCGGTGGTGCCTGGCCGATCCGGGTGGGCCTGAACGATCAGAACGCCTACTACGACGGCACCCAGGTCCAGATCGGCAAGAACACCGCCGGTCAGTGGATCGGCTCGCTCGACGTGGTCGCCCACGAGATCGGCCACGGCATCGACGACAAGACCCCGGGCGGCATCTCCGGCAGCGGCACCCAGGAGTTCGTCGCCGACACCTTCGGCGCGGCCACCGAGTGGTTCGCCAACGAGCCGGCCCCGTACGACACGCCGGACTTCCTGGTCGGCGAGATGGTCAACCTGGTCGGCAAGGGCCCGATCCGCAACATGTACAACCCGTCGGCGCTCGGCGACCCGAACTGCTACTCCAGCAGCATCCCGAGCACCGAGGTGCACAAGGCGGCCGGCCCGGGCAACCACTGGTTCTACCTGTTGGCCATGGGCAGCAACCCGACCAACGGCCAGCCGACCAGCCCCACCTGCAACAGCAGCTCGGTGACCGGCCTGGGCGTCCAGACCGCCATCAAGATCATGTACAACGCGATGCTGCTGAAGACCACGGGGTCGTCGTACCTGAAGTACCGCACCTGGACGCTGCAGGCGGCGAAGAACCTCTTCCCGACCAGCTGCACCGAGTTCAACACCGTCAAGGCCGCCTGGGACGCCGTCAGCGTGCCGGCGCAGTCCGGTGACCCGACCTGCTCCGGCAGCACCACCCCGCCGCCGACCACCACGCCGCCGACCGGGTCCTGCTCCGGCCAGCTGCTGGCCAACCCGGGCTTCGAGTCCGGCAACGTGAACTGGAGCGCCTCCTCCGGCGTCATCACCAGCTCCACCGGACAGGCGGCGCACAGCGGCTCGTGGAAGGCGTGGCTGGACGGCTACGGCAGCACGCACACCGACACCCTGTCCCAGTCGGTGACGATCCCCGCCGGCTGCCGGGCCACCCTCAGCTTCTGGCTGCACATCGACAGCGCGGAGACGACCACGACCAGCGCCTACGACAAGCTGACCGTGAAGGCGGGCAGCACCACCCTGGCCACCTACTCCAACCTCAACAAGGCCTCCGGCTACACGCAGAAGTCCTTCGACATCTCATCGTTGGCCGGCACGACCGCCACCATCTCGTTCACCGGCGTGGAGGACGTCATGCTGCAAACCTCCTTCGTCATCGACGACGCGGCGGTCACCCTCTCCTGATCAGGAACGAGACGGCCGGCCGTGGTACCTGCCACGGCCGGCCGCCTCGTCTCCTCGAGCGGCGGCCCTCCGGGCGCCGCGAGGCCGCCCGCATCAGCCTGGGCCGTCCGCCCGCACGGCCGCCTCGCCGCTACGGTTGAGCCGCGCCACCACGTCCTCCATCGCCCGGCTGAACAGCTCCATCTGCCGCACCGACTGATCCTGCAGCCCGCCGAGCCGCGCGGCCAGAGCATCGACGTCGGCTCGCGCCGAGGCGCTGACCTGGGCGTCGAGGTCGGCAAGAGCCGCGTTGACGGCCACCACGACATGCCCGCAGACCGCCTCCATCCCCGCCTCGGCCAACTCCGGGTCGACCACGACGGACTCGAGCCGGCCACCCTGGACGACCACGGCCCGAACCTGGCCGCCGGCCGCGACGCCCTCGGCGCGGAGCAGCTGCGCCGGGTCGCCGTCGACCTGATCAGCGGCCCGCGAACGCATCGCGGACAGCGCCTGCTGGGTCCTGGTGAGCAGTTCGTCGAGGCTCGCGGCCGCGGTGAACGGATCGTTGGTCATAGCCGCGCTTTCTTCACGTCTTTCCGGAGCACCGTGACCATAGCAACCGGACCCGAGGGCAGTTTCCACCCCTGATGCCGTCAGCGCAGCCGCAGCCGCTGACCCGGGAAGATCAAGCCCGGGTCGCGGCCGACCACCCGCCTGTTGCGCTCGTACAGCGGGTGCCAGCCGCCGGCGAGGTCACGGTCCTCGGCGATCTCGGACAGGGTGTCACCGTTCTTGACCACATAGGTGTCGGCACCGACGGCACTGGGCGCGGCACGCCGATGGCTGCGGGTCGCCGGCCGGTCGCGGCGCGACACCGGCTCGCTGGTCGCGATCCTCGCCGGTTTCCGGCTCGCGGACACCGACGTGGGCTTCGTCGAGCCGCCCTTCCTGCCGCAGACCGGCCAGGCGCCGATGCCCTGCCTGGCGAGGACCTTTCCGGCGATGGCGATCTGCGCGGTGCGGCTGGCCAGGTCGGCCCGGCTGGCGTACGCCTGCCCGCCGTAGCCGTTCCAGGTGCCCTTCGAGAACTGGAGGCCGCCGTAGTAGCCGTTGCCGGTGTTGATGTGCCAGTTCCCGCCGGACTCGCACTGCGCGATGGCGTCCCAGTTCACGCTGGACGCACTCGCGGCCGAGCCCGGCGTGAGGAGGGCGGCGGCGCCGGCGACGACGACAAGCGCCTCGGCAGCGATCCGGCGCCGGGTGTTACCTCTGTGAGGTACGACGTGTTCAGTTGCCATGTGGGTCTCCTCCACGCCGACGAGGTGAGCTGTCGGGTTCGGGCCGAGGAGCCCGGCCGCCGGGTGGCGGCTTCACCCCGAGGTGTCGAGCACCGAGAAACGTGTGGGTCCCCCGCTCCCGCCTGAGGTCCAGGTACCACGACCCGGCGGCGGGATTAGGCGTTGCCGGCCCGTGATGTCCGCGATCGCGAACGCACCCGACGATAAGCGATTTGCGGCAAACGCCCACTTGATGCGAATTTCTTCACTCGGCCGGGCGAGGGCTCCGCCACACCGACCAGACTTCACATTTGCGCAGGTCAGAGCGGTCGAGCTACCGTCTGCCACAGAGGTGATGGCAATGACTGTGATCTATGTTGACCTCTCTCATGCGGATTGGGATCGCGTCCAGGGCAAGTTCAACTGGCCGGCCGTCCTCAAGGCCACCTCTCCCGTCTTGTGCCTTCGGGTCACCTACGGCGACCCGAAGGGCTTCAACCCGCCCAGCCGCCACGCCCTCGACATGGCGCGCGGCGCGGCCCAGGCGGGCTTCGACACGATCGGTGGCTACCACAACCTGATCAAGGGCGATCAGGCCAGCACCAACCGGCAGGTCGACTACCTGCGCCGCAGCCTCGACGACATCGGCGCGGTCTGGGCGATGGTCGACGCCGAGCGTTACCCGGAGTTGGTCGCCAACGGACTGTGGCCCCGCTGGACCGACATCCGCCGGTTCGTGGACCGCTGGAACGCGGTCGACCACCGACTGCTGACCGGCTACCTTCCGAAGTGGTTCTGGGAGGGCAACCTCGGCCGCCCCGACCTGCGGGTGCTCGACATGGCCCTGGTCGCCAGCAACTACGGCAGCAACCCCACCGGCGCGCCGGGCGCCGTGTACGCGAAAGCAGGTGGGGACAGCGGCCCGGGCTGGGCCGCGTACGGCGGGGTGAACCCGTCGATCTGGCAGTACGGGTCGAACATCGCCTGCCCCGGCGCCTCCAGGACGACCGACTGCAACGCCTACCGCGGCACGCTCGCCCAACTGCGGGCCCTGTTGACGAAGGACGACACCATGACCCCCGCCCAATTCCTCGCGATCCTGAAGGACCCCACCGTCGCCGCCCAGATGCGCGCGCTGCCCTGGCAGTACGTCGGTGGCGGCATCCCCACCGGCATGTCGACGTTGGGCGTGCTCAACAACCTCTATCAGACCGCCCATGCCGCGCCGACCGCCACCGAGATCGCGGCGGCGGTCGTGGAGGCCCTCGGCGGGGAGTCCCCGGCCGATGCCGCCGCCGCGATCGTCGCCGCGATCGGCAAGGACAAGGCCGCAGCCCTCGCCGCGGCCCTCACCGCGGCCACCCAGCAGACCGCCAGCGCACCCGGGTGACGACGGGCCGCCTGCGCCGGCCGCGGCGTGACTGCCGCGGCCGGCGGAAGAGCGGGTGCTACAGCGTACGGGCGAGCCGGTCGGCGAGGATCCGGGTGAACCGCGACGGGTCGGCCAGTTCGCCGCCCTCGGCGAGCAGCGCCATCCCGTACAGCAGCTCGGCCGTCTCGGTCAGGGCGGCGGCGTCGCCGCCCTGCTCGTGCGCCTTGCGCAGCCCGGTGACCAGCGGGTGGGTCGGGTTGAGCTCGAGGATCCGCTTGACCTGCGGCACCTCCTGCCCCATCGCCCGATACATCTTCTCCAGCGTCGGCGTCATGTCGTGCGCGTCGCCGACCACGCAGGCCGGCGAGGTGGTGAGCCGGGAGGAGAGCCGCACCTCCTTGACGCTGTCGGCGAGCGCGCCGCTCATCCAGGTGAGCAGGTCGGCGTATTCCTTGCGCTCGGCCTCGGTCTTCTCCTTCTCCTCCTCGGTCTCCAGGTCGACCTGGCCCTTGGCCACCGAGCGGAGGGTCTTTCCGTCGAAGGCGCCGACCCGCTCGACCCAGACCTCGTCGACCGGGTCGGTGAGGATCAGCACCTCGTAGCCCTTGGCGCGGAACGCCTCCAGGTGCGGGGAGTTCTCGATGGTGGCCCGGGACTCACCGGTGGCGTAGTAGATCTCGGACTGGCCGTCCTTCATCCGCTCGACGTAGTCGCGCAGGGTGGTCAGCTCGGCCGGGTCGTGGGTGGAGGCGGCCCGGACCAGGTCGAGCAGCGCCTCGGTGTTGTCGGTGTCCTCCAGCAGCCCCTCCTTGACCACCGCGCCGAACTCCGCCCAGAACGTGCGGTAGGACTCGGCCGACATGTCCTTGAGGGTGGCGAGGACCTTCTTGACCAGGCGGCGACGGACCGCGCTGATCTGCCGGTCCTGCTGGAGGATCTCCCGGGAGATGTTCAGCGACAGGTCGTGCGCGTCCACCACGCCCTTGACGAAGCGCAGATAGTTGGGCATCAGCGCGTCACAGTCGTCCATGATGAACACGCGCTTGACATAGAGCTGCACCCCGCGCCGGCCATGCGGGGAGAAGAGATCGAGCGGGGCGTGCGACGGCAGGAACAGCAGGGCCTCGTACTCGAAGGTGCCCTCGCCCCGCATGTGGATGATCTCCAGCGGGTCGGCCCAGTCATGCGCGACGTGCCGGTAGAACTCCTTGTACTCGGCCTCGTCGACCTCGTCGCGGGAGCGGGCCCAGAGCGCCTTCATCGAGTTGAGCGTCTGCTCCTCGCGGGTGGTGACGCCGTCCTCGCCCGACCGTTCGACGGTCATCCGGATCGGCCAGGCGATGAAGTCCGAGTAGCGCTTGACGATCTCCCGGATCGTCCACTCGGCCGTGTAGTCGTGCAGGTTGTCCTCGTCGTCGGCGGCCTTGAGGTGCAGGGTGACCGAGGTGCCCTGCGGCGCCTCGTCGACCGACTCCACCGAGTAGGTGCCCTCGCCGGTGGACTCCCAGCGGGTGCCGCCGTCCTGCCCGGCGCGGCGGGTCAGCAGGGTCACCTTGTCGGCCACCATGAAGGTGGCGTAGAACCCGACACCGAACTGGCCGATCAGCTCCTGAGAGGCGGCGGCGTCCTTCGCCTCGCGCAGCTTGCTCAGCAGTTCCGCGGTGCCGGACTTGGCGATCGTGCCGATCAGCCCGACCACCTCGTCGCGGGACATGCCGACGCCGTTGTCCCGCACGGTCAGCGTGCGGGCCTCCTTGTCGACCTCGATCTCGATGTGCAGGTCGGCGGTGTCGACCGTGAGATCCTTGTCGACCAGCGACTCCAGCCGCAGCTTGTCCAGCGCGTCGGACGCGTTCGAGATCAGTTCACGCAGGAAGACATCCTTGTTCGAGTAGATCGAGTGAACCATCAGCTGCAGCAGCTGACGGGCCTCGGCCTGGAACTCCAACGTCTCGACCTGGTCGCTCACACCGACTCCCTTCCACTTTGCGGGCCTTCCGGCGGAAAGGATACGAGGCGTGTCCACCCGGCCACGGCAGGGTGGCGGCGGACGCCCGCCCGTAACCGGTCAGTCTTGATTACTGAGGGTAGTGCGCGCCGTTTGAAGTACGGGTGATAGTGATATGCCTCTGGGGCATAAACATGCCTCAGAGGCATATCGGTCTCGAGTAATGTGCCCCCTCGCTCGCGACACGCCCGGACCGGCTCGGAGTCGGTCAGCAGCGGTGGCCCGCCCCGCCGCCGGGGCGGCTAGCCGCGGGGTCTCGCCCAGCCGAGGAAGCGGTCATGCAAGCCCGCCAGTGCGGTGCCGCCGCCCAGCTCGGCGAGTTGGACGGCGGCCTCAGCCTGGAGACTCGCCAGGTAGATCAGCAGGCTGGCCCGCTGGCCGCGATACTCAGCGAGCAGGCGCAGCTTCGCGGCCGAACAGGGCCAGGCGATGCCGCACGCCTGGCAACGCCAGGTCGGCCGCGACGGAAGATGCTCGGGCCGGCGACGACTCAACGCAACCTCAGCGCCACGGCGCGCGCCTCCTCGTCCGTCAGCGGCAGGAACCACAGGAAGCGCCGTACGATCTCGGGCGGTTGAGGGCCGCCCGGCCGCCCGCGTAGGTCCCGGATCGCCTGGCGGGTCAGCCGCGTGAACTCCGGCAGGAGATCCGCCCGCCGAGCCGCGTCCATCGGTGCCGCCGTCCACGCCGGGCACGGCCAGTCCGCGCCGCAGCCGTCACAGACCCACTCCGGCGCGGCGGTCGAATGCGCGGCGAGCAACGTGCGCCCCGGCGCGGACGGCATCCCGAGGCCAGGTCCGCGGTTCACTCGGCCGGGACCACGGTACGGCGGGATCAGCGGCCCAATCGGCCCTGGGACGAACGGTTTTGCCGGAGGGACGTCCGGAGTTGCCGGCGGTACGTCCGGCTTCGGGACGGGCACCGGCGGCTGCGGTTGCTCTTTCTCCCTCGGCACGTCTCCCCCTTCAAGGTCAATTCGACGGGGGCCGCCCCAGAGTGCTCGCCCGTGGACGGCCCCCACGGGACGCGGCCGCCGGGCTTCGCCTCCACCGGCCACGCCGTCTACGAAGAACCCTGCCAAGGGTTGCCAGGCAATCACACTCCGCTAGAGGATGGCTTACAGACGTTCAGTTTGTTCTAAGGAGAGGTGCCATGAACCACGCGTTCGTCGCCGCGCTGGCCGAGGCGGGCGAGACCGCCGAGAGCCTGGCGGGTCAGCTCGGGGTGGATCCGAAAACAGCGGCACGCTGGGCGAATCCCGGGCGAATCCCGCAGTCGCGGCATCGCGCCGACGTCGCCGCGCTCCTCGGCAAGGATGTCGCCGACCTCTGGCCGGACGTCCTCAAGCGACGCGAGCCGGCCTGGTTCCGACCGTGGTCCGATATCGAACGCGAGTCAGTGACCCTGCGGTGCTTTGAGCTGTCCTGGGTACCCGGCCTTCTTCAGACCGAGGGCTACGCGCGGGCGACCCTCGCGGGCGAGGCGCTGACGGCCGACGAGGTGGATCGACTGGTCTCCGCCCGGATCGGGCGACAGTCCGTCCTGCGGCGCGAGCGCTCGCCGCTGCTGATCGCAGTGCTGGACGAGGGCGTCCTGTGGCGGACGGCCGGCGGCGACGCCGAGATGATGCGGGAGCAGTGCGAATATCTGGTGGAGTGTGCGAGGTTGCCGTCCGTTCAGGTTCACGTCGTGCCGGCAGCCACCGGCATGTACTGCGGCCTGGGTGGGCCCTTCGTCATGGCCGATCTTTCGGACGGCTCTCGGGCCGCACACGTGGACGGGCAGGTCGAAGCACTCATCACAGAGGACAGGGCGAAAATTGCTACCCTGGATCGACGCTGGGCGCGTATCACTGGAGAGGCGCTTCCCCGAGCGCAGTCCCTGGACCTCATCAAGAAGGCGGCGGCATCATGGACCTGACCCGCGCGCGTTGGCGCAAGAGCACGAAAAGCGGGAACAACGGCGGCAACTGCGTCGAGGTCGCCGACAACCTGCCCGGCGTCGTCGGCGTACGCGACTCCAAGGACCCAACCGGCCCGCTCCTCACCTTCGAGCCGTCGACGTGGCGGGCGTTCGTCGCCCAGGTCGCCAAGCCATCCTGACAACCACGGGGCCCGCAACCCGCGTAGGGTGACGGCCGGGCCCCCGCATGCCCTGCCGATCTCACGGCTACCCCCGGAATCACCGGGCGACGTACACCCGCATCATGTCGTTCCGTCAGGAGCAGTTCGCGTGAGCGAACCAACGATGTCGCCCAACCGTCCGGTCGCGTTCCGCCGTTTCTGGCAGGCATACGCCGTCAGCGCGGTCGGCAGTGGTGTCGGCGCGGGCGCGCTCCCGCTCATCGCGATTCTCGTCCTGCACGCGGGTGCCTTTGAGGTATCCACACTGGCGGCGATCGGCGCGGTTTCCAGCGCCGTCATTTCCGTTCCGTTGGGGTCGCTCATCGACGCGCGCGACAAGCGCCGGGTGATGGTCGTCAGCAACGCCGTCCGGTTCGCCGCGCTGGCAACGATTCCGGTCGCGATCGTCGCTGACGCCCTGACCTTCGCGCAGCTGTGCGGCGTAGCGATCGTCCAGACCACCGGCACCATCGCGTACAACGCGGCGGGTTTCGCATACGTCAAGGCGGTGGTGCCGGCCGAACAGCGGACCTCCGCCAACGCCAGGATCGATTCGGTCAACTGGATCACCCAGTCTGCCGGCCCACCCGCTGGTGGAGCCCTCATCGCAGCTACGACGCCGTTCGCAACAGTGGTCATAGACTCGCTGAGCTACCTCGCCTCCGCCCTCCTGCTGCGCCGAATCCCGGCAGCAGCACCCATCGCGGCGCAGACGGTTGGCCGCGAACGCGCAAGGCTCCTTGGCGGATGGCAGTGGATCTTCCGCGAGCCAACGCTTCGGATGCTGTACATCAATGCGATGCTTTTCGGCGGCGCCATCATGTGGAGCAGCCCACTGCTGGCCGTCCTGGTACTGCAACAGATGCAGGCAACACCTCTCGAATACGGCCTCGTGCTCGGCGTACCGTGCCTCGGCGGCCTGCTCGGCGCCGTGCTCTCATCAGGGGTAGTAGCGAGGTTCGGGCAGCGCCGCGCGTTGCTCGTGCTTGGACTGTCACGCGTCCCCTGGCCTCTCGCCGTGCCGTTCGCCGGATCCGGCACGGTGGGAATCGCGGTTATCACGGCCTCAAATTTCCTGCTCTTGACCTCCGCAGGTCTGTTCAATCCGGTGTTCGCGACGTATCGCATGGAGGCGACACCCGACCATCTCATGGCCCGCGTCGGCGCCGCGTGGTCGGTGAGTTCCAAGTCCGTCCAGCCCGCCTTCATCACCGTCGGCGGGATCGTCGCCGCCACGACCTCGATACGGCTCTCGCTCGTCGTCGCAGCGGCGCTGTGTCTGCTCAGCGGGGTATTCCTCCCGTACGGCGCTTTGCCGTGCGCCCGCCGGGTGGTGCGGCGTCAGCGGATGCGGCCGCCCGCAGTGATTAACCACTCCCCGGTCTCCCAGTCCGTCGGGCCACCTTCGATGCGGTAGCACAGGTCGAATCGGATGCTCACCTCCGGCCACCAGGGGTGATCGACCGGGACCACGCGGAAGATCTCATCGAGGCCGGGGAAGGTAATCCCCTCGGGCTCGGGAAAGAGCAGCTCCAACTCCGACCGCGTCAGGTCGGTCCAGAGCGCGAACTGCCACTCGGTGCGCGTCCGCCAATCCTCGTAGACCAGCTCGAACCGCGGCTCGCGGCCCACCACGAAGTCGCGAATGTCGCCGCGCAGCTCGTCGGAGGTCGACGGGAGGATGAACGGCCACTCCTCGCCGGTGGGATAGCGGTACAGGGTGGAGGTCGAGGCGAGAGTCAGCAGAAGGTCGCGCCATTGTTCGGGTGAGGTGGTACGGCCGGGCAGGTTCACGCCGGTGTGGTCGACCCGCCGGACGTGCCCGGCGAGCCTACGGGTCAGCTCCACCAGGTCCACCGTGGGCCGCACGTCGGACAGCACGTCGCCCTCGACACCGAGGTACAGGCCAGTGTCGAAGGCGACCGCCGGCGTGGGCGTGTCGGCCAGCTCGAAGATCGTCAGCGGACGGGCACCCGCCGGCCGGGGCGGGGTGAGGGTCAGCCGATCCACCGCCCCGCCCGACGCGCCGACGGAGTCGGCGTACCCCACGGCGGCGAGCAGGGTGCGCAGCTGGCCGAGGAAGGCGGCCGATTCCGGCGTCCTCGGCAGGCGGAAGGCGATCTCGGTGAGGCGATCCATACGGTTGACCGTAGGCACGGGACGGGACGCCCAGAAGACACCGGCCGCCACAATTTCGGCGCATCCGGCGGCCCGGGCCGGCGGGGTATCCGGCACCGGCTGGCGAGAACCGTTCCGCGCGGGAGTGCGTCCTAACCTTCTGTGATGGAGGCGGACGACAGAGAGCTGCTGCGCCTCGTCGGCAAAGGTGACCGACGGGCGTTTGATCTCTTCTATGCCCGAAACGCGCCCTGGCTCGCGCTGCGACTGCGCCGCCGCTGTCGCGACGCGGAACTCGCCGACGAAATGCTGCAGGAGGTCTTTCTCACGGTCTGGCGGGCCGCCGGCAGCTACCGGGGCGACGGTGAGGCCGTCGGCTGGCTGTGGTCGATCGCCACACGCCGGCTGATCGACGCGAACCGGCGGGCCCGGGTCCGTCCGCAGACCGTCGACGCGCCTGATGACGCGCAGTTGGCCTGGTCGCCGTCCGCTGAGGAGGAGGCGATGGCCGGGGCGTACGACGCCAGGCTGGAGCAGGCGTTGCGCCAACTGTCGCCCGAGCTGCGGGCGGTGCTTCAGGCGACCGTCCTGGACGGCCTGACCGTCCGGGAGGCGGCCCTGGTGCTCGGGCTGCCGGAGGGGACCGTCAAGACCCGCGCGATGCGCGCCCGCCGAGAGTTGAGGGCCTCGCTGTCATGATCACCGGTGACTATCACCTCCATGACCTCGTACTGCGCGCCTACGCCGAGGATCGGCTCGGCGATACTGACGCCTGGTCGGTCGAGGCGCACCTCGACCACTGCCCGGCCTGCCGCGCCCGTCTCGTGCCCGACGAACAGATGGGACAGCGGCTTGCCACGTTCGGGGCGACGCTGCGGGCGAACCTGCCGCAGCAGGGCAAGGTCCGGTCCGGCTCCCGCTGGCGGCAGGTCACCGTCCTGGTCGGGGCGGGGCCGGCGGCGCGGCGCGGTTGGCTCGGCTCGGTTGCGGCGACGATTGGGCTGTTGGTGGCGCTGGCTGCCGGTCCGGCGGAGGCCCGGTCGTGGCTGCTGCTCATTGCTCCGGTGCTGCCGGTGCTCGGAGTCGCCGCCTCGTACGGGCTGCGGGCCGACCCGTTGCACGAACTGGTGGGGGCGACCCCGTACGCCGGATTGCGGATCGTGTTGTGGCGGTGCCTGTCAGTCTTCGCGGCGACCGCGCCGGTCGCGCTCGCGGCGGGGAAGGTTTCCGGCATCGGCGTACCGGTGCTCTGGCTGCTGCCCTGCCTCGCGCTGACCGCGCTCACGCTCGGGCTCGGCACGCTGCTGGAGATCGGACGAGCTGCTGCGGTGGTGGCGGCGGGCTGGGCGGCAATGGTTCTGGCGCCGGTCGGCAGGGAGTGGACGGGGACGGTGCTAGCGCCGGTCGGCAAGGCGTGGCTGGTAGCGCCGGAGACCGGCCTGGCGTGGGCGGCGGTGACGGTGTTCGGCGGCGCGTTGATGTTCTGGCGGAGGGATCGGATGGAGATCGGGGTACGGGGATGACGGTGAACGTGGAAGGGCCGCCGACGGTGACCGTGGAGGGCCTGCGAGTCAGCTACGGAAAGCGGGTGGTCCACGACGGCCTGGACCTGGCGCTCACCGCGGGTGTGCACGGGCTGCTCGGGCCGAACGGTGCGGGCAAGACGACGCTGATGCGGGTGCTGGCGACGGTGGCCCGGCCGGGCGGCGGCCGGGTGCGGCTGCTGGGCCGGGACATCTCGGACCGCGCGGCGCTGCGCGCGATACGCCGGCAGTTGGGCTACCTGCCGCAGACGTTCGGCTTCTATCCGCGCTTCACTGTCCGTGAGTTCGTCGAGTACTTCGCCTGGCTGCGGGAGATGCCCCGGGCGCAGATCCCGCTCGCGGTCGACCGGGCGTTGGCCCGGGTCGGGATGCTGGAGCGGGCCGATGATCGGATGAAGCATCTCTCCGGCGGAATGCTGCGCCGGGCTGGCATCGCGCAGGCGATAGTCAACGACCCGCGTCTCATCCTGCTCGACGAGCCGACCGCCGGCCTCGACCCGGAGCAGCGGGTCGAGTTCCGGGCCCTGCTGCGGGAGTTGGGGGTCGACGCCTGTGTCCTGGTCAGCACGCACCTGGTCGAGGATGTCGCCGCGGCCTGCAGCCGGGTGAGTCTGGTCGACGGCGGCCGGCTGGTCTTCGCCGGCACTCCGCAGGAGTTGGCCGACGCGGGCGGGGATGGCGACAGCGGCGACTCCGCGATCGAGCGAGGCTATACGGCCGTGCTGCGCGGCGCGCGGGCCGAGGTCGCCGGGTGAGGCGCCCGCTGCAGGTAGAACTTCTCCGGGGTACGGCCCCGGCCGCCGCGCTGGCCATCTTCGGCGGCACGGTCTGGATGCTCTGCGTGCACGCCGATGTCTGGGCGGGCCGCTGGGCCGGGCTCGTCGGCTATTTCCGGGTCTGCCTGCTGATCCTCTGCGCGTTGATGGTTGCCGCCGGTGCCTGGCAGGCCGGCCGCGAGCGCCGCCGTGGGATGGGCGAGCTGCTCGCCTCGACGCCCCGTCCGGCCTGGCAACCGCTGCTGGTCTCCTGGCTGTCGGTAGCCGTTGCCGGCTCGGCGGGAGCGGTAGCCGTACTCGGTGGTGCAGCGGCGCTGGTCGGCGCGCAGGCCACGTATCCGGGACGCGACTGGTGGTGGGTGCTGCTGGTTGGGCTGCTCGCCCTCTGGGCCGCCGCCGCGTTCGGGGTCCTCGTCGGACGGCTCGTCCCGTACCGGGCGATCGCTCCGATCGCCGGCGTCGCCACCTACGTCGGGCTCGGTGCCACCACCTACGTCGACGTCTACCGGGCCACCTGGCTCTCCCCGGTCCGTGACAACCTGCGCGCCGAACTGTTGATCCCCGGCGAACTCCACCTGGCGCAGGCGGCGTGGTTGCTCGCGTTGACCGCCACCCTCCTCGCGCTCGCGGCACGGATACGCTGGGTGACGGTGGTCGCCGTCGCTCTCACCGCCGCCGCTGCGGTGCCGATCGTCACCGGGCCGCGGGTCAGTCGACTCCCGACCGACCCGCGCGCCGTCGAACCGGTCTGCACCACCGACGGACCGCCGGTCTGCATGGCGCGCGTCAACGCCTTCCTCCTCGACGACGTAGCGGCAGCGATCCAGCCGCTGCTGACCCGGATGGCGGGGATTCCCGGCGCTCCGACCCGGGCGGCAGACAGCACGATCCTGCCCGACGGGCAGGTCCCGGGGCAGGCCGAGACCGTCTGGCTGAATCTGCTCGAGCAGCCGCAGGTGTTTGGTGGCCTAGCGGAGGTGAGCGAGCTGCGCAGCGGCTTCCGCCAGATAACCGAACCGTTCTGCGATCACGCGCATCTGGACTACTCGCCCGAGGTTGACAAGGCCCGCACCGTCGCCCTGCAATGGCTGCTCGACGAGCAGCAGCCCTTGTCTGACCTGCCGACCGATCGACTCCGGGCGTTGCCGCTCGACCAGCAACGGGCCTGGTTCGGCGAGTATCTCGCCGCCGCGCGAGCCTGCGACGGGAAGCGCCTGGCCGAGCTCGGGGAGCGGCTGTGAACCGATCCCGCGCCCCCGAGGGGCACAAGCGACGGACCGCGCAAGCGAACGCACGCCTGGCACAACTGCATCTGCGAGCCCGGGGCGGGCCGGTCTTCGGGGCCGGCCTCGGACTGGCCACGCTCCTCGCGTGGAGTGCTGGGGACTGGCTCGCGTCCAGGCCGTACTTCGCCGGGCCGGTGGCCCGCATGCCGGTCGTCCTGCTCGCTCCGCTGATCGCCGCAGTGCTGCTCGCCCCCACGCTGGCCGGCGCAGACGATGAGCTGGAACGCGGCACCGCGCTGCCGTGGCAGCGGTGGCGCCTGGGCCACCTGTTGCTCGCCGCAGCCACGATCGGCGGGCTGCTGGCGCTGACCGGGCTGCGGGCGCCGGAGGTCTTCGGGGCGTACGCCCTGCTGCGCAACACGCTCGGCTGCGTCGGGCTGGTCGCGCTCGGTGCGGCGTTCCTCCGCGCCCGACTCGCCTGGCTGCCCGCGTTCGGCTACGTCTGCGCCGTCTACGCGGCGACTCCGCGTCAGATCGGCGGGGCGGCAGGCATCTGGGCCTGGCCGGCGCAACCCTCGTCGGTCATTACCTCCTGGCTGACCGCTGGCACTCTCTTCGCGTTCGGCACCCTCTGGTACGCCGCCCGCGGCGCTCAGCGTGGTCCCAGCCAAGATCGCTAACCTCCGCCGCCGGCTGGCTGCGCCACCTCGCCGGCGACCCATCGAGGTACGCTCCGCCGGCAGCGCACCCGCCAACCAGATCAACCCGGCCGCCGTCGAGGCCATGCGCGAGGTCGGCATCAACATCACCGACCAGACCCCGACCCGGCTCATCTGGGACACCGCCGAGGCCAGCGACGTCATCGTCACCATGGGCTGCGGCGACGCCTGCCCAGTCTTTTCCGGAAAACGGTACGAGGACTGGCAGCTCGCCGACGAGCGAGCCCCGGCGGCCGGTGACCGGCCGCCGGGGCATGCCCGGTCAGGACTTGGACGTCCGGCGGCGGAAGAGGAGAAGCAGGATCGCGCCGGTCGCGACAGCGACGCTGCCGACTCCCGTCAGGACGGGTATCAGTGCACTACCGCCGCTGCTGCCCGTCACCGGGAGCACCGTGCGGCTGGGAGTCGGTAGCCCGGTCGGGGTTTCCGTGGGGTGGCCGGTAGGGCCGCCTGTCGGAGTGCCCGTGGGGGTACCTGTGGGTTGGCCGGTGGGAGTGCCTGTCGGAGTGCCCGTGGGAGTTCCTGTGGGTTGGCCGGTGGGAGTGCCTGTCGGAGTGCCCGTGGGAGTTCCTGTCGGCTGGAGGCAGAGGGGTGCCGTGATGGTGTTGGTGTCGAGGGTGACGGCGCCAGTCTGCGCCAGAGCGCGGCCCTGGAGGGTGGCGCCGGTGTTCATGGTGATCGAGGTCTGGGCCAGGATGTTGCCCACGAATTCGGTTCCGGTCCCGATCGTCGCCGAGCTGCCCACCTGCCAGTAGACGTTGCAGGGCGAGGCGCCGTTGATGAACACCACGCTGCTGTTGGACGCGGTGATGAGGGTGGAGTCGATCTGGAAGATGAACACGGCTGCCGGGTCGCCCTGCGAGTTCAGCGTCAGCGTGCCGGTCAACTGCGCGGCGCCGATCCGGTACACCCCGGGGGTGAGCGTGGATCCGCCGAGTTCCGCGGGAAGGTTGGTGAACGGGGTCCGGCCGGCAGCGTCGTTGTAAGCGGTGGTCAGGTCGTTCTTGGCTTGCAGGGCGACGGCGTCGCCGAGGTGGGTCTCGCCGGCGACAATGCCCGGCGGGAAGCCTGGTGCGGTGTTGCCGGGGGAGACGCCGAGACTCTGCCCTAGGAAGCTCGGGCCGGTGTTGGTAACGGTGGAGCCGGCCAGCACGGAGAAGTTCGCCGCTGTCCCAAGGCCGACCGGCGCTTCGGCCGCGCTGGCACCGGTTCCGCTGAAAATCAGCAGGGCGACGGTAGCGCAGGAAGCGGTGACGGCCGCGAGTGCTGGCAGCACCGCGCGGCGGAGATGACGGATTGGTTCGACTGTCACGATGCGCCCTTTCACGAGTGCGTCTCGCGAGATGCCGTGTGGCGTGCGTCGGGAGATCGCACTGAAATGCAGGTGTGGATAAGCGAACTTTTCCATAGTTAGTGCAGCTATGTCCGTATTACAGCCCAGATGGCTGCGTCACGTCACCGGCCCGGCCGTCCGGCTCGGCTGCACCGCCTCGGGCCCCGACGCCCCCAGCGGAGTGAGGCAGCGGCTAATCGTGGAGTTCATCTCGGCACGCTTGGCGGTCCGGATCCGGCCCGCTGACCACCCCGCCGGCGCCGACCCCGACCGGCGGCGGCGGGTATCCTGCTCCGGGTCGGCGAGCGGGAGGTGCGTGTGGCCAGGGAGAACGGGCGCAAGCTGATCGCCTCCAACAAGAAGGCGCGGCACGACTACACCATCCTCAAGACGTACGAGGCCGGCATCGTGCTGGCCGGCACCGAGGTGAAGTCGCTGCGCGAGGGGCGGGCGTCGCTGGTCGACGCGTTCGCCCAGGAGCGCGACGGCGAGATCATGCTGTACGGCCTGCACATCGCCGAGTACGGCTATGGCACCTGGACGAACCACCAGCCGCGGCGCACCCGCAAGCTGCTGCTGCACCGGATCGAGATCGCGCGGATCCTGGAGAAGCTGCGTGAGGGCGGGGTGACCCTGGTGCCGCTGTCGATGTACTTCTCCGACGGTTGGGCCAAGGTCGAGCTGGCGTTGGCCCGGGGCAAGAAGTCGTACGACAAGCGGCAGGCCCTCGCCGAGCGGGACGCCAACCGGGAGATTGCCCGCGAGCTGGGCCGCCACCTCAAGGGCGCCCGCTCGGCCCGCTGACCCTGGCCCGGCTCCCGGCGCTCCGCCTGCTGCCCCTGGGCCTGACGGCCGGCGGGGCGGCACTTAATCCCTTCCTCGCGGTAACAGTGTAACGAATAGAGCCCAAAGGGCTTCGGTCACGCCGCGTAATGTCGCTGATCGACGCCGCGCCGACGACTGTCGCCGTCCCGACTCGCTGACCAGGGATTTCCACGAATCGGCTTCCGCCCCGCCCCGCCCTTGCCTCCGCCTTTGCTGTGCAGCCATATCCGCATCGGAAGCTGTGCGTGACCGTTGCGTCCGTGGCTGCAGAGCAAAGGCTGGTCGGGGTGATCCCGTCCGATGCCAGCTGCCGATACCGACGGTGACAGCGGTGTGGTCGGTCAGGCCCGCCGGGGCGGGGTGTCGAAGCGGCGGCACCCGCGTTGCAGGCCGCCTCGGGTGCCGGCCCATAACGGCGAGGTGGAGAGCGCTCCCTTGACAGACTTAATCCATATCTTTAAGTATGTCTATTAATATGGTTTGTTAACTGTTCGATCCGTCCCGGCCCTGCCGGTGACGGGCCGACCGGTCAAGGGAGGCACTGTGCGCAGTATTCGCACCATCGCCGCCGTGGCGCTGGCGAGCGTGGGCCTCACGGTCGCGGTCATCGCGACCACGAGCGCACCGGCCGCGGCGGGACCCGGCGCGGTCACCTGGTCCGACGACTTCAACGGTCCGGCCGGCGCGGCGCCGGACGCCAGCAAGTGGCGCTACGACATCGGCGGCGGCGGCTGGGGCAACAGCGAGCTGGAGTACTACACGTCGAGCACCCGCAACGCCGCCCTCGACGGCAACGGCAACCTGGTGATCACCGCCCGCAAGGAGAACCCGTCCGGCTACTCGTGCTGGTACGGCAGCTGCCAGTACACCTCGGCCCGGCTGCTGACCAACGGCACGTTCAGCCAGGCGTACGGCCGGTTCGAAGCGCGGATCAAAATCCCGAGGGGGCAGGGGATCTGGCCCGCGTTCTGGATGCTGGGCAACGACATCGCCACCAACCCGTGGCCCAACAGCGGCGAGATCGACATCATGGAGAACATCGGCCGCGAGCCGTCCACGGTGCACGGCAGCCTGCACGGGCCGGGCTACTCCGGCGGTAACCCGCTGACCGGCCAGACGTCGCTGCCGGGCGGCCAGGCCCTCGCCGACGCCTTCCACACCTACGCCGTCGACTGGGCGCCGGACTCCATCACCTGGTATCTCGACGGCGTGGCCTACCTGCGCAAGACGCCGGCGGACGCCGGCAACAACCGCTGGGTCTTCAACCACCCATTCTTTATGATCATGAACGTGGCGGTCGGCGGCACCTGGCCCGGCTCGCCGGACGGCAGCAGTGTCTACCCGCAGACGATGACCATCGACTACGTCCGGGTCCAGGCCTGGGACAACGGTAGCGGTGGTGGCACCGCCGGCCAGATCGTCGGGTACGGCAACAAGTGCGTGGACGTCGCCAGCTCCAACACCGCCAACGGCACCCCGATCCAGCTCTGGACCTGCAACGGCACCGCCGCCCAGCGCTGGACCTGGAACGCCGACGGCTCGGTACGCGCCCTGGGCAAGTGCATGGACGTCACCGGCGGGTCGACCGCCAACGGCGCGAAGGTGCAGCTCTACGACTGCAACGGCACCGGGGCACAACGGTGGACGTTCAGCTCCGCCGGGGACATCGTCAACCCACAGTCGAACAAGTGCCTGGACGCCACCGGGGTCAGCTCCGCCGACGGCACCCCGTTGCAGATCTGGGACTGCACGGGCGGGGCGAACCAGAAGTGGCGACGCTGAGCGGAGCAGGACCGGGCGCGGCCCGGTGAGCGCCGGGAGCCGGCCGGGTCCGACCCGGCCGGCTCCCGATCAGAACGGCGCGTCCACCGACAGCCGCCGCACCTGCGTGAGGTACGGGTCCAACTCCCCCACCTCGAACCGGCAGGTGCCGATGACGTGCCAGAACTGCCCGCCCGGGTCACCATCAAGCTTGTATCGCCCGTCCGGGCTGACCGCCGCCCAGCCGTCGGGCAGGCCGATCAGGGTGGCCCGCAGCTGCGCGTGCTCCGGGTCCGCCACGTCCCACAAACGCACGGTGCCGTCGTCGCCGGCGCTGGCGAGCAGCGTTCCGTCGTTGTTGAAGGACACCCCGTATACCCGGTCGGTGTGGTGTTCGAGGGTGCGCCGGCAGGTCGCGGTCGCCGCGTCCCACAGCCGGACGAGCCGGTCGTCGCAGCCGGTGGCGATGGTCTCGCCGTCCGGGCTGAACGCGACCGCCCGCACCCGGCCCTGGTGCGGGGCGAGCGTGCCGGCGTCGTCCACGTAGCCCCGGGGCAGCTCCGGCTGCCCGGTGAGGCCAGACGGGCGTACCGCAACGGCGACAACCTCACCCTCGACGGCGCCGACACCGGCGCGCGGACCTGGGAGACCTTCCTGGCCGAGCGGCTGCCGCAGCCCGGCGGACGCGTCGGCCTTCCTCGCTGAATCACACCCCGTGACGGCGGTCGCCCATCACCAGCTCGCTGGTCCGGGCCTCGGACTGGGCCGAGAACGGGTCTCGGTGAGCGGCGACGGCCTGCCGGGTCTCCTCGGCGACCAGGTCGGCGTTGATCGCCGCCGCGGCCACGGTGCCGGCTGCGGCGGCGGCACCGACCTGGGCGGCCAGATCGGTCACATTGCCCGCGGCCCACACCCCGGGCACGTCGGTACGGCCGGTCGCGTCGGCGGGGATCTGTTCTCCGGCCCCGGAAGGGTGTGCCGCCGGCAGCAGCCCGAGCGCCGCCAGGAAGCCGGCGCGCGTCACCATTCGCGGCGAGACCGCCAGGGCGTCGCGGCGGACCAGCCGGCCGTCGCCCAGCCGTACACCCACGAGACGGTCCTCGACGATTTCCAGGGCCGCCACCGCACCGTCCACCGTGCGGATGCCCCGGGCGGCCAGCTGCTCCGCCTGCTCGCCGCTGGGCGGCGGCATGGTGTGGGTGAAGTAGGTGACGTCGGCGGTCCACTGCCGGAACAGCAACGCCTGGTGCACCGACAACGGCCCGGTGGCCAGCACCCCGATGGCCCGGTCCCGAACCTCCCATCCGTGGCAGTACGGGCAGTGGAGCACCTCCCGCCCCCACCGGTCCCGCAGTCCCGGCACCTCCGGCAGCTCGTCCACCAGCCCGGTCGTCACCAGCAGCCGGCGCGCCCGCACCCGCCGGCCGTCGGTCAGCGCCACCGTGAACCGGTCACCCTCGTGCGCCGCGGCGCCGACCTCACCGTCGATCACCTGCCCGCCGTAGCCGCGCACCTCCGCCCGGCCGCGCTCCAGCAGCTCGGCCGGCCGGATTCCCTCCCGGGCCAGCAGACCGTGCACCCCGTCCGCCGGTGCGTTACGTGGGGCGCCGGCGTCGACCACCAGCACCGACCGGCGGGCCCTAGCCAGCGTCAACGCGCCGCTCAACCCCGCGGCGCCCCCGCCGATCACCACCACGTCGTAGCTCTCCCCGACCTGCTCGGTCACCTTGACCACCTCCCAGGCCAACCATCCGGGCATACGGGGAAACCAGCAAGCTCCTTTGCCATTATGGCAAACTGACGGAATGGACGACGACCTCGGCCAGGCGCTCACCGCCGTCGGTCCTCGGTTACGCGCGCTGCGCCGGCAGCGCAACACCACGCTGGCCGACCTGTCGGCGGCGACCGGCATCTCGGTGAGCACCCTGTCCCGGCTGGAGTCCGGCGCCCGCCGGCCGACCCTGGAACTCCTGCTTCCCCTAGCCCGAGCCCACGGCGTCACGCTCGACGAACTCGTCGGCGCCCCGCCCACCGGCGACCCGCGCATCCACCTGCGCCCGATCACCCGCCACGGCATGACCATGCTGCCGCTGACCCGCCGGGCCGGCGGCATCCAGGCGTACAAGCTGGTGATTCCGGCCGGCAGCCGCCGCAGCGAACCGGATCTGCAGACCCACGAGGGCTACGAGTGGCTCTACGTTCTCAACGGTCGCCTGCGGCTCGTCCTTGGCGCCCACGACCTGGTCCTGTCCCCCGGCGAGGCGGCCGAGTTCGACACCCGCGTGCCGCACTGGTTCGGCGCCGCCGACGCCGAGCCGGTGGAGTTTCTCAGTCTCTTCGGCCAGCAGGGCGAACGCGCCCACCTGCGCGCCCGACCCGCGACCGGGCCGACCGGCGCGCCCCCGCCCGGGACAGACAGACCTGCCGAATGAGGGGCGCGCTCATGCCGGGAAATGGTTCAGTGGCACGCCCTCGCCGTACCGCCCTGCCCGGTCACGCGGCGTCGGCCTGGCGGGCGTGGTCGTCACCCGTCAACGCAAAAGGGGTCGCCCCCTGGTCGTCCAGGGTCACCAGCCCACGGTCGCCAGGCCGATCGGGGTGAGCTGGCGGACCTGCGGCTCGATCCACTGTGCCGCGGTCACCAGCTTGACCAGCCGGTCGATGGTCTCCGGCGGCCCGGCCACACAGCTGCGCCGGTCTGCCGGGCAGCCGTACCGGTCGTCGAAGCGGCCACCGTCGAGGGCCCGGACCGCCATGCCCGCCTCGACGGCCAGCAGCATCCCGGCCGGCAGGTCGACCGCCTCCGGCCGGTAGCCGACGATGCCGTCGATGTCGCCCCGGGCCAGCATCACCCAGGACAGCAGCGGCGCCCACAGTTGCAGCACCCGCCGGGGACCCGCCCGTAGAGCACGTGGCTGAGCAGGTCCCAGCTGTGCGAGTGCATGGCGGACGTGGTCGGCCGCACGGTCGGCGGGTCGGCCGGCCAAGCGTGCACGCAGATGCCGTCGGGACCGGCGCGCTCGATCGGCAGGCAGGTGAAGCCGAGCGGGTGGCGGACGGCCAGCAGCGGCCGCCGCCCCTCGGCGATGTCGTCGAGGACGGTCAACACCCAGCCACGGAGCAACTCCGGCCGGGTGCCCCGGTCGATCTCGCGTTCGAGGTCGGCGTAGCTCATCATGCGTACGGGTTCCTCGCCTGGACGGCCTGGCCCACGATGTCGGCGACCTCGCGGTCGCCGAAGGACCGGGGTACCAGCCGGTCCTGGACGGTGGCCAGGTTCGGGGTGGTGAGCACCAGCAGACCGCCCGGCGCGAGCACCCGGTGGCACTCCCGTAGCAGCGCCACCGGGTCGTACACGTGCTCGATCAGCTCACCGGTGACCAGCCCGGCGAAGCTGCCGGCGCGGAACGGCAGGCTGCGGGTGGCGTCCAGGCAGACCGGCACCGCCCGCCCGCCGACCGTCCGCCTGGGCGCTGCGGGACAGGGCTCCGATCGGCGGCTCGACCATGCAACCTCCACTGCGGTCGCCGTAGACAGCCCCGCTCCGCGGGGCGAGGCGGCGTGCCGCACGCGCCGCCGGCCCACGAGGTCCGAGGCCACCGCCGGTCGGTTCCGGCGACCGCGCCGACGCCTCGGTAAGCTGGCCGGGACCGGATCGGCGGGAACGGGCGACGGGCCAGAGGGAGCGGCGGCGATGACCGGTGGCAGCCGGCGGTCCGGCCAGGGAGCCGCGGACGAGACCGGCCGGGACGCGTGCCTGGCGGCGATCGCCCGGGCCGCCAGCGCCGACGCCGGCGGGGTGCCGGTGGACCTGCTCGGCGACTACCTGTGGTTGCTCGCCGAGGCGGCGGTGACCGGGCGGCGGCCCCGGCGCGCCGAGCTCGACGCCGTGGGCGTGCTGGGGCGGCGCGCCGCCGAGCAGGGCGTGTCGGCGGGGCGGGCGGTCCAGCTGTATCTGTCGGCGGCGCGGCGGCTGTGGCAGCAGCTGCCGCAGTTGACCAGTTCCACCGACAGCGAGGTGGTACGCGCGGCGGCCGAGGCGGTGCTGCACGTCGTCGACAGCGCGGTGGCCACCCTCGCCGAGGGCTACGCCGCGGCCCGCCGGGAGCTGATCCGGCGCGAGGAGACGCTGCGCCGGGAACTCGTCGACGACCTGTTGCGCGGCGACTCCGACCTGGGTGGCCTGGTGGGGCGCGCCGAGCCGTTCGGGCTGGACCTGGCCCGGGTGCACCAGGTGGCGCTGGCCGCGCCGCGCCGGCGACTTCCCGACACCGACGCGGCGATCAGTGCGCTGGAAGGGGTCATCTTCGACCGGCTCGGCGACCGCGACGTGCTGGTGGCGACGAAGGAAGGGCTGCTCGTGGTGATCGCTCCCGCCGACGCGGTGCCGACCGAGCGGGGCGCCCGCAGGCGGGAGCCGGCCGGCGATCTCGGGCGCCTGATGCACGCCGAGCTGGATCGCATGCCGCGCGGCGGCCCGTGGCAGGTGGCGGTCGGCCGCCCGCACCCTGGCCTCTACGGCATCGCCCGTTCCTACGAGGAGGCCCGCGAGGCGTTGCTGACGGCGCAGCGGCTGAACACCGACGCCCCGGTCATCGACGCCCGCGACCTGCTGGTCTACCGCGTCCTGCTGCGGGACCAGCCCGCCATCGTCGATCTCGTCCAGGCGGCGCTGAGCCCGCTGTGCCACGCCCGTGGCGGAGCCCAGCCGCTGCTGGACACCCTGGAGGCGTACTTCGCCACCGGCGGGGTCGCCACCGAGGCTGCCCGCCGGTTGCACGTGTCCGTCCGCACGGTCACCTACCGGCTGGACCGGATCAGGACGCTCAGCGGTTACGACCCGAACGACCCACGCGACCGGTTCACCCTGCAGGCCGCGGTGTACGGCGCGAGGGCGCTGGACTGGCCGCGCCAGCCGTTACCCGGGCCCGCGTCGTGACGGGCGGGCCGGGCAGCGTCAACTCCGGTCGTCGTCGGCGACAACGTCGAGGCCCAGCAGGCCGGCCAGCTTGACCGCCTCGGCGCGGGTGAGGCGGAGGCCGCAGGTGTTGTCCGGGTCGTCCGCATCGTCGTAGATGACGTCCCGGCGGTCCAGCCCGAGGTACTCGACCACCCCGACCCGGCGGCCCTGCGCCGTGGTGAAGGTGTGCCGTATCCCGATCCCCGGCAACGGCGTGTGTTCGATGTTCATCAACTGTGCTCCGTACGGGAAGGGCCGATGAGGAAGCCCCGAGGGGTGCGGCCGGTCGGCCGGCGACCCCGGCCGGTGGCTCGGGGCGCGGCCCGGACCGGGGTGCGATAGAACGTGGGACGGCGGCCTCAGGCGGCGGCCGGCCGGCCCGGCGGCGCCCGGTCGGCCGACCAGGCCGGGACACAGCCCGGGGTGGCCCTCGCCAGCCCGAGCACGAAGCACAGGCGCACCGCGCGGCCGGCTCGCCGGGCCGCGGTGAGCACAGCCACGACCACGAACATCGCCAGCGCGGTGCGCGAAGCGACGTCGAGTCGGAGCCGAAGGTCTGCCATGCGGCCCACCATAGTCCGACGATCGGCATCCCGTCGCCGTCGTTGTCACCGCCGGCTGCGGCCGGCTTCCCGGTGGCCCCACGCCGAGGCAGATCGCCGACGGCCGGCAACCAGGACGCTGGAAGTTAGCCGGCCGTAGGTCATGTCGGTCCGTCGCTTCCGACCGACGCTGGAAGTTCGACAGTTTCTGACCGGCGAGGAGGTGCGTGATGACGACCACCGAGCGTCGGCCGATGTCCCGGCGGCCCGCGCATCGGCCCCTGTCCCGCCGCCCGGCGTTCCGGCCCCTGTCCCACCGGCCCGCCTCGCGCCGCACTCCGGGCCCGGTCAGCGGCTGACCGGAGCCGTCGAGCGCCCCTCCGGCCCACGCGTTCCGCCATCTTCCACGCCGCCCCCGACACGGGGCGGCGCATCGTCATATCCACTGTGGAATAAGAGGTCAGCATGCCCGTCATCCAGGCCCCGATCGGTCGCCCGTTGGGCACCGCTGGCACCGCCTCCGCGCACCGCACCACCAACGGGACGCCCACCACCCGTCCCAGCCCGATCGCCGTCGATCTCGGCAGCGGTCAGTTGCGGATCCGGCTCGGCGGTCACGAGCCAATCACCACCCTGGTCGCCGACCGGTCGGCTCGCAGGTATCCGCTGGTTCGGCGCGGTCGAATCATCGACGGCCCCGGATGCGCCACGGCGCTGACCCAGCTGCTGCGCCAGCATCAGCCCGGGATGCCGGCCCGGCCACTGGTCGTCGTGTGCCGGCCGTTGCTGGCGACGGCGGCCGACCAGGACACCACCCGGCGGGTCCTCGACGCTGTCTTCGCGCCCACCCGGCTGCTGTTCATCGACACCGTGCGCGCCGCCGCCATCGGTGCCGGGGCCGGCGCCGGCACGCTTCTCGTGGCCGACGTCGGTGCCCAGATCACCGAGGTGGCCGTCCTGCGCGACAGCCAGGTCATCGCCGGCCGACGGGTGAACCTCGGCACCTGCGACCTCACCGACGGGGCGACCGTCGGCGTGCTCGCCGACCGGCTCGCCCGCCTGGTGCGGGAGTTGACCCAGGGCACCGACGCGGTGCCGGCGGCCGTCACCGCGCTGGCCCGCGGGATCGTCCTGGTCGGCGACGGCGCCACCCGACCCGACCTCAGAGACCGTCTCGCCGCGACGACGGGCATCCCGGTGCACCGTGCCGCCGGGCCGCGCACGGCCGCACTGACCGGCGCCAGCCTGGCCGCCGCGGCCGCGGCCCGCCATCCGGCTGTCGACGACTGAACCCGAGCCCTGACCCCATCACCGTTCACACCGACCGTACCGGCGCCGCCACCGAAAGGCACCCACCATGACGGACACGCTGCTCAGTCGCACCGCAGCCCTGCGCGACATCCTCGAACGGCAGTTCCAGGCGCACACCGGTCAGCTCCTCGAGCTCACCGCGTACAGCCGGGAACCCAACCATGGTGGCCACGACCCCGACACCCTGCGGGCGCTCATGGAGACGGCCCGCCAGGGCATCGCGGACAGCGCGGGGGCACTGCGACGCATGTCCGAGGGCACCTACGGCCGATGCGAGAGCTGCGGCGACGAGATCCCGGTCGCCCGGCTGGAGATCCGGCCGTCGGCCCGCTACTGCGTCCCCTGCCAGCAGCGGCAGCCCCGCTGAGCACCGTCGCCGGAGGCGGACGACCCGGACAGGTCAGTCCGCCAGCGCCGCGCTGATCGCACGCACCTGCCCGGGCGCGACCGACCGCCAGAAGTCGTTGTCGTGGCAGCCGGTGCTGATCTCCACGGCACCCGGGTCGGGCAGCCGGCCGCGCAGCACGCGAACCGCCTCGGCGAACGGGTCGGCCGCGCCGATGGCGATCCGCACCGGCAGGCCAGCGAACTCGCGCGCTCGGGCGGTCACGTCGTACCGGTCCCACTCGGCGGCGCTGTCGAACGCGCCCCCGTTGACCCGCTTAGCGTCGGCGTACGAGTGGAAGATCGCCGGCGAGGTGGCGACCACGGCCCGGAACCGGTCGGGGTAGGTCAGCGCGGCGACCAGGGCACCGTACCCGCCCATCGACCAGCCGGCCACCGCGACCCGGTCGGTACGCAGCCCCCGCTCGGCGAGCAGCGGCAGGAACTCGTCGACGAGCATGCCGAGCGAGTCGTCGTCGGCGTGCGGATGCCAGTAACCGTTCCCGCCGTCGGGGGCGGCGAGGACGAACGGGGCCGCCCCCTCGGGTAGCGCGCCGGCCAGGAACTCCGGGAACCCGCCCGCGCCGACGGCGCTGCGGGCGTCCGCCGCGTACCCGTGCAGGGCCAGGCAGACGGGCAGCCGCGCGCCCGGGGCGTACCCGGGCGGGTAGGAGAGCGCGAAGCCGACCTCCCGGCGGCGGGCCGTGGAGCGGAAGCTGCCGGTGACCGGCGGCGGCGCGGGCGCGCGCGGCGCGTCCGGTGGGCGGGCGTCGCAGCGGCCGAGCGCGTGGTTGAGCACCGACCGGCCCGGCAGCACCTCGGCGTCGACCAGGGCGACACCCGCCCCGCCGAGCCCGACGAGCCCGACGGCCGCGCCGAGGGATTGGAACAGGCGGCGTCGGCTCAGCGGCATCCGATCACGGTAACCGGTCCAGGGCATCCGGCAACATGGCCAGGGTGGACGCGACCTGCGAATGCAACGGCGCGGGCAGCGCGTCCCGGGTGTACCAGCCGAGCCGGTCGAACTTGTGCGGCTCACCGATGGCGACCGTGGCCGGGTCGACCCGGACCGCGAAAACCACCGCCACCCAATGCGACGGCGGGTCGTCGCGCAGCACGTTGCGGACCCCGAGCAGGGTGATCGCCAGCGGGGCCGTGGCATATTCCTCGCCGACCTCGCGGGTGACGGCCGCGTCGAAGGTTTCCCCGAACTCCAGCGCGCCCGCGCCGGTGTCCCAGGTGCCCGGTTCGTCGCGGGCGCCGGCACCGCGCCGGGCCAGCAGCAGCCGGCCGGCACCGTCGTGGCAGACAAAGACACAGGACACCGAGGGGGTACGCGTGGACATCCACTCATTCTGCGCGCCCCGAAGGGCGGCCTCGTTGCCGGTCACCGAGAAGCAAGGGCGAACCGGGCCCGAGTCACCCACTGGCTGCCGTCGAAGGCGAGAAGGCGCGCTTCCGTAGCCACCGCTGCCACCGGCAACCGGGCGGCAACCTCGCTTTCAATCAGCGCGAAGGTGGTCTCATCGGTGCCCTCGGCCACGGTCAGGTGCGGCACGACCACGTCATGTGCGCCGCCGTACGGGGGCGCCTCCGGCCACTGCTCCACGATCCCAGCGGTCAGACTCCGGAACGTATCGGCTGGGTCCGGATCCAGGTACAGGACGCCCGGAAACCTGCCGCAACGAGGAAAGGCCACCTCGAACGCCGGCTGACGAGCGAACAGCGCGCGAAGCTGCTCCATCACCGACTCGTCGATCCGGCTGAGCTCCAGGAACGGGTACAGCAGGGTGACGTGCGCCGGCACCCCCACTGAAGCCGATCTGTCGTAGAGCCGCCGCCATCGCTCCACCACCGGTTCTGCTTCCGGCACCGCGACGACGATTGCGGTCTGTCCGGCGTCAATCGGCATGGGCCGAGTATGCCGGCCTCCCTTGCGGTGGCGGCACCCGATTTCTGCGCCAGTCCCGGCGATCGACCGCCACGGGACCACCGAAACGGTCTGGTGATCGTCCTGAGGATCGACAGGAGGACAGCACACCCCGTCCGCCGCGACCACCGTCGAGACGACCGGCCCGGCGGGGACGATCACCGTGCAGCTGTGGTTCACCCGCGACGGAAAGCTCGTGCCGACCCGGCGTACGCTGCCCGCCACCGTGGCCACCTCCCGGCTGGCGCTCACCGAACTGGCCGCCGGCCCGTCCCTGGCCGAGACCGCCACCGGCATGACCAGCCTGGTCCCGCCCGGCGGACAGGTCACCCGGATAGCCGGCAGGGTGGCAACACTGGTGCCGCCGGCCGGCCTCGACAGTGGCGGTGTGACGAGCGTCCGGCTCCGCCGGGCCCAGATCGTCTGGACGCTGACCCAGTTCCCCACCGTGCGCCGGGTGGCCTTCGCCGACGCCGCACCGACCGGCCGCGACGACTACGCCGACCTGCTGCCGCCGATCGTGGCGACCGCCCCGACGATCGGCGACCGGATCACCAGCCCGGTCACCGTCACCGGCACCGCCGAGGTGTCGGCCCGGGACGGCTCCCGGATCAACGTCGTGGCGATTCCCGTCGTCATGGCCGCCGCTGGGTAGGGACGGCCACCTGCTCGATCAGGTCCGCGGCGGCGGTCGCGCCGTCGGCCGAGCGGATCTGCTTGCCGAGCCGGGCAGCGGCGGCACGATGCGGGCCGTCGCCGAGCATGCGTTCGATCGCGGCGCGGATGTCGCCGACCGACGCGGACCTGCGCAGCACGGTGGCAGCGCCCTGACGGGCAACTGCCCGGGCCACCGCAGGCTGGTCGCCGAGCGCAGACATGGGGATGAGAACCATCGGCAGGTCGTGCGCCAGCGCCTGGACGGTGGTGCTGTGCCCGGCGTGCCCCACGACCAGGCTCACCGTCGGCAGGATCGGTGCGTGCGGCAGGAACTGGTGCACCTCGACGTTGGCCGGTGGGCGGATCTCGTCGGGCCGGATACTGTGGCCGGTCGTGACCACCACCTGCACGGGCAGGCCGGCGACCGCATCCATGATCGACTGAAGCGCGGCCCGCTGACCCACGTAGTAGATCGAGCTGAGGCTGACGAGGATGCGCGGCTGCCGGGCGTGGGGCGTCGGAGCGGGCGCACCGACGGGCCACACCGGGCCGGTGATCCGCGCGTTCGCGGGCAGCGCGGCGGCAGCCTCCTCCAGATCCGGGGCGGTCGCCACGAGACTCAGCTCGCTGCGAGCCCACAGCCGAGCCGGCGGGATGCCCTTGGCCCGCGCGGCCAGCCCGATCGGCCCCCGAGCCCAACCCTTACCGCTCAGGTAGCGGTAGACGGTGTGCATCAGCGTGACCTGCGGCACGCCGAGATCCTGAGCGGCCTGGATGCCGGCCAGCAGCATGCAGTCGACCACGGCGACGTCGGCCGGCTCGCGGCGTAGGGACTCGGCCACGTCCGCGCCCACGGCCTGCTCGGTGAACAGGCGCACATACTTCACGGCCCACTGCGGGCTGCTGGTGCGCGCCACCGGTGACCAGGCGCGGGCCTGCCGGTACGGCTCGAAGCGCAACCCGGCCGCCTCCACCGCCTGGTGTTGACGCGGGTGGCCGAGCACGCGAACCGCGTGGCCGCGACGACGCAGCTCGGCGGCGATGCCGAGTGCCGGCGGCACGTTGCCGCCACCGTCCCAGGTGACGACGAGCGCAGACGTCATCGTGCCCCTCCAAGGATCGCGGTGATGAGGTGTCGGACGCGGGCTTCGGCCTGTTCCCTGGGCAGCCGGCGGTCTCGGGTGAGCAGCTTCCACGTGTACAGGTCCGTTGCGATGACCAGCAGATCAAGGGCCGTCTCCCGTGCGTCGGGCGATCGGGCGGCGAGCATCGGCGCGAAGACCTCACCGACCCAGTCACGGTGCACTTCGCGCCCCTGCTGGGTCACCGTGTGGGCCTTCGGGTCGCGGGTTTCCTGGGCGAGGAGGCGCAACATCACCTCGCCCCAGCGCTCGTAGTGGTCGAACAGCGTCCGAACGGCGGCGGCGATGTCGCCGACCGGGGCGCGTCGTTCCGTGGCGACCTGCTGCACGGCGTGCGTCGCTGCCGCCTCGAACAGGCCGTCCCGGCTGCCGAAGTGCCGCAGGACCGTCTGCACGCTCACCCCGGCGGACTCCGCGACATCGTTGAGGACGATCTCCATCGACAGCTGCCGAAGGACCAGCGCCACCGTGGCGTCCAGGATGCGCTGCCTGGTCTCCGCCGCCGCGGCCGCCCGCGCCGTCTGGACGTAGACCCGTTTGGCATTCACACGTCTCAGTGAACGCCATCGACCATTTTCATGTCAATGGCGTTGACGCGAAATTGTCCTAGCTGGCGGCCTCCGGGGTCTCGTAGATCCACGACTCGGCCGCACCCTCGGGCGCCCGCTCCACTCGGCGGTATTGGACGTCTTCCGTCGACTCGTGGGGTCCGTGCAGCTTCAGGTCGTACGTCATCGGCGGGTCGTCCGCGTCCGGCACGTCCCAGTTCACCGCCACCCCGTCGTACGGACCGCCCCGCAGCCGCACCCTCACGATCGCCACGCTACTGACGGTAGCGAAGCCGAGGCCCACGCGGGCGCGTTAGCCGACTGTCGCCCGACGCCACCTGCCCGGCCGGCGAAAAAAGGCAAACCAGTCTGTCACACCGAGGGTCCGACCGGACATTCCACCAGCAATGGCCACCGCGAGCGAAGGAGTGAGATGGCCGAACCACACGAGGCAGAAGCGGAACTGGACCGGCTGCTGCGGAGCGCGGACCCCGGACCGGGGCCGAATGTCACGGCGCTGGTCGATGAGATTGGGCAGGCGGTGATGGTGGCCGACCCGATCCGGTCGACGGACCGTCGCGGTGCCGGTCGCGGACGTCGGTGGAGCGCGGCGGCCGTGGTGGGCGTGGTCGCGGCGCTGCTGACCGCCACGACGGCTGTCGCGTACACCGCCCTGGTGAGCGCGCGCACCGGCGAGTACGGCAAGCCCGGCGTCACCGAGAACGACACGAGTGAGTGGCTACGCTCCGACGGAGACGACTTCCGGAAGGTGGTGGAGGAGCTACGTCCCACCGAGGTGCCGGTGCCCCCAGGTTTCACGTACGCGGCGAACGTGGACGCGTACGTCGAGTCAAACACCAAGGAGCGGGTGGCGCTCCAGGTCACGAAGTGCGGGCCTCCTACGCGTACTGGGCGGTGTGCGCGTGGGAGCGCGACTGGCTGGCCGCGCACGCCGTCGGTGACGAACCCCGCCGTGCGGCCGCCAGCGCGATCCTGCGGGATGCGCCGTCCTGGCCGCTGATCGTGGCTACCGACGGCGGCGGGGTGGTCGACCACCTGCGTACGGTGGCCGAAGCGGCCGAACGCGGGGACCAGGAACCCGTCCGCCGCGCAGTGGAGATCGACTGCCGGCCACTCCCCGCGGTGGAGGGCACCCGGTGAACCTCTCGGAACAACGGTTCACGCACCTCGTCCAGGCCGCAGGTAGTCGGATTCTGTCCTATCTGACCCGGCGGGTGGACCCGCCGTGCGACGGCGCGGACCTGCTCGCGGACACGCTGACCGTCGCGTGGCGGCGGATCGCGGACCTCCCCGGCGACGACGATCAAGCCATGGCGTGGCTCTTTGGCATCGCCCGGGGCGTACTGGCCAACCACCGCCGCGGCCAGACCCGACGCGCGGCCCTCGCCGACCGGCTCCGCGCGCGTCTCGCCGACCGGCCGCCCGGTCCCGACCCGTCAGGCGAGACCGTCGCGATCCGGGACGCGCTGAACCGGCTGCCCGACCCTGATCGGGAGTTGATCACCCTCACCGCCTGGGACGGGCTCACCGCCGACGAGGTCGCCGCCGTACTCGAAATCACGCCGGCGGCGGTCCGGCAGCGACTGGTGCGAGCGCGCGGCCGGCTCCGTGCCGCGCTCCTCGAACACCAAGCGCCCGCGCCTCCCGCCTGACGAACCGCAGCTAAAGCTGAGTCACTGTGGGCATGTTGGGCCGATGACGCCTGACGACCAACAGCGATGACCAATGCGCATGCGAGCAGACAGACGATCGCCGAGTGTAGGTGTCGGGATACTGCTTGCGATCGGGCTCGGGTGTACCGTCCGAAGTGGCAGCTCGTCGGGGTGGGACCGGCGGGTGATCGCTGAGTCCTCTGGCGGGAGATGGCATGACCGGGGCCACTGTCGGTGATCGTCTTGCGGAGATCCGTCGTGAGTCGAGGCTGACGCAGGAGCAGCTTGCCGAACGGTCCGGTGTCAGTGTCGAGGTGATTCGGAAGCTGGAGCAGGGCAGCCGGGGTACGGCTCGCCTCGGCACCCTGCACGCGCTCGCCCGTGCCCTCGGGGTGTCGACATCCGCGCTGCTGGGTGATGCATCGCAGGCCGCTGCGCGTAGGGAGTCGGGCCACCGGCAATTGTCGTTGGCGGAGATCCGCCGGGTGGTCGCCCCGGTGCGAGGGATCGATGGTGTCCCGCTCGTCGTGCCGGCGGGTGAGCCGCCCAGCCTCGACACGCTGCGAAGGAATCTGCACGCCGCCGACCGGGTCTACAACGCCGGTGACTACGCCGTCGCGTTGCGGGTCGTGCCGCCGCTGCTGGTGAACGTGCGCGCCGCCGTCGGCCTTGCCAGCGATGAGCGGCAGGCCGAGGCGTACGACCTGCTCGCCCGCGCTCAGCACCTGGCGGGTGGTCTGCTGATCCAACTGCGGGCCGACGATTTGGCGCAGACTGCGCTCTCGGGAGCCCTCGACGCCGCTCAGCGGTCCGGGGATCAGGTCGTGTCGGCCACCGTCATTCGAACGATGTGTTGGCTGTTGATGCGCCAGGGGCGAATCGGTGAGGCGGCCGAGTTGGCGGTGGTCACCGCTGACGGGGTCGAGCCGCGATTGTCTCGGGCGACTCCGGCCGACCTCGCCGCGTGGGGTTGGCTGCTGCTGACCGCCGCCGCAGCGCAGGCCAGGGACAATCGGCCAGATGAGGTGGCCGACCTTATCGGCGTTGCCGCTGCCGCTGCGGTTCGGATCGGTGAGCGCGTGCCGGCATCGGATCATCTGATGTTGGTGGGCGGATTCGACACCGCCAAGGTGCAGATGCAGCGGGCAGAGGCGGCGGCCGTGGCCGGGGACGCGGGTCGGGTGCTGGAGTTGTCCGCGCTGGTTCCGCCGGTGCCCACCATCAGCAAGTCGGCGTGGCGGCGGCATCGGCTGGACCTGGCGTGGGCGTATTCGGAGTTGCGGCGGTACGGGAAGGCGACGGCGGTGCTGACGCAGTTGCGGGACACAGCGCCTACGTGGCTGCGGCAGCAGCGGTACGCGCGGTACATCGTGGACTCCGTCGTCACGGGTCGCCGTCGAGCGGTGACGGACGAACTGGCGGAATTGGCCGAACTGATGGGCTGCGCGCTCTGACTGGTACGGCGCGTCCGAGTCGCTGAGGCGCGATCTTCGGATCGCACCATCCGCACCTGTGCGTTCACCGCGGGTCACAGCAGTCTGTGGTGGTGCGGTGACCTGCTGTTGACGCCGGTCGCCGACGCCGGGCGCGGCGATGACGGTCCTTCCAAGAGCTTGCCGCCGCGCCCCTGCCAACGGAGGTGGGGATGCAGGATCAGGGCGACAAGCCGGCGGTGAGCCGGGGTGAGCGAGTCGAGGCCGCCGAGCGGGAGGCGGCCAAGCAGCGGATTCTCGCGCAGGCCGAGGCCGAGCGGATACCGGTCGAGGAGACCACTCGGGCGGTGCCGGACCGGCGGTGGCGTCGTGGACAATAGTGAACTGCCGATAGGCCGGCGGGTCGCGTGGTGGCGGGCCCGGCGGAGGATGACCCAACAGATGCTCGCCGACCGGTTGGGCAAGTCCAAGAGCTGGGTGGACAAGGTCGAACGTGGGGTCCGCGCCCTGGACAAGTTCTCCGTCATCCAGGACATCGCCGAGGTGCTGCGGGTGGAAACGGCGGCGCTGGTGGGTGGCGATGCACGGCCGGGGACGATGGCCGGCGGCGAGGGTGTGGACGAAGTGCGAACGGCGCTCGCCTGCTACGACATTCCTGCGGCGATGGTAGGCGGCCGGCCTGTGATGTCGGTGGGTGAGTTGGGTCGGCGGGTGGAGCACGCGTGGTTGACGTACCAACATGCGCACTATCCGCAGTTGGTGCGGCTGGTGCCTGACCTGCTCGGCGACGCCCGATGCGCGCACGCCGCCGGCGGTGGGGGCGATGTGGCGGGCCTGCTGGTGCGGGTGTACCAGGTCATGGCGGCGGTGCTGGTGAAGCTGGGTGAGGCGGACGTTGCGTGGCTGGCAGCCGATCGGGCGATGACGGTGGCCGCCGGTGATCCGGTGTGGGCGGCGGGTGCGGCGGTGCCGCTCGGACAGGCGTTGCGCGGGGCGGGGCAGGGCCGGCTGGCGATGGCGGTGACGATCGCTGCCGCGCACCGGCTCGCCCCGATGGTGCCGCGTGACGCCTCGCCGGCCGAGGTGGCGTTGTGCGGGACGCTGTGGGTCGAGGCGGCACTTGCCGCCGCCACCTGCGGCGACGAGCGTGGCGTGGTGGAGCTGATTGGTCAGGCCGCCGAGGTCGCTGAGCGGGTCAACGGCGGCCAGGACCCTGATCGCACCGGGTTCGGGCCGGTGAGTGTGGGGGTGGCGCGGGTGGCAGCGGCGGTCGAGCTGGGCGACGGCGGCGAGGCGGTCGCCCGGCACGAGGAGGCCGTCAGGGCGCACGGGTGGGCACGGCTCCCGGTCGAGCACCGAGCCGCGCACCTGATCGATGCCGCGCGGGCGTACCTCCAGATCGGCGACCTGCTGCGGGCGGGCCGCGCCCTCGCCGAGGCCGACCGACTCGCACCCGCCGAGGTCCGGATGCGGCCGGCGGCGCGTACGGTGATCGCCGAGGTAGCCCGGAGCGGCCCGGCAGCGGCCGGCGTGGCGCGACTGGCGGCCCTGGTCGGCCTGACCCGATGACCGCGCCGTTCCTCACTCTGGCCCAACTCCGGCCCACTTTGGCCCAGATTCGCAACCGGCTCACCCTGAAGACGCTGGTCGTTCGCGCTACCACCGAGCCGATTAGGCCGATCGTTGCCCGGTCTGCCGGATCCCGCAATGCTGTCGGCCACCGTCGCTCAGGGCCTGCTCACGGCAGTCGGGCATGCAGATCAACGCCTTGCAGCCGTTGATTTGATGGGCGGGGTCGGTCGCCGACGACCGCCCAGGACCCGTAGCTAACGTACGGATCGGCCTGTCGCCAGGTGCCGTACGGTGATCGCCATGACGCGGACCGAGGTTCTGCGCGATCTGCTGGACAACGGCCGGGGTTACGACACGCCGCAGCTGGAGGCGATCGCCGCCGAGCTCGGCCTGCCCGTGGCCGACGTGCTCGTGCTCGCGGGCCATCCGGTGCCGGGTCACCTGCTACCGCCGGACCGCGACAGGGAGGTCATGCGCGCATTTGTCTACCGCGTGACGTACTGCAACCATCCGCAGCTGGCGGCCCTGCGTGAGTTCCTGCTCGCCATGCCGGATGAGGGCACGGCACCCGAGCCTCGGCCGGCCCGCGATCCGGCGGACCCGGACCCGTTCCCAGCCGTCCTGCACGGCCTCATGCGCAATCGCGGCTTCGGGTGGCGGGAGTTCCCGTTCGTCGGGCTGTCGATGAGCACCATCAGGGGCATGCTGGGCGGGGCATGGCACCACCTGTCGCAGTTGCAGGCGGTAGCCGGGCCGTTGGGCTGGAGCAAGGAGGACCTGGCCGCGCTCGCGGGCGAGCCACTGCGGCCCCTAGACCACGGTCCTATGTTCTGTCACCACGTCAGCGCGGTGCTCCTGGCCGCCGTCCCTGCACGACCGAACAGTTGATGCGCGCCGCCCGTGAGGCGGACCGGCTGAGCGCGCGCGAGGACCACGGCGCCTGGCAACCGGTCTCCCAAGGCATCTACGACTGCCCAACTTCTCAAACACGCGCGTAGTCCGCTCGTTCGGACGCACATTGAGCGGCACCTGCCTCCCGCCGATTGGCCACGAGGGCGGTCGCTGCGAGCGGAGGACTCGAACCTCCAACCTTCCGTTCCAGAGACGGATGTGCTGCCAGTTGCACCAGCTCGCATGGTGTCCGCCGAGCGGCGGACCGTGCCCCGACCAGGATTCGAACCTGGGCTCTCCGGTTTCGTAGACCGGCGCGCTCTCCGCTGCGCCACCGGGGCGGGTGGCCGGCGCCCACCCCCGTGGGGCGCCGGCCGGTTCAACCCTTCACGCAGACCACCTGCTTGAGGTGGGCGACCACCTCGACCAGGTCCTCCTGCTGCGCCATCACCTGCGTGATGTCCTTGTACGCGCCGGGGATCTCGTCGACCACCCCGGCGTCCTTGCGGCACTCCACGCCGGCCGTCTGCGCGGCCAGGTCCGCGGTGCTGTAGGTCCGCTTCGCCTGCCCGCGCGACATCCGCCGCCCCGCGCCGTGGGACGCCGAGCAGTACGCGTCCGGGTTGCCCTTGCCGCGTACGATGTACGAGCCGGTGCCCATCGATCCGGGGATGATGCCCAGGTCGCCCTTGCCGGCCCGGATGGCGCCCTTGCGGGTCACCAGCACGTCCACCCCGTCGTACGTCTCCTCCGCGACATAGTTGTGGTGGCATGAGATGGGCTCGTCAAAAATTACGTGCGGGAACTCGTCGCGGACCACCCCGCAGAGCAGGGCGAGCATGACGGCCCGGTTGCGGTGCGCGTACTCCTGCGCCCACCAGAGATCCCGACGGTAGGCGTCCATCTCCGGGGTGCCGGCGAGGAACACCGCGAGGTCCCGGTCGGGCAGGTCGACGTTGTGCGGCAGCCCCCGGGCCACCGCCATGTGCCGCTCGGCCAGTTCCTTGCCGATGTTGCGGGACCCGGAGTGCAGCATCAGCCAGACCCGGCCGTCGTCCGGGCCACCCTGCTCCAGGCACACCTCGATGAAATGGTTGCCGCCGCCGAGGGTGCCCAGCTGGCGCTGGGCCCGGGTCTCCAGCTGCGCCACCTTCCGGTCAAGGGTGCCGAAGCGCCGCCAGAAGTCGCCCCAGCCGCGCTGCTCCAGGCCGCGAACCCGGCGCGGGTCGACCGCGTTGTCACGCATGGCGAAGCCGACCGGGATGGCCGCCTCGATCGCCGTACGCAGCGGCGCGAGGTCGTCGGGGAGATCGGCCGCGGTGAGCGAGGTACGCACCGCCGACATGCCGCAGCCGATGTCCACGCCGACCGCTGCCGGCGAGACGGCCTGCCGCATCGCGATGACCGAGCCGACGGTGGCACCCTTGCCGAAGTGCACGTCCGGCATGACGGCTACCCCCTGTACCCAGGGCAGGGCGCCGATGTTGCGCAGCTGCTTGGCCGCCTGCGCCTCGATGGCGTACGGGTCGGTCCAGACCCGGACCGGTGCCCGGGTACCGGCCAGCGGGGTGTAGCCCATCGTCGTCTCCTTGGTCTGAGGAATGTTCGAGCGGCTGGCCGGATTCGAACCGGCGATCTTCACCGTGGCGAGGTGACGCGCTGCCTGACTGCGCTACAACCGCAAGGCTGGTCCCGGAGGTGGGACCGGCGTAGGCCGTACGGGATTCGAACCCGTAGCCTCCCGGGTGAGAACCGGGTGAGCTGCCAGTTGCTCCAACGGCCCGCGCGGACGGTGGTCGCCGTCCACATTGAGCTGTACGCCCCTTGGAGCGGGTGACGAAAAAGCCGCCCGGTCCCAGGTCGCGGGGCGGGCGGCTGCGCGTGTGTCGCGCCGGCGCTAGTCGCGCCACCACCCTGGTTGCCACCGCTGCCGTCGGCAGGAGCCCACGCCGGGTTCGGCCAGCAGGGCACTGCCGCGCGGCGTGGGCCGCTCGGCCTGGGTGCGGTTCTGCTGCGACACGGTGTGCTCCCCGGATGGGTGGAACCGGCTGACGTTTGCCTGCCCACGGTAGGCGGGCCGGCGGGCCGACCGCAATGGATATTCGTACGCCGGTGTCAGCACCTGCGAGCCAGTGACGCCGGGCTCCACAGCGCGCGAAGCTCGTCGAGGACCACTGTGGCGCCGGCGCTGAGGGGTGCGATCGGGATGCGTGGCGAGATGCACCGTCGGCGCGGCTGGGAGCGGGCCGGGCACGGCGACGAGCGCGCCTTCCCGCAGCTCGGCGTACCCGGTGGCGACGGGTAGCACCGCCCAGGTGAGCGTTCCCGCCGGCAGATCGAGGTCGACCCCGGCGACAATGGTGAGTTCTTCGACGCCGAGAGGCCCCAACTCTCCGGTTCGAGGAGCAGAGCTGCTTCGGCGGTGCCGGCGCGCTCCAACTCGTACACGCGTACACGCCGCTGTTGTTCTCCAGCCGTAACCCATTTCCGCCCGGCGGTGTCGTGGAGGACTCCGCCACCGGCGCGGCCGCGGCCGCCTTCGGGGGCTACCTACGGGCCCTTCAGCTCGTGGACCTTCCGGCGCGGATCACGCTGCTGCAGGGCGTGGACATGGGCAGCCCCAGCCGCCTGCTCGTCGACGTGGCCGGCGACGACGACCGCGTGCGGGTGACCGGCAGCGCCAGACCGATCGGTTGATCGGCGTTCCGCAGGAAGGCGGTGACGCGGTGGTGACAGCCGGGCGGTTAGGCGTGGGCGACCGGGCGGCGCTTCATCTCCTCCATGAACGGGAACTGGGCGGTGAGGTCGGCGAGGGTGGCCCCGGCCCGCCACGCGGCGGCCACCTGCGCCACCTGGAGCAGGTCGGTGACGTCGCCGCGGGCCTGGACCTCGCCGGACACCCGCAGGTCGATCATGAAGTAGCGGGCCTGGGAACCGAGCCCGACGCAGACGACACCTCGCTCGGAACCCAGCTCGGCGCAGGTGAACCGGGCGCGCCCGTTATCGGGGGCGGTCACCTGGCCGAGGTCGAGCTGGTACCGGGCAGCCGTCTCGACGAGCGCGGGAGCCAGACCGCCCCGCTCGACCAGGTCCGGGTAGAGGCGCACACCCAGGGCACTCGACACGTCGCTCATGACTGACTCTCACTTCCTCGTGACAGAGACCAGCAGCACGCAGGTTACGCAGAGGTTTCCGGCGTGCTGATCATCCTGACCCTCTGGGAAGCCCCACGGCAATAGGAACGGTCAACTCGACCGCTATCGGGGAGACATCGCTGGTCGACGGCCGGGGCTGTTCGCGGCAGGTGCCGGGGACTGTGAGGGGGCGTACGATCCGGGCCCATGGCGCGGATCCGCTGTGACTTCTTCTCCGAGGCCCTCGGCATGGGCACCTCGATGACCGTGCTGCTGCCGGAACGGGCCTCGGCCGGGATCGGCATGGCCGGCGGCGCCGCCCACGGCGACCCGCCGGTGCTCTACCTGCTGCACGGCCTGAGCGACGACGACACCATCTGGACGCGGCGTACCTCCATCGAACGGTACGTCGCGCCGCTCGGTCTGGCGGTGGTGATGCCGATGGTCGCCCGGAGTTTCTACGCCGACGAGACGCACGGCAACCGCTACTGGACCTTCCTCAGCGAAGAGCTGCCCGAGGTCTGCCGCTCGTACTTCCGCCTTTCCGATCGGCGGGAGGACACCTTCGTCGCCGGCCTGTCGATGGGCGGCTACGGGGCGATGAAGTGGGCGCTGCGGGCCCCGGGCCGGTTCGCGGCGGCGGCCAGCCTCTCCGGCGCATTGGACGTCGCCCGGCGGCGGGACCATCCGACCAGCCCGCTGAACCCCGCCGTGTGGCACACCGTCTGGGGCGACCGGGAGGTGACGGGCACCGACGACGACACGGTGGCGCTGCTGGAACGCGCCGGTGACGACCTGCCCGCGTTCTACGTCGCCTGCGGCACCGAGGACTTCCTGTACGAGGACAGTGTCCGCTTCGTCGACACCGCCCGACATCGCGGGCTACCGGTCACCGTGGACTTCTCCCCCGGCGACCACGACTGGGCGTACTGGGACACGAAGATCCAGGACGTGCTGGCCTGGCTGCCGCTGCGCCATCAGGTGTGAACTCGTCGGCGCGGTCCAGGGACGAGGCTGGCTTTCCGGTCCGTCCTGAGCCGACCTCGCCGAGGGCAAGGGGGTGCCTGAGCCGTCTTGCTGCACGCCCCCGACATTGGGGACTGTCGCTACAACAAATCGGCCGGGATGTCATCCCTCCGAACGTCGGTTGTTGATCGACACCCGGCGGTGTAAACGTCACCTGAACGCTTCGCAACCATGCAAGCGTAGAAGTGGAGTAGACATGCGTCCCTGGAGACTGCTGCCCTTCACGGGCCGCCGGCGGCGAGCCGCCCGGCTTGCCGGCGTCGGGGTGCTTGCCACCAGCCTCGCCGCTCTCGGCGGTGCCACCACCCCGGCCGTCGCGGCCCCAACCCCCCGTTTCACCCCGGCTCCCGCAGGCTCCGTCGTCACCCACCTGCCCCTGGGGCTCAGCAACGCGCTGACCACGGTCATGGTCGAGCTGTCCGGCGATCCGGTCACTGTGGCCGACGCCGACGCCGCGACGCCGCTGACCAGCAGCGAGAAGCAGTCCCGCCGCAGCCAACTGCGCGCCGCGCAGGTGCCGGTCGAGAAGCGGGTGCGGGAGTTGGGCGGCAACGTCGTCGGCAACTACCAGTCCGCGTACAACGGCATCAAGGTGCGGATCCCGGCGCGCAACGCCACCGCGCTCATGGACCTGCCGAACGTGGTCGGGCTGCACCGTGTCCAGCTCATGGAGCCGGACAACGTCCGCGGCGTACCGCTGATCGGCGCGCCCGCGGTGTGGAGCGGCCTCAACGGCCTCCACGGCGAGGGCATCAAGGTCGCGGTCATCGACACCGGCATCGACTGGACCCACGCCGACTTCGGCGGGGCCGGCACCGTGGCGGCCTACGACGCGGCGCACGCCGCCGAGACCCAGCCGGCCAACCCGGCCTACTTCGGGCCCAACGCGCCGAAGGTCAAGGGCGGCATCGACCTGGTCGGCGACAGCTACAACGCCAACCCGGACAGCCCGTCGTACCAGCCGGTGCCGCACCCGGACCCGAACCCGTTGGACTGCAACGGGCACGGTACGCACGTCGCCGGCTCGGCGGTCGGCTTCGGCGTGCTCGCCGACGGCACCACCTACACCGGCCCGTACAACCAGACGACGGTCAGCGGTCACTCGTGGCTGGTCGGTCCGGGCGTCGCGCCCAAGGCCGACCTCTACGCCGTGCGGGTGTTCGGCTGCCAGGGTTCGACGGACATGACCGTCGACGCCATCGAGTGGGCCGTCAACAACGGCATGGACGTCATCAACATGTCGCTCGGTTCGCCGTTCGGCAGCGCCAAGGACCCGAGCGCGGTGGCCGCCTCCAACGCCGCCAAGGCCGGCGTCATCGTCGTGACGTCCGCCGGCAACAGCGGGCCCAACCCGTACATCACCGGCTCGCCCGGCAGCGGCACCGGCGTCATCAGCGTCGCGGCCAACGACTCGACCGCGAGCAATCCGGGTGCCCACCTGGCGTTGAGCACCGGAACCACAGTGGACGCCATCGACGCCAACGGTGCCGTGTTCACCGACGGCACCACGCTCCCGGTGAAGGTGCTCAAGACCGGCTCGGCCATCTCGCTGGGCTGCGACCCGCAGGAGTATGTCAACGCCGGCGTGACCGGCAAGATCGTCGTGGTCAAGCGCGGTACCTGTGCGCGGGTTGCGCGGGCCATCTTCGGCCAGCAGGCCGGGGCCGCGGCGGTGATCATGGTGAACACCGACAACAACCTGCCGGCGTACGAGGGCCCGATCACCGAGAACCCGGACAACGGCGACAAGTACCAGGTCACAATCCCGTTCTTCGGGGTACGGGCGAGTGACGGCACGGCACTGCTGGCCGCGGACGGCGGCTCGCTGGCGTTGTCGGCGTTCGCCATTCCGAACCCGAGCTACCTCGCCCCGGCGAGCTTCAGCTCGGGTGGCGCGCGTACCGGTGACAGCTGGCTCAAGCCGGACGTCACCGCGCCGGGCGTCGGCATCTTCTCGGCCGCCAACGGGTCGGGCAACGGCTTCTCGGTGCTGTCGGGCACGTCGATGGCTTCGCCGCACACCGCGGGCATGGCCGCCCTGGTCCGCCAGGCGCACCCGACCTGGAAGAAGGTGGAGAACTGGAAGGCCGCGATCGTCAACACGGCCGACCCCGGCCAGGTCAGCAACTACAGCACCAGGATCGCCGGCGCCGGCCTGGTCCAGGCGGTGGGGGCGACCCAGACCCAGGTCGTCGCGCTCGGTGACAAGGGCACCGCGACGCTCAACTACGGCTTCGCCGAACTGGACAAGGACTACAAGACCACGAAGACCGTCAAGCTGCACAACTTCGGTGGCGCGGCCGTCTCGTTCGACGTGGCCACGACCCGGGGGGCCGGCCAGCCGCACTCGGTCTCGCTCAACAAGACCAAGGTGACGGTACCGGCGCGCGGCGATGCGGAGGTCAAGGTCCAACTGTCCGTACCGTCGGCCACCGCAGGTGACTCGTCCAAGTTCCGCGACGTCGCCGGCCTGGTGCAGTTCACCCCGACCAGCGGCGGGAACACCGGGGTGGCGCTGCGCGTGCCGTACTACTTGGTGCCGCAGGCGGTGTCGCACATCGAGACGAAGATCGACGAGAGCAAGCTGACCAAGAACGGCTCGGCGGTCGCGACGGTGACGAACAAGAAGGGCGCCACCACGGGCGCCGCCGACTGGTACGCCTGGGGGCTGACCGACGGTAAGACCAAGGGCCTCGGCTCGAACGACGTCCACGCCGTCGGCGTGCAGGCCTTCCCGGGTGGGCTGGCGTTCGCGATCAGCACCCACCACCGCTGGTCCAACGCGGCGGCCAACGAGTTCGACATCCTGGTGGACGTCAACGGCGACGGCGTGGACGACTACGCCGTGGTCGGCTCGGACTATGGCGCGTTGACGTCGGGTTCCTTCAACGGGCTGATGGCCGTGGCGGTGTTCAACCTGAAGACCGGCGACGGCTCGATCGAGTACCTGGCCGATGCGCCGACCGACAGCAGCACCATTGTGCTGCCGGTGGACATCTCGCAGCTGTGTGACGCCTCGTCGCCGTGCCTGTCGGCGAGCAACCCTCGGCTGAGGTACCACGCGGTCGCCTTCGGCGTGACCGACGAAACCGTGGACGTGGTGAACGGCGTGGCGTCGTTCAACGCGTTCGCGCCGGCGGTCAGCACCGGCATGTTCAACGAGGTGGCTCCGGGCGCCTCGGCGACCGAGACCGTCTCGGTCAACGCGGCCGAGTTCGCCAAGACCCCGCCGCTCGGGCTGATGATCGTCAGCCACGACAACCCGAGCGCGGACGAGGCGCAGCTCATCAAGCTGAAGATGAAGTGACCGCCTGACCCGCACAAACCCATTGGCGGCCGTCCTGGATCCTGGGGCGGCCGCCACTGGCATTCCGGGCGACGTCCATGGTGATCCACTGACGGTCCGACGTTGCGGCGACGCGGGCGGACCGGGCAAGGGCTGCCTGGATAGGCGTGGGTCAGGCGCCGACGGTGCCGTCGATGGCTTCGCGGAGGAAGTCGGCGTGGCCGTTGTGCCGGGCGTACTCGTGCATCATGTGCAGCATCACCAGGCGCAGCGACACGTCCTCGCCCCACCGGGCCTGGTGGCCGGTCACGTTTAGCGACTCGGCCTCCCGCTCGATGCGGCGGGCGTGCTCCACCTCCCGTTGCCACGCCTCGAACGCCTCCGACCGGCTGGCAGTGCTCGCGTCGTACGCCTGCTGGAAGTCGCCGGTTTCCGACCAGACCAGCGGGATCTCCTCGGCGTTGATGACCCGGCGGAACCAGGTCCGTTCCACCTCTGCCATGTGCCGGACGAGGCCGAGAAGAGACAGCGTCGACGGCGGCGAGGACTGCTCGCGCAACTGCTCGTCGGTGAGGCCCGCGCACTTCATCGCCAGGGTGGCCCGGTGGTAGTCGAGGAACGCACGCAGCGTCTCCCGCTCGCCGGCCAGCAGGGGCGGGCCGATCCGTTCGGTCTCCATTGGGCGCAGCGTAGTCGATCCAGGTCGGACCGGATCATGAGCGGCCGGGGCGGCGGTCAGCGCAGCGAGGACCGGGCCACCGGGAAGTCGAAGTACGTGTCCGGGTACGGCTCGGCGGTGTAGCGGAAGTGCCACCATTCCTCGGGGTAGTTTTCGAACCCCTGCGCGGCCATCAAGCTTTTCAGCAGGTCCCGGTTGGTTCGGGCCGCCCCGGTGACCGCCGAGGCGGCGGTGTGGGCGCGCGGGTCGAAGCAGTCGAAGCCGGTGCCCATGTCGATCGAGTTGTCCGGGAAGCGGTGCCCGACGGGCGCGGTGCAGGCGACCAGCGGCTGTCCCGGCACGTACGCGGGCTGCTCAGGGGTGGGCACCGGGACCAGGGTGAGGTCGAGGGTGCTGCCCCGGCTGTGCGCGGTCGGGGCGCCGATGTAGCCGTCGGCGAAGAGCCGGTCCTTGGGCAGGTCGGGATAGAACTCACCCTTCATCTGCTGCTCGCCGGGGAGCTTGGCCCAGGCGACGAACTCGTTCACCGCCCGCTGGGGGCGGTAGCAGTCGTACACCTTCAGGCTGCGGCCCTGGGCCAGGGCGGCGGTCTGCACCCGGTGCAGCGCGTCGGCCGCCTTGCGGGTGAGCAGGCAGAGCGGTTCCGGGTAGCCGGTGATCGGCCGGCCGACGAAGTTGTGCGCGGTGGCGTACCGGATGTCGGTGCGGATGCTGGGATCGACGTCGGTGATGTTGACGAAGTCGGCGGGCGCGCGGGGTCCGGTCGGCGGGGCCGACGGCGACGGTTGCGCGGAGGGTGACGGCGACGGCGGGGGTGGCGGGCTCGGCGCGGGCCGCTGGCACCCGGCGGTGAGTGCCACGGACGCGACGGCCAGCGCCGCCGCGCAGGCTGCCGCTTTCCTGCCGGCCCGGGCTCCCACCCTGCCGTGTTTACCAGAGTCGGCGGGCTGTCGGGCCGACAACGCGACGGCCGCGATCGGCCACGGTCAGGCGCCGAGCGTCTGCCGGAGGAAGGTCAGCGCCGCCGTGTCGTCGTCGATGCCGCCCGCCTCGTGGCCGTTGTACCGCCACACCCCCAGTTCCTTCGCTCCCGCGTACGCGTTGACGGCGGCGTAGACCGTCGAGGGCGGCACGATCTCGTCCATCAGCGCGACGGAGAAGCGGGCCGGGATGGTGGCCCGCCGGGCGAAGGCGACCCCGTCGACGTAGCCGAGGGTGCGCAGCACCTGCGCCTCTCGATCACGGTGCACGGCGAGGTAGTCCCGGATCTCCCGGTAGGGATGGGCGTCGGTGACCACGATCGCCCGTGGGATGTCGCAGAGGAACGGCACGTACGCCACGACGGCCGCTAGGTCGGCCACCAGGGCGGCGACGGCCAGCGCGGTGCCCCCGCCCTGGCTGTGCCCCAGCACCGCCACCCGCGCCGCGTCCACCATCGGCAGGCCCCGCGCGGCGTCCACGGCCCGGACCCCGTCGGTGAAGAGCCGCCGATAGTAGTAGCCGTGCGGGTCCTCGATGCCCCGGGTCGCCACGCCCGGCGCCTGCGGGCCGGCTGCGGCCGGGTCGGGGGTGGCGCCCCGGCTCCAGCCGGAACCCTGACCGCGGGTGTCCATCTGCAGGTGCGCGAAGCCCGCCGAGGCCCACAGCAGGTTCTCCAGCGGGTGGCCTCGGCCGCCGCCGTAGCCGACGTACTGGACCACGGTGGGCAGTGGCCGGTCGGCGCCGCGCGGGACCCGCAACCACGCCTTGATCGGCTGCCCGGCGAACCCGGGGAAGGTGACGTCGCAGATGTCGACGGTGGTCAGCGGGGTGCTCAGCGGGGTCACCTCGACGGATCCGCCGGCCGCGCGGGCCTGGCCGATGGTGTCGGCCCAGAACCCGTCGAAGTCGTCCGGCTCGCGCAGGTCGCTGCGGTAGGCGCGCAGCTCCGCCTCAGGCAGATCGGTGTGCACTCAGACTCCTCAGGGTGCCGGGTCGCGGCATGGGCGAAATTTCCGGCAGACTTCCGGAACTCGGGGAACGCTAGAACGACCCCGAGTTGTCGTCAACCCGTCGTGCTGCGGCAAGATGGTCGGCGGGCTGGGCAGGGCGGTGCCGCCGCGTCGGCGGCAGGGTTTCGGTCGGTGTGCCGGCCGGTGGGGAGACAAGAGTGGGCGCGGACGACGAGCGCAGGGTGACCATCACCGCGATCGCCCAGGAGGCCGGCGTCTCGGTGCCCACCGTCTCCCGGGTGCTCAACGGACGGTCGGACGTCGCCCCGGGCACCCGCGAGCGGGTCGAGGAGTTGCTGCGCCACCACGGGTACCGTCGCCGCGGCAGCCGTGCGACGCGCCGGGCCAACCTGGTCGACCTGGTCTTCAACGACCTGGACAGCCCATGGGCCGTGGAGATCATCCGAGGCGTGGAGGACGTCAGTCACGCCGCCGGGGTCGGCACCGTCGTCTCCGCGATCCACCGTCAGTCCACCTCCACCCGGCAGTGGTTGCAGAACCTGCGGGCGCGCGCCTCCGACGGGGTCATCGTCGTGACCTCCCACCTGAGTCCCCCGGTGCACGCCCAGTTGCGCCGCCTCGACGTGCCCGTCGTGCTGGTCGACCCGGCAGCCGGGGTGCCGGCAACGGACGTGCCGAGCGTCGGCGCGACCAACTGGGCCGGCGGGCTCGCCGCCACCGAGCACCTGATCGGGCTCGGGCACCGCCGGATCGGCTTCGTGACCGGGCCCACGCACCTGCTGTGCAGCCGGGCGCGGCTGGACGGCTACCGGGCGGCCCTTGAGGCGGCCGGCGTGGCACTGGACGAGCGGCTGGTGCAGCCGGGCGACTTCTACCACTCCTCGGGCTTCGCGGCCGGCGCCGCCCTGCTCGACCTCGACGACCCGCCGACCGCGATCTTCGCGGCCAGCGACCAGATGGCCTTCGGGGTCTACGAGGCGGTCCGCCGGCGCGGGTTGCGGGTCGCCGACGACGTGAGCGTGGTGGGCTTCGACGACCTACCGGAGGCGCGGTGGGCGTCGCCGCCGCTGACCACGGTGCGACAGCCCCTGGCCGAGATGGGGCGGCTCGCCGCGCGCACCGTGCTGCGGCTGAGTCAGGGCGAGGAGATCGAGTCGCCCCGGGTCGAGCTGGCGACCGAGCTCGTGGTCCGGGACAGCTGCGCGGCTCCCGCCGGCGAGCGTCACTGACTGCGGCGCCTGCCGGCTTGCTCCGGGCCTGAGCTGCCGGGCCGATGCCGGCGCCACCCCCGCCAGCCGGCTATGGCCGCCACGACCGCCGCGACCAGCGTGCCCAGCAGCGCGGACCGGTCCAGCAGCGGCCGCAGCGGGGCCGCGGAGACTCGTGCCGGGGTGGCGGCGGCGTCGCCGGCCGGTACCAGCCACAGGTGGGCGTCGGTCACCGGCGGTAGTCCGTCGCGGAGCACGGTCACCCCGACCTGCCACCGGCCCGGGCTACGGATGTCGTCCACCGCCACCACCCAGCCGTCGTCGGTCCGGGTGACCGGATGCACCGCCCGTTCCCCGTTCGGGCCGGTGAGCAGCAGCGACACTCCGGTCACCGGTCCAGGGGCCGGGCGGCGGGTGTCCTCGACGCCGACGGTGACCATGTTGCGGCCCGGCCGGTTGGGGCGTACGGCGACCGTGTCGACCAGGTCCGCGACCTGCCCGCTGACCTGGGGCACGGCGCGCGGGGCGTCGGCCGTCGGGAAGGCGGGACCCCGGCCGGGTCCGGCGGCGGCCAGCGCCCCCGCCAGCCCGAGGACGGCCACGAGCAGCCCCGCCTCGGCGAGCAGGCCCCGCCGGGGCAGGTCGGACCGGCGCAGGCGACGTGCGGTTCGCAGGCCCAACAGTCCCGCCACCCCGACCGTGCCGAGTTTGGCGAGCAGCAGCAGCCCGTACGGGGAGCCGAGTAGGGCGTCGACGGTGGCCACCTGAGGGCCGGTGAGCAGCAGCCCGCTGAGCAGCAGCACGGTGAGGCAGCCCGCGGCGAGCGGCGCGAACGCGTGCAGCAGCGCGCGTAGCTGGGCGGCCCGGTCGGCCACCCGGCGGGCCGACGGCAGCAGCGCGAGCACTGCGGCCAGAACCGCGCCGGCCCAGCCGCCGGCGGCCAGCACGTGGACACCGCCGACCAGGGCGGTACGCACCGGCCCGCCCATCGAGTGACCGAGCAGCGCGGTGCCCGTGGCGGCGGCGAGCGCCCCGAGCAGCCCGACGACCAGTGTGCCGGGGACGGCGCGGAAAACAGGGCGGCCGGCGGTGCCCGACCGGGTGGCGGCGGACCGGCCGACGCCGACGCCCGAACCGGCGGGGGCGGCGGACCGGCCAGCCTCGGCACCCGGTCGGCCCGGCCCGAGCCGACGGGCAGCGGTCACCACTGCCGCGAGCAGCAGCGCGGTGCCGGCCTCGCGCAGCAGCCAGCGGCCACTGGTGAGCTGGTCGGCCAGGAGTCGCCACCGCCCGCCGCCCGCCGCGGCGAGCTGGATGGCCAGTTGCAGGGGCGCGGCGAGCAACGCCACCACCCCCGCGTACCCGGCGACCACGAGCAACCGGCGACGCAGGGCGAGATCCGCGCTGGATCCGGCCCGCCCACGACGACGGGCGTGCAGCGCGGCCAGGGCGGCGCCGCCGATGAGGACGGCCAGGCCGGCCAGGCCGAGTGCCCGGGCGACGGTCTCCCGGGGGCCGGGGCTGGCCGGGCGGGCGACGCCTGCGGCGGTGACCTGCCGGCCTACGCCGAAGACCAGGGTGCCGCTGGTGATGTGCAGGTCGTCGGAGGAAAGGGTGCGCCAGGCGACGTGGTAGGTGTTCGGCGGCAGCGGGGGCAGGCCGGCGACCAGGGTGACCGGCTCCTCGGTGCCGGCGTCCGTGGCGGGTTCCCCGTCCTCGCCGCGCAGCGCCAGCCCGGTCACCGACCATTGCCGGCCGTCGCCGTCCAACAGGCTGATCCGGGCGGCGGAGAGCTCCACCTGCTCGGTGAAGGCCAGGGTTAGCGTCTCGGGCGCCCGGTCGAGCACCGCGCCGTCCGCGGGCGCGCTGCGGACCAGGTACGCGTGGGCCTGCGCCGGCGCGGGCCCGACCAGCACGGTCAGGCCCGCCAGGGAGAGGACTGCGAACAGGCGGCCCAGTCGGCGAAGCACGAAATTCACCGCACCGGGACGTGGGCCAGCCGGCGCTGCCCCGAGGTGATCTCAATCTTGTCGCCGCGCTTGACGGCGTTGTCGTTGTTCAGATAAAGCAGGTAATAGCTCTGGCCGGGGCGCAGCTCGTGGCCCTGCTTCATCAGGGCCGCCCGCCAGGCCAGCTTGCCGGAGCGTTCGTTGCGCAGCCGCGGCGGGTGCTTGGTGTCGTTCTGGAACGCCGATGCCTTCTGGGTGTCCAGCACCACGTAGCGCAGCTCCACCAGGCCGCCGTCGCCGACCACTGCGGCCTGGGTGAAGCGGACTCCCAGGGCGCTCTCCAACTGCCCGTCCTGCGGGACGGCGTAGCCCTGCCGGGCGTCGGCGTACCCGCCGAAGCGGACGATCGACACCGCGACCAGCGCCAGCACGAGCAGTGGGAGCAGCAGCCGGCCAAGGCGGGGACGCGGGATGCGGAACGGGATCGCGGCCATCGTCAGGACTCCTCGGGGAGGGTGGGGGCCGGGCAGCGGGCCCGGCCCCCAGGGGTCGGCTCAGGGTGCGGTGTAGCGGGTGGAGGCGTAGTTGTCGAAGCTCAGCGACCCGGTGGTGGTGGCGGTGCGGGCGATCAGGCCCAGCGTCGCCGACTCCACCGTGTAGCCGCTGGTGTCGCCGGTCAGGGTGCCGACCGTGACCGTGCCGACCTTGAGGGTGGCCGAGCCTGCGGTGGCCGACGTCCAGTCCAGCCGGACCGTCCCACCGTTCACGTTCGCCCACGCGGTGTACGCCCACCCCGCCGGCCGGAGCAGCCCGAGCCGGAACTGGTTGACGCCGTTGCTGCGCTGGTACTGCACGACGGCGAGGGGGCTGCCGGCGGCGTTGCGCAGCTGGTGAACGGTGACCACGGCGGTCTGCGGGTTGAACGTGCCGAGGATGACGTCGGCCTTGGTGTGCATGGTGCGCTCGGCGGCCGGCGTGTCGTCCAGGACGTAGCCGACCGTGCCGGCGACCAGTTGGCCGGCGCTGACCGACACCGTGCCGAACACCTGCGACCACGCGCTCGTGCCGTTGCTGAACCCGTCCGAGAAGATCGCGTCGGGCGGGTCCACGGTGACCGTCACCGAGCCGGCCGTCCCCCAGTGGCCCAGCGCGTCCCGGGCCCGGGCCCACAGCGTGTGGTTGCCCTTGCTGAACCCGTTGAGGGCGACCGTGGCGGAGACGATGCTGCCGCTGACCGTCATCGGGTGGCCGTTGCCGACGCCGGGGTCGGTGCCCTCGTACCACTCGGCGTCGGTGACCGCCGAGAGGTCGGTGGCGGTGGCGCTCAGGGAGAGCGTCGCCGCCCGGGCGGTCGGGTTCGGTGTCGCGGTGAAGGCGGTGATCACCGGCCCGGTCCGGTCCAGGACGAAGGTCACCGCGGCGAGCGGCCCCCAGTTCCCGGCCGTGTCGCGGGCGTGCACCAGCACCTGGTGGACGCCGTCGGCGGCTCCGGTCAGCTCGCTCAGCGGCAGCAGCCCGTAGGTGTTCTCGGTGGCGCTGTTGAACGACCCGTCCAGGGCCAGGAAGGTGAATCCGGCACCGTCCGCTCCGCCGACGTCGAGGAAGCCCTCCACTTCGGCGATCGTCGAGTGCACGCCGCCGCCGACCGGATCGGTGAACGCCGCGTTGATCCGCAGGTGGGCCGGGTCGGACGCCGAGCCGGTACGACCGTCGGTGGCGGCCGGTTGCACCGCCGCGGAGAGCAGGGTCGGCGCGGTCCGGTCCACCACCAGGTCGACGGTGTCGTACGGGCCCCAGAAGTTGAACGAGTCCCGGGTGTGCACGTGTACGCTGTGCCGGCCTTCGGACAGGGCGGCGGCGACCACCGCGGGGATGACGCCGGTTTCGGCGGTGACCGCCCCGCCCGGATTGACCAGGGTTAGCGGGGTGCCGGTGCCGCTGGGGCCGGTGGCGTCCACGAAGTACTCCGCGGCGGTGACCGTGCCGCCGAGGCCGCCGTCGTCGCCGGTGGCGGAGATCGCGATGTCCGCGGTGCCGTTGGTCGGGTTCGGGCTGAGGCTGACGGCGGTGGTGACCGCGCCGGTAACCGCGAGGTTCAACGTGGTGCTGCCCACCACTCCCCAGTTGCCGGCGACGTCGTGGCCGCGCACCCAGATGGTGTGCTTGCCCTGGCTGAGCGTGCCGAGCAGGTCGCCGGGGAGAACGGCGGTGGCCCCGGTAACAGTCGGGCCGGCGCCGAAACCGGCGGCGGTGAACGGTACGCCGGTGCCCTCGGCGATCCGCAGGTCGTCAACGACCGCCTCGGCCCGGTCCACCACCGAGTTGCCGTTGCGCGCGTCGGTGAAGTCGGCGGTGACGGTGATCATGTTCAGCACGCTGGCCGGGTTCGGGGCGACCCGGACGTTCGCCGAGGTCGGGCCGACATGGTCGCCGCTGATCGGCGGCGGGTCGGTGTCCAGGAAGGTCAGCATCCCGCCGAAGGCCTGCTGCGGGCTGACCCCGTTGACCGTGCTGCCGTAGCGCTGGCCGGCGTTGTTGAGCTGCCCGCCGGACTCGTACAGCGCGAAGCGTCGCCCGTCCGGCCCGGCCGGCAGATCGACCACGGCGTCGACCGCCTGCCCAGGTTGCAGCGGCAGGGTCACCGCCGCCTCCGGGTACGCGGCCGGGCGGGCGTCCTGCCCGACGACCGCCTGGTCCAAGCCGAGCAGGGTCATCGGGTGCGGCTGCAGCCCGGCGGCGACGTAGCGCAGCAGCACCCGGCGGCCGACGTCGGTGGCGACGACGCCGGTCTCCGGGAACGCCTTGCCGTTGATCAGGCGGTACTTCGGGGCGTACGCGCGCATGTCGTAGGTGCGCGGGGCGGCGTTGAACGCCGGGTCGACCTCAGTGAGCACCAGCACCGCCTCGTCGTCGTAGGTCGAGGCGGTGTCCCCGTACGCGCTGGGCCGTCCGCCGACCGCGGGGGCGCGGACCACCAGCGCGCCGACCAGGCCCATGGCGATCTGCCGCGCCCCGTACGCAGTGTGACCGGCCTCGTAGAGGTAGGTGCCCGGGCGGGCGGCGGTGAAGGTGTAGCTGCGGGTGCCGCCGGGGGCGGCGCCGGTGCGGTCCGGGGCGAGCCCGGTGACCGCCGGGAACGCCAGCGACAGGTTGTCGGTGAGCCCGTTGTGCACGGTGATGGTCACCTGGTTGCCCTGGTCGACCACGAGCACCGGGCCGGGCAGGGTGGCCGTGGCGGCGTCGGTCGAGGCGAAGCCCCAGATCGGCACCGGCGCGGCGGCGCCGGGCAGCACCACCGAACCGGGCTTGGCCCACAGGTCGCAGGTCGCCGTGCCGGCGGTGAGCTGGCAGCCGGTCTGCGGCAACGTGCCCTGCGGCGGGCCGGGCGGCCCGGCGAGGACCGCCGGTGCCCGGCCGGCGGCGTGCTGGGGCGCGGCGTGCTGGGGCGCGGCGTTCGCGGGGGCCGAGCCCAGCACCAGCAGCGCCGCCGCGATCCCGGCGACCAGCCGAGGCGTACGGGTCAAGGTCATCGTCGCCCTCCCCTGCCGTGTCATGCCGGGCACCCGGCGGGCGGGTCGATGCGGATCAGCGTCATCATTCCGCCGAAGCTCGCCCCGTAGTTGGTGGCCTGTTCCAACGCGTGGCTGTGCGCGACGTGGTAGTACTCGCCGCACAGGTTGTTCTGCACCACGCCCGGCGGCAGTTCGCCCTGCTCACCGCCGAGGTACGGGTTCTCCGCGAACCAGGTCTCCGGCCCGGGGCCGACGATCTGGTCCTGCAACGACGGCAGCGGCACCGGGATCGGGTTGGTGCTCGGGTTCCAGTGCTCGGCGTCCTTCCAGACCATCAGCGTGTCCACGGTCTGCCCGGGCGCGACGTCGATGAGGAAGTTGGAGAACGAGAGGTCCTGCCCGCCGGGGCCCTGCGCGGGCCGGCCGTCCCGGGCGATCAACTGCTCGTCACTGCCATGGGGGTGGAACGGGTAGCTCACCGAGCCGGCGTTGAGGTAGCGGATCAGGGCCGGCTTGGGGTTGCTCGTCGGGTCGTACGGCTGGATGTGGATCAACGCGCCGTACGGCTGGTCGGGCAGCCAGTCGGCGTGGTTGGGGGCGAGGGTGTCCGGCATGCTGCGCCCGTTGATGGTGAAGTAGCGGGCCTTGTACTTCGTGAAGTCGTACGCCCGCTTGCGCTCGACGGCCAGGTGCAGGTCCGGGTCGATCTCGCCGAGCAGGTAGAGGTACTCGTGGTCGGGGTCGAACGCCGAGTCGGCCCGGTTGTTCTCCCGGTCCGGGTGGCCGACCGGGCGCACCACCAGCGCCCCGTGGAGGCCCATCTGCACCTGCTTCTGCACGTCGGTGCCGGACTGGTAGAGGTAGGTGCCGGGCGGGCCGGCGGTGAAGGTGTAGGTGACCGAGCCGTTGCCGGCCGCGGCGGTGGTGGTGAGCGAGGTGAGGTTGTCGGCGCTGTCGGTCTCCGGCTGGGCCGGCCGCCCGTCGGCGAGCACCCCCACCTGGCCGGGGAAGGTGATCGAGGTGGGCTCCGGCAGGGTGTTGTGCAGCACGACGGTGACCTTCACCCCGGAGGTGACGCAGAGCGTCGGGCCGGGCAGTTGGAACTCGCCGCCGCTGGCCGCGTAGCTCCACATGTAGATGGTGTTGCCGTCCGGCATGCCCGCGTATCCGCCGGTGGCGGTGAGGTCGAAGGCGTTGTCGCGGGACGTGAGGCACTCCAGGCCGGCCGGCGGGCTGGCGGCCACCCGGTGCGGCCCCGGAACGAGGAGAACGGCGACGATGGCCGCGACGAGCGGCACCGCGCTCAGCCGCTTCCACCGACCGTGGTCGAGACGAAGCATCGGTACCCCCATCTCAGGCGTTCGCCCGGGTCTGCGCCGCGAGCGTGCCGGGCGGCGAGATCCGGATCTCGGTCAACTGCCCGCCCCGTCCGCCGCCGGCGTTGGCCAGGGACATCAGGTCGCGGTCGTAGAGCAGGTACGTGCCGGCGTCGGGCGCGGTGAAGATGACGTCGCGGCTCTCCCCCGGCCCGATCTCGACGGTGCTGGTCACCTGGTACTCGGCGCTGCCGTCCCGGCCGCGCAGCAGCGCGGCGTCCTTGCCGACCACCTGCAGGTCGATGCCGTCGACGGTGAGGGTGTGGTTCCAGTAGCCGAGGTTGGCCAGCCGCAGCAGCACCCGCTCCCCCGCGTTCGCCGTGATCAGCGAGGAGATCGGCTGGTAGCGCAGCCGCCCGGCGGCGGGGCTGAGCGGGTCGCCGTTGGGGGCGAGGGTGTCCGGGTAGCAGCGGCCGTTGAAGGCGAAGAAGGACGGCTTGTAGTCGGTCCAGTCGGTGGTCTGGATGTGCGCGTCGCGGTAGTGCGCCTCGGCCCACACCTCGGTGAGCATCAGCGCGAACTCCCGGTCGTACCGGGTGCTGCCGTCGCCGTCGTTGTAGGCGTACTTCCCGGGCGGGACGTCGACGGTGCCGGCGTTCTGCGTGGGCCGTACGTAGACGATGCCGGTCATGCCCATCTGCACGTGCTCGACGTCTTCGAAGTGGCAGTGGTACATGTAGGTGCCGGCGTCGTGCGGCCGGAAGAAGTAGGTGAACTCCCGGCCGATCGGCACCGAGATGGACAGCTCCGGCACGCCGTCGAAGAGCGGGATGGCGTTACGGAAACCGTGCCAGTGCACGGTGTGCCCGTCGACCAGGTCGGGGCGCACGCTCAGGCCGAGGTTGGTCAGCTTGATCCTGATGTCGGTCTCCTGGTCGAAGCCGAGCAGCGGGGCGGTCATCTGCGCCTTGCCGCGCTGGGCGGTGACCTCGGTGGCGGACAGGCCGGTGACGTCGCGGAAGCCGAAGACGTACAGGTCGGTGTTGGGCGGGGCGAGCGGGTCGGGCCAGAACGGGCGGATCGCCGGGGAGCCCTGCGGCATGGAGACCCAGCCGTCGGTGGCCGCCAGGTGCAGGGTCACCGACGGGTTGGGCACCGCGCGCGGCAGCACCGCCGCCGCGCGGCGCGGTTGGGCGTCGGAGCCGCTCTCGGGCAGGACCGCCCAGGTGCCCAGACCGGTGACGCCGGCCAGCAGGGCGCGCCGGCTGATGCTCCGCTGCCGTACGGGATCGGTCACGATCTCCTCCTCAATGGCTGGAACAGGCGGATTCCGCGGACGATCGGCATGAGCCAGTTACTCAGGGACGATCCGGACAGCTCGTCGGCACCGGCGTCCGGGCGCAGGATGCTGCGGGCCTGACCGTCGATGTCGACCGTCGGGGCGGTGACGGTCACCGTGCCGTAGGTGCGGGAGCGCACCCCCAGGGCACGCGCCGACGAGGCGGCGTCGGCCAGGTGCCAGTCGCCCATCGCGGTCAGCGGGACCTCCTGGAGCACGATCACCGCCTGCCGGAAGGACGGGAAGGTACGCGAGGTGAGGATCTGCACCGACACCGTGAACGGGCGGCGGAACCGGGGGTCGACGCCGACCTTGTTGGTGCTGCTGAGCGCGGTGCCGGTGGTGTCCTGGAGCACCGAGTTGGTCGGGGTCAGCGGGCCCACCCCGTCGGCCGAGCCCATGTCCCAGTGGCGGACGGTGTCCCCGGCCGGGGCGCCGGTGGCGCCGATGCCCTTGACGTACTCACCGGTCCACTCGCCGGCGCGGTTGTCCCAGAACACGTTGTTGAACATCTTCGGGTCGCTGAAGGTGGGCGATCCCGGCCGCAGGGTGGCCTGCAGCTGCTTGCTGTTTTCCGTGGTGGACAGGCCGGCCGGGGCGGCCCGGCCGTTGCTGGTGGCCGCGGTCGCGGTGGTGATGTTGCCGGCGACGGTGTTGTTGACGAACCGCACGTCCGGCGCGTCGTCGAGCGCGATCCCGCCGCCCTCGTGCGTGGAGATGTTGTTGACCAGCATGTTGTTGGTCACCGAGATCGGCACGTTGCCGGCCTGGAGCAGCCGGACGCCGCCGCCGTCGTCGTTGGCCAGGTTCGCCTCCACCAGGTTGGCGTCGATCTGCACCGTGCCCGTGCCGGGTGACAGTCTCGTCGGGTCCGACGGCAGCTCACCGGCGACCATGATGCCGCCGCCCTCGTCGTACGACTGGTTGAGCCGGATCCGGTTGTTCGCGATCTGGCCGTTGGACGACAGGCCGTAGTGGCTGATGCCGCCGCCGTACTCGGCGGAGAAGTTGCCGCAGATGGCGTTGTGGTCCACCGAGTACGCGGTGCTGCCGGCGAAGATGCCGATGCCGCCGGCCAGGTTGGTCCCGCCGTTGTCCCGGATCTGGTTGCGGGCGATGGTGACGTGATCGTTGGTGGTGTTCAGGTAGGGCGTGCCGATCCGGATCGCGCCGCCGTACGAGCCGCTGTTGCCGACGATGACGTTGTCGGTGATCCGCGTGTAGCGGGCCGCGCCGTGCAGATAGATGCCGCCACCCTGGGTCACCACCGCGCCCGGCGCGCCGTACGGGGTTTTCACCCCGCCGGTCACCGGGTTGAGGTTGCCGGGGAAGTCGGCCTGGTTGCCACCGGTGATCCGGAAGCCGTCGATGGTGACGCCGTTCGTCGCGCTGAACTGCCCGGGGCGGGCCAGCACGGTCACCACCGCGCCGTCCGGCACCGCCTCCGGCCCGGCATGCGGCAGGGACGCGACCAGGTTCAGCCACGCCGTGCCGTCCGGGTTGTCGATGCGGAACGCCCGGCCGTCGAGGATGGACCCGGCGACGACGGTCCCGTCGGCGTACCGGCCGCCCGGGCCGACGCCCTGCAGCCGCGCCGAGGAGTGCACGACCACGGTCTCCAGGTAGGCGCCGGCCGGGTTGTCCGGGCCCGGGGTGTTCGGCCAGACCGCGACGACCCCGATGCCGCCGGCGGTGGCCGCCGCCTCCAGCGCCGCCTGCACGCTGGCGTAGGTGGTCTCCCCGGCGCGGACCGCCGAGGCGGGCGGCTTGACCTGGAACAGCCGGGGGTTGTTCGCGCCGCCGAGGCCGCTGCCGGTCGTGGTGCCGAGGATCTGGAAGGTGAGGCCGTTGATGGTCTGTCGGCCGTTGGCGGCGGTGACGCTCACCTCCGCCGGGCCGACCGAGCCACCGGTGACGGTGACCTCGATCTTCTGGTCGGACCAGGAGTTGACGGTCACCGTCGGGTTGATGCCGGCCGAGGTGAACCGGACCGCGCTGCCCGGACCGCGGGCGCCGAACCCGGTGCCGGTGATGGTGACCCGACGGTCGGTGTCGGTGCTGCGCAGGAACGGCCGGGAGACCGCGAACAGCTGCGGGTTGTCCCCGTCCGGGTCGCAGTTCACCGGGCCGAGTTGCCCGGAGCCGGGTGAGATGCCGATGGCCGCGACCCCGGTGGGTGCGGTGTCGGTCACCGTGTAGAGGCCCGGCCAGGCCTGGAAGTTGGTGCCGATGGTGCGGTACCGGGGGTTGTAGTTGGCGTTCAGGTGGCCGGGCTGGCCCGGGTCGTTGCCGACGAAGCGGTACATGTTCGGGCACGGCCCGGCCGGCAGCGGGCAGTTGTACGTGCTGGTCGAGGGCACGATCGCCTCGTACATGCCGTTGAAGTCGGTGTCGACGGTCTCGACCAGGCGGCCGGCCCAGTCGTACAGGCCGACGGGGATGTTCGGGATGCCCTCGGCCTCGCCGTAGTTGACGCTGCGCTTGTCGTGGCTCAGCCCGAGGTCGTTGATCACCAGCCCCCAGAAATGGGTGGGCAGCGGCACCGGGGTGAACAGGCTGAAGTCGGGCGCGCTGGTCTGCCCGGCCCGGACCTCGACCAGCCTGGTGTCGCAGAGCGGGCGCAGCTGACCCTCGAACGGGCTGCCACCACCGTCGAGGAAGGCGGGGTTGGTGACGTGCACCTCGTGCAGAGCGCCCGCGCAGGACGAGGTGATGCCGTTGCCCTGCGACGGCGGCTCACCCGGGTTGGGCTGCGGGTCGGGCGGCGCCGGCTGCTCGGTGGCCTGGTCGGGTGAGGGCGGGAAGTTCTCCTGGGGCAGGTAGCCGTCGCCGTCGAAGACGTTGACGTCCTCCTCCCGGGTCGGCAGGTACATCGGCCCGCCGCCGACCGGGTTCTCGCCCAACTCCACCGACACCAGGTAGTCGTCCGGCACCAGCGGCTGGGTTTCGCCGTCCGGCAGCGGCGCGTACAGCGGCAGGTCGTGGTCGGGGCCGGGGTTCGCCGGGTCGCCCGGCGGGATCAGGTTCAGCTTGGAGTCGGTGAAACCGTAGTTGCCGTTGACGGTCTGCCCGAAGTTGGTCGGGTCGTTGTCGGTCGGTGCGGCCTGGAAGCCCATCATCGGTGCCTCGACGCACATCTGGTCCGCCTCGGTGCCGAACTCCGGCAGCGCGAGCTGGTCGGTCAGCGGCCGCCCGTCGAACATCCGGGCGGTGCAGCCGCGTCCGGGCGCCCAGGTCTCCGAGGTGTACGCGTCGTTGAGCTCCGGGCCCTTCTTCAGCGAGCCGTCCTCGTCCCGGACCGGGTCCCCGTTCTCGTCCCGGACCACCGCGTGCAGGTGCACCTGGAGACCGGGGATGCCCGGCTGGTACGGCTCGGTGATCGCGTACGCCGGATCCAGCTCGTTGCGGGTGGTGTCGTAGGTGACGGTGCCGGCGATGCCGCCGTTCTCCGTTCCCCGGTACGGCTGCACACCCCAGTCCACCCGGCCCGACAGCCCGATGATCGGCAGCACGTCCACGTCGACGGCCTCGCCGAGCAGCGTCGTCGGGGTGGGGTCGTTCGGCGCCTGGTAGGTGATGCCGGTGGTCTTGTAGCGGGTGTGGAACGCCTCCAGCACCAGCCACTTGGTCAGCGGGTACACCTCCTTGATGGAGTACTTGCCGTTGCTGTCGGTGATCACGCTGTTGGTGGCCTGGTCCATGAAGGAGTTGTCGCGTTCCCTGATCGTCAGCGGGAAGCGGGGCACGCCCTTCTCGCCCGGGTCCTGCCGGCCGTTGCCGTTGGTGTCGACGAAGACCGTGCCGGTGATCTCGGTGAACCAGCCCGCGAGCGGCTTGGTGCCGACGTTGACGGTCTTCCCGCCGCTGACCGTGACGTTGAACGAGTCGAGCAGCATCTCCTGGGGGCCGTCCCAGAGGGTCAGCTGGTAGTCGCCGTCGGGCACGTGCGGAATGCGGAACGAGCCGTCGGCGGCGCCACGGTCCAGGTAGATCATCTGGTCGCCGTCGCCTAGGTCGGACAGGGCCACCCAGGGCCGGGGAACCGGGCCGGCGATCTTCCCGCCGGCCACCCCGGTCTCCGGCACCGTCACGCCGCCCTGCCCGCCGATGTAGGTGTAGATCTGCACCACCGTGCCGGTGATCGCGCCGGTGGCGGTGCCGGTGAGCGCCTTCGGGGAGACGAAGCCGAAGTCCACGTACGGCACCAGCTCGCCGCCGAGGCTCTGCTCGGTGTCGTAGCCGGTGTCGTTCTCCTGCACCCAGACGTCCCAGTCGTGGCCGCCCTCCAGCGTGGTGGTCTGCACCCAGTTCTGCCCGCTCGGGGCGACGACAGTGGCGGCGTACCGGTTCGGGCCGAGGTTGGGGATGACGATGTCGCCGTTGGCGTCGCTGCGGCAGCCGGTGGACTCCTCGGCGATGACCGGTGCGCCATCTTCGAATACGACCTTTCCGGCCGGATGGGTGGCGTCCGGCGCGGTGTGCTCGTACTCGGTGCAGAGCGGGTTGCCGTAGTAGTCGACGGTCACCTCCCCCATCACATCGGACAGGTGGGCGGTGAAGCCGGCCAGGCCATGCTCGGCACCGACCTCGTACGTGCCGTCGACCGGGGCGTTGTCCTCGAAGACACGCAGTCGGACCGTGCCGAGCGGCAGCGGGTACGGCTGCATGCCGACGGTCACCGCGGTGGTCCGGCCCGGCGTGACCGTGAAGTGCTCACCGTCGATCTTGTAGCCGTCGGCGGTGACCGAGATCAGGTAGCGGCCGGCCGGCAGGTGACCCAGTGCCTTGCCGGTGGCGAGTGTCTCCTGGTCACCCTGGGCGATCACCGGGACCGCGCCGGGGGTGTTGCGGATGGACGGCCAGCGGCAGTGGTCAGCGAAGTCCGGCGCGCTGGCCACCCCGGCCCGGGCGGGCAGGCAGTGCGCCGGCGCGTCGTGCGGATCGCCGGTGTCGTCCGCCGTGATCATCCAGCGGTAGTCGGTCACCCGGTCGCCCCGCTGGATCTGCGGCGCCGGCCCGACGGTGCGGGCGCTGACCACCTTGAGGGTGATGTCCCCCGTGGTGGGCTCGGCGGCGGCCGCGGCCGGACCAGGCGGTACGACGAACCCGACGAGTAGCAGGCAACTGACGGACACGAACCAGCGCGGCCAGACGGAACGGCGCGGCATGCCCTCACCCCCTCGGTCAGCGGAGAACGGCCGCGCCGGTACGCGGCCGGGCCGGTGTGAGGAGCATGGGCGGTGACCCCACGCCCGCGACCGTTCATGACGGCGTCGTCATGTGACCGTCATCCGGGCGGCAACCCGCTGTGTCGGATCCGCGACAGAAAGGTGCGCCGTTCAGCGGTGGCGCGAACAAACATGAAGCATGCTCTATGAATAGATGGAACGTCACCGACGTCTGTGGGGGCACGGTGGGGCGAGTACTGGTGATCGAGGACGACGAGCGGATCGGACGGTTGGTCACCCGGGCGCTGGAGGGCGGTGGCCTGCTGACCGAGCGGGCGTCGTCCGGCACGTCCGGCCTGGACGCGGCGCTGCGCCGCGACTTCGACCTGGTGGTGCTGGACCTGATGCTGCCCGGCCTGGACGGCCGTCAGGTGTTGGACCGGCTGCTGGAGCGACGGCCCGACCAGCCCGTGCTGGTGCTCTCGGCGGTACCGGAGATCAGCACCCGGGTGGCGGTGCTGGAGGCGGGCGCGGCGGACTTCCTCGGCAAACCGTTCGCGGTCGCCGAGTTGCTGGCCCGGGTACGCGCCCGGATGCGCGGCGCGTCCACCGGGGACGCGGGCCGGTGGCTGCGGATCGGGCCGGTGCAGCTGGACCTGCACCGGCGCCAGGCCACCGTCGACGGCGTACGCGTTGATCTGCCGCTACGCGAGTTCCTGCTGTTGCAGCATCTGATGAGTCGGGCCGGCCGCCCGTGCAGCCGCGAGGAGCTGCTGGCCGACGTGTGGGGCCTGCACTTCGACCCGGGCAGCAACGTGGTCGACGTGTCGGTCCGCCGGCTACGTGGCCGGCTGGACCGGCCGGACCGGATCGAGACGGTGCGCGGCGTGGGTTATGCGTACGCCGCCGAATGACCGGCTGCTGACCCGCGTCTGGATCGCCTTCGCCGCGCTCAACGCGGTGCTGATGTGGTACCTGCCCGGGCAGGAGACGGTGCCGTTCCACCTGGTCTGGATCAGCCTGGCCCTGGTATACGGCTTCACCAACTGGCGGCTCTCCTGGATGGTGGCCGCGCTGGTGGCGGTGACCACCACGACCGGGGTGATCCTGGCCCACCACGCGGCCGTCGGCGAGATCCGCTGGGAGGAGACCAGCGAGGAACCGCTGATGACGGTGGTCTTCGGCGTGATGGCCTGGCACGTGCACCGCCGGCACGTGCTGCTGCACGAGATGCGCCGCATCGGCGAGGCCGAACGGGACCGGGCGCATCGGCATGAACTGCTGGTCCGGCTCGCCTCGCATGAGTTGCGTACGCCGCTGACCATCGCCCGCGGCTACACCGAGCTGCTGCGCACCGCCCACGACGACCCGTCGACCCGGGCGGACACCGCAGTCGTGTTGGAGGAGCTGGACAAGGTGGCCCGGATCGCGCACCGACTGGTCACCCTGATGCAACTCGAACAGCAGCACCCGATCCGCCCGGTCGACCTGGACACCGAGCTGGCCCGGATCGCCCGCCGCTGGGCGCCCACCGCCGACCGAAAGTGGTCCTGCCGGTCGGCGATCGGGCTCACCCGGGTCAACCCGGAGCGGCTGGAGGCGGCGCTGGACTGCCTGATCGAGAATGCGGTGAAGTTCACCGGCCCCGGCGACCGGATCGAGCTGGTGGGCCACCGGGACACGACCGGATGGACGGTCGAGGTGATCGACTCGGGCGTGGGCATCCCGCCGGAGGCCGTACCCGATCTCCTCGCCGGGCAACCCGGTCGTCCCACCGCCACCGGCACCGGTCTCGGGTGGGCCATCGTCCGCGCGGTGGCCGCCACGCTCCACGGCCGGCTCACCGTCGACAGCGAACCGGGCGGCGGTGCCCGGATCGGGCTGCGGGTGCCGGAACCCGCCCCGGCCGGCCCGACCCGGCCCGCGCCCGCCGACGGACCGGTCAGTCTCGCAACCGGCTAGGCGGACGACCGGTACGGGTACGGCCGGCACCTCGTGGGTCAGCCGGCCACGTCCCGGTGCGCGCCGACCGGGCCGACCGTCCAGCCCTGGCGGCGGCACTCGGTCAGCAGCCGGGGCAGGGCACCCAACGCGGCCCGCCAGGCGCCCGGCGCGGAGGTGCACGAGGAGTCATGCAACAGGATCGTGCCCCCGCCGGAGAGGTCCGCCCGCACGGTGTCGTACACCGAGTCGGCGGTGGCCGTGGCGGCCCAGTCCCGACCCCAGCAGCTCCACAGCACCGGCGCCAGCCCCAACCGCCGCGCCGCCAGCAGGGTGGAACCGGTCAGCAGCCCGTACGGGGGGCGCAGGAACCGGGGCGTCTGGCCGGTCACGGCGGTGATCAGCGCGCGGGCGCGGGTCAGGTCGCGTGCGGTCGCCACCGGCCCGCGCCGCAGCATGTTGTCGTGCCGCCAGCCGTGCACCGCCACCTCGTGACCGGCGGCGACGATCTCCCGCCCGAGGTCGGGCGAGCGCTGCAGCATCACGCCGAGCAGGAAGAACGTGGCCCGGACCCGGTGCTCGGCCAGCACCTCCAGAAACCGGGGGGTCGACTCGGGGTCGGGGCCGTCATCGAAGGTGAGCGCGACCCGGTCGGGCGGACCGGCACCGTGCAGGCCAGGGAAGAACCGACGCCGGACGAACGGCAGCGCGGTCACGATCGGGGCCACATGCCACGCCGGCAGCGCTGCCGCCACGGCCCAGCCGGCCCGCACGGGACCAGCCCTCCCCCGGGGGCCGCCCGCGGACTGCAGCAACGCGGCAACCACCGCCTTGGTGTACCCAGGGTGGTGCCATCCACGCCGGGTCAGATGGCATGCCGGCGCACCAGCAGCCGCAGCGCCACGTATCCGGGCAGCACCGGCAGCCAGAAGGTGGCGAGCCGGTAGATCAGCACCCCGGCGACCGCGATGCCCGCCGGGACGCCGTAGAGCAGCAGGCCGGAAACGAGGGCGGCCTCGGTGGCGCCCAGCCCGCCGGGGGTCGGCGCGGCCGTGGCCACCCCCTCCCCCACCATGCAGACCAGCACCACCGGTGCGATCAGGGCCGGCTGGGCAGGCAGTCCGACGGCGAACAGCGAAAGCCAGAACGCGGTCGCGTACGCCAGGGTGAGCGCCAGGCCGGCGGCCAGCAGCCGCAACATCCGACCGCTGCGCAGCAGCAGGCGAAGCGCGTCGAGCGCCTGACGGGCGGCGTGGCGGGTACGGGCCCGCCAGCGGGGCCGGGACATCGCCACGGCGGCCAGCGCCAGCAGGCCGAGCCCGACCAGCAGCACCAGCCAGCCCCGCCCGGCGAACGCGGTGCGCAGGTGTTGCGCCGAGCCTCGCGCGAAGGGCAGCAGGACGGGCAGCAGCAGGGTGAAGGCGAGGAAGCCGGCGGCCCGGTCGACGGCGACCGTGGTGGCCGCGACCGGCAGCGGCAGGCCCTGTCGACGCAGGTAGCGCAGGCTGAGCGCGAACCCGCCGACGGCGCCCGGTGCGATCCGGTTGACGAAGCCCGCCGCCACCTGCACCGACACGGTGGTGGCGAGGGGGATCCGGCCGGCCGCCGCGATGCGCAGCGCGAGGGCGCTGATCGGGTACGTCGCCGCGGCGGCCAGCAGCGCGCCGAACACCGCCGCCGGATCGGCCCGACCCAGAGCCCGTACCGCCACGGCGACCTCATTGAAGTCGGTCACCAGGAAATAGCCCAGGACGCCGAGCATGACCAGCAGGAACAGGTCCGGGCCGGTGAACCGGACGACCCGGGCGGTGCGCACCGGGCGGCCCGGGCAGCGGTGGGCGATCTCGGAGCGGAGGTCGTCGAGCAGGCCCGGCCGGTCGGTCAGCGTACGCCGGGCGGGCCGCGACAGCAGCGCGGGTTGCAGCCAGGGGAGGCTGTCGGCCACCGCCGCGGCGCCCAGGTGGTCGACGGCGGCGGCGACGGTCGGGCGTACGCCGGCCAGCCCGGCGAGCACCACCAACGGTTCCACCAGGTCGCGGGCGCACTGCTCGGGGGTGGCCCGGTCGGTGCCGGCGGCCAGCGCGACAAGCCGGGCCGTGGCCTCGGTCACCAGGATGTTGGCGCCGCGCAGGTCGCGGTGGGCGAGTCCGGCCCGGTGCAGCAGCGCGATCTGCCGCCAGACGTCGGCCAGCGCGTCGGCGTCGAGTTCACCGGGTTCGAGCGCGTCCAGCGGCCGACCGGGCGCGAACTCCTCGACGAGCAGCCCCTCCCCGGCCGGGCCGGCAGCCGCGTCCAGCGGTCGCGGCACCCGAACACCGGCCCGTCCGGCCAGCCGCAGCAGGCGTGCCTCGCGCTCGGCCTTCTGCGCGGCTGCGGCATACCCCGGGTAGTCGCCGAGATGGCGGTAGCGCAGCCGCCGACCCCACCGGCGCAGGCGGCCCGCGTCCCGCTGCCGGCCGGCGGAGAGCTTCACGAACAGGTCACGCCCGTCGGTGGTGGTGACCCGCCACGGGTGGGAGCCGCGCCGATCGCCGGGCAGCGGCGCGACCGCACGCACCGACACCCCTTGGTTGGCGAGGAGCTGGCGGACCAGCCCGGCGGTGCCGTTCCCGCCGCTGTCCCGCATGCTCCGACCATAGGGCGGTGCCACCGTACGCCGGGCGGCAACGCACCGCTCCACCCGGCGGCATCCGGCGCGCGGGTGGCCCACCGGCGGTGGACAGCGGCGCTATGCGCGGCGGCGACCGCGGTGGGAGCGGTCCCGGCGGGCGGCCAGTGCCGCCACGAGACCACCGACGGTGAGCGCGAGGAGGCCGGCGGTGGGCACGATGACCTGCCAGTCGCCGTTGGCCATGCGGTGCAGCGCGGTCGCGGCCGGTCCCCGCCACTGCTGGGCCGGGGCCGGTGCGGGCGCGGACGGCGGGTTGCTCGGGGGCGTCTCCGCCTCGTCCAGCTCGCCGGGCTCGACCAGCCGGCCCACCGAGGCGTCCCGGGGCAGGGAGAAACCCCAGTCGAGCAGCTTGGCCCCCTGCTGCCAGCCGCGTATCGGGCGGGACTCGGCGCCGAGCAGGGTCACCACGAGCCGTCGGCCGTCGCGCTCGGCGGCGCCCACGTAGCTGTGCCGGGCCAGATCGGTGAAGCCGGTCTTGCCGCCCAGGGCACCCCGGTAGTGGTAGATGAGCTGGTTGTCGTTCTGGATCTGGAAGCCGCCCTTCTTCAGGGCCGGTTGGGCGGGGATCTTGGTGTGCTCGGTGAGCGCGTACCGGCGAAACAGCGGGTTGGCGAAGCAGGCCCGGGCGATCAGCGCCAGGTCGTACGCGCTGGTGAACTGTCCTTTTCCGTCCAGGCCCGACGGGGTGACGGCGTGCGTCTGCCGGGCGCCGAGCCGCGCGGCCTCCTCGTTCATCGCCCGGATCCCGCCGGGCAGTCCGTCCGCGCCGCCGCCGAGCCGGGCCAGCAGGTTGGCCGCCTCGTTGCCGGAGTTGAGCAGCAGCCCGAGCCACACCGTCTCGATGGTGTATTTCCCACCGACGAGCAGGCCGACCGCCGAGCTGCCCGGCTCGATGTCCAGGTCACCGCGGGTCGCCGTGACCACCTGCTTCGGGTCGAGCCGGGGCAGCATGGTGGCGGTCAGCAGCAGCTTCTGGGTGCTGGCCGGGATGCCGTACTCGTGCGGGCCGCAGGCGCCCAGCACCGCGCCCGTGTCCAAGTCGGCGACCACCCAGGACCGCGCGGTGATGGCCGGCGGCGCGGGCGCGCCGGCGGGGGCGATCAGCCCCGGGGTGTCGAGCGCCTCGCCGCCGACGACCCGGTCGGCCGGCACGTCCGGCGGGGACACCGGCCGGGGCGGGTGGGACACCGCCGGGGCCGGCACCTTCGCCTTCGGGCACGGCACGGGGGCCCGGGCGGCTACGACCTGAGCCGCTGTCGTGGCCCGCGCGGCTTGCGACGCCGGGGCGGCCTGCGCGGCGGGGACTGCGGTCCCGACGCCCAGAAGAACGGCGGCGGTGAGTGCGGCCAGTGCCCGAGCTCTCATGGCCAGGGAGAGTAACCGGCAAGATCGATCTAGGGCTGCACCGGTCCCCCTCCACCTGCCGTCGTCTGGGCATGAAGAGGTGGCGAGGCTGGCCACCGCTGCTGACGACGCCGACCTGGTACGGGCGTGTCGCGGGCGAGAAGGCACCATCCTTGACACCAATATGCCTCTGAGGCATATCGCTTCTACCCGCTCTTCCGACCTACTCGTCTAGAGTGCGAGGCTTATGAATATCCCACGTGAAGCGGAAGCGCGCATCGGTCCGATCGGCGCACTACTCTGCCGACTGATGTTCCTGGCAATCTGCCTGCCCGGGCCGGTCCTGCTCGCCGCCGCGATGACGCGGGACCCACTGCGGTCGCCCACGGACTTCTGGGGCCTACTCGCCGGTGGCGCACTGGTGACGATCGTCGGTGTCGGTTTCGGCGTCTTCGGCTGGCGGCTGGTCACCCGCTCGCGCCGCGACGCGCGTCGGCTGTCCGCCGCTGGTGTCGCCGCGACGGCGGAGATTCTCAGGGTGGCGAACCACCTGGGCGGAGAGGACCCGGGGCTGGAACTCCACCTGCGGATCAGCGGGCCCGGGTTCGCCACGTTCGAGGCAGACACGATCCGGGCCGACGACCCGGCCCTCGTGCCCGGCGCGGTGCTGGCCGCCGTCGTGGACCCTGCCGATCGCCTCTTCTCGATCACTGGGCCCTATTTACCAAGTACCGGAAACCCTCGACCCGCCCGGTGAGACGAGCGGGCAGATCGGGGGTTTCGGCTGCTGTCACACCCGCCGGTTACCGGGCCACCTTGGCGGACGCCACGAACGCGGACCACGCCGCCGGGGTGAAGGCGAGCGCCGGGCCCTGGGGGTCCTTGGAGTCACGTACGGCCACGACACCGGGGAGATTGTCCGCCACCTCGACGCAGTTTCCCTGGGCGCTGCTCCGGGTGGACTTGCGCCACTGAGCATCGCTTGACCTACTCATGATGTCCCTCCTTGATCCGCTGCATCAACTTGCGGGAATCGTTGACGCTCAGCGCTTGGGCGGTGAGCGTGTTCCACACCTCGGCGTAGGCCCTGACCTCTTCGATTCGATCGAGGTAGAGCGCCCCCGAAAGGCCTTCGTTATAGACCGTTGTCGGCTCCGCAGACCTAGCCCCGTTGGTCGGAAAGTCGAGGATCACAAAGCCACCCGACACCACCACCTGAGACAGTCTGCCGTTCAGTGGTAGCACCCTGATCGATACGTTGGGGTCCTCGCTGGCCCTCATCAGTTTGTCAATCTGCGCGGCCATCCCGGCGACACTCTTGTGAAGTAGCGCCTCCTCGATGAGGACGTCCAGGGTTGGAGCGGCAGGCCGCCTCCTCGTGAGAAGGCGTTGCCGTTCGACACGTAGTTCAACGAGCTTGGCCGCCTCTCCGTCGGAGACATTCGGCCGGGTACGCACAATCTGGGCGGCATACTCCGGGGTTTGCAGCAGGCCCGGAACCAAGGCATGTTCGTACGTCCTAATCCGACTGGCGGCAGCCTCAAGGCCAACATACAGCTCGAACCAACGGGGGATCACCTCGCCATAGGCGTGATACCAGCCCTTACTCTTCGACTCCTTCGCGAGGCTGGTGAGAACCTCGGTCATATCCGCCGACGCCCCGTACATCCGGCACATCTGTTCCACGTCCAGGGACCGGACGGGAGTCTGCCCGACTCGATCCGGTACATCTTGGCGCGCGACCACTCAAGATCGGATGCGGCAGCCTCCAAGCCGATCCCGGCCTGCTCTCTGGTTTGTCGCAGCAGCCGACCCAGCTCCCGCCTTGGCACGGTCGAGCCGACTTCGCTCATCAGGATCATCCCCCCCCTGTCTCATCGTGACGCCTCACCCGACTTGCTGCGAGACGGCTCTTGCATCATCACCACCACCATCGGACTGATTCAGCGTTGACGCGCAGCATCGACGGGCCGAACCATCCGCCCCGGAGCATGCGATGGGGTACGACCTGCCGGGTGTGGGGTGAATGTTCGGTTGCAGGCGTGGGCTCGCGATGGTGGGTGGAACATCATGGAGGTCACGGGAGCCGTTTGAGGTCTATGGCGTTCCACTGAAGGGGTGGCGCGGATGGCCGGTGGGGCGATTCACAGCCGGCGCAGCCAGCGCCGCTGCCACGGGGTCTCGACCGCGCGCGGGTGGTAGCGGGCGCGCACCCAGGCCACCGCCTCCTCGGGGGCCAGCCCGTCGAGCACGGCGAGGGCCGCGAGCTCGGTGCCGGTGCGTCCGATGCCGCCCCGGCACGCGACCTCCACCCGCTCACCCGCGTACGCCCGCCGCCGTGCCTCGCGCAGCGCGTCCCGCGCGTCGGCGGTGTCGAGCGGCACCCAGAAGTCGGGCCAGCGGACCCGGCGGTGCGGCCAGGGCGGGATCGGTCCGGCGGCCAGGACGAGCGCGAAGTCGGCCGGCGTGGCCGGGTCGGCGAGCCGCCGCCCGCGTACCGTCGCGCCACCGGGCAGCAGCATCAGCCCACTCCGGTCGGTCCAGGTTTCCCCCGCGATCATTCGGTCATTGTGCCGACGAGGCGCTCGAAGGAGCAAAATGGCCGGTAACCACCCAAAGACAGGTATGATCCGGGCAGTCGATTTTACCCAATTGGAGATAATTATGAAGAATTTTCCGGAAGCTGAAAAAATCAACGAGGCACCACGTGACTACCAGCCGCCGCAGCTGCGCCGGCTGGGCACCCTGGCCGAGCTGACCCAGGGCGGCAATCCCGGCGTCTTGGACAGTGTGGGCCAAGCCGGCGCCCAGGGTTCCATCTGATCCCGCGAGGCCGCCCGCCGGCCGACCAGATGCTGCGGCTCATCGGTGCCGGGCGCGCCTTCGGGCGACGCCCGATCTTCTCCGGCCTCGACCTTCACTTGGCGGCGGGGACGCGGTTGTTGCTCAGTGGCGGCAACGGTTCGGGCAAGACGACCCTGCTGCGGTGCCTGGCGGGGAGCCTGACGTTCAGCACCGGACAGGCGCTGGTTGCCGGCCAGCCGGCCGGTTCACCGGCGGCTCGTCGCCTGGTCGGCGCCGCCCTCGCTCCCGAGCACGGTCTCTACGGCCGGCTCACCGGTCACGAGAATCTCATGCTGGTGGCTCGGATGCGGCTGCCCGCCCGGGAGGCGGCCCCAGCGGTTGCCGGGCTGGCACGGGAGTTCGGCATCGAGGACTACGCCGGCGTACCCATGGAACGCTGTTCGGCCGGGATGCGGGCCCGGGTCGTCGTCGCCCGGGCCCTGCTCGGCGACCCGGCCGTGGTGCTGCTTGACGAGCCCGGCCGCAGCATGGACGCCGACGGGCGGGAGCGGATCTGGGCCGCTCTGGCCCGCCGCCCCGGGCTGACCTGCGTGCTCGCATCCCACCTGGCCGAGGACCGCGAGCGGTGCGACCGGGTGCTGACCATGCCGGTGCGCCGGTGAGGGGTGTTGTGCGAACACAATCCTCGGCTGGTCCGCATGTCGCATCGACCGTGGTCTCTTCCGCGACGGCGGTGCGGGGGCCGGCCGCCGGGCGGGCGATGCTCGCGCTGCTGCGCCGCGACCTGACCGAGCGCCGTGGCCTGCGGCTGCCGTTCGTGCTGGATCTGGCGTTCGGGCTGCTGAACCTGCTGGTGTTCCTCTTCGTCTCCCGCGTGCTCACCCTGTCGCCGCACGCCGATTTCACCCGCGCGGCCAGCTACTTCGATTTCGTGGCGGTGGGCATCGTCTTCCTGCTGGTGCTGCAGGCCGCCACCGTGCAACTCGTCGTGCGGGTGACCACCGAGCAGCGGGCCGGGACGCTCGAACTGCTGGTCACCCAGCCGGTGCCGGGCTGGGCGCTCGCCCTCGGGCTGGCCGGCTATTCGTTCGCCTTCGCCCTGGTGCGCGCCGGGCTCTACCTGGCGGTGCTGGGTGGATTTTTCGGCCTGCACGTCGGGCACGCCGACTGGCTCGGCGTGGTCACCGTGCTGAGCCTCGGCATGCTCGGCACGCTGCCGGTGGGCGTGGCGCTGATGGGGCTCGCGGTGGCGATCGGCCACGGCGATTCGGTGGCGCGGCTGACGGTAGTGGCGCTGTCCTTCCTGTCCGGCGCGTACTTCCCGGCGTCGGCGCTGCCGGCGGCCCCCCGCGCGGTGGCCGGGGCGCTGCCCAGCCGGATCGCCCTCGACGGGCTGCGACACGCGCTGACCGGCGCGGCCTGGGGTCGCGCTGCGCTGATCCTGGCCGGGGCGGCCGCCGTGCTGCTGCCGCTGTCCGCCTGGGTCTTCGACCGGGCGCTGTGGATCGCCAAACGCAGAGGGGTGCTGACCCGTGAATGACCTCGCGCTTCCCCGACCCACCGCCCGGGACGTGGCCTGCGGCATCGTGCTGGGCCTGGACCCGGCCGCACCCGCACCCATCGCGGTGCCCAGCCGGGCCCCGGCCCCCCTGGTGGCACTGGAACACGCGGTGCTGCCGGCGCTACGCCGTCCGCCGTGCCTGGTGAGCTTCTCCGGCGGGCTGGACTCCTCGCTGGTCCTCGCCATCGCCGCCCGGGTCGCTCGACGCGAGGGGCTGCCCGATCCGGTGCCGGTCACCTGGCGGTTCACCGGGGCACCCCGGGCCGAGGAGTCGCCGTGGCAGGACCAGATCATCGCCGAACTGGGCCTGGCCCGGGAATGGCAGATTCTGCAGGCCGGCGAGGACCTGGACCTGGTCGGCCCGGTCGCTCGCCGGCTGCTGACCCGGTACGGGCCGATGCACCCGCCCAACCTGCACGTCCACCTGCCGATCATCGAGCTGGCTCGGGGCGGGTCCCTGCTGACCGGCGCCGGCGGCGACCAGATCCTGGCGGGCTGGCGGCGGCGCCCCGCCACGCTGCGGATGCGACTCGGGCTGCTTCGGGCCCGCTGGCTGCGCCCGCAGCCGGACCTGTTCCCGTGGCTGCATTCACGGGTGTCCCGGCAGCTGCGTCAGGCGCTGCGCGCCGAGCAGCGCGCCGAACCGCATCGGTTGGCCGGGCGGATCGCCTGGCACCTGCGCCGCCGTGATCTGGCGATGACCCGGGCCGGTCTGGCCGCCGTCGCCAGCGATCATGATGTGCTGGCCGTGCATCCGTTGGTCGACGACGGGTTCGCCGCCGCCCTGGCCGCGCACCGGGGCCGGCTGCGCACGCCGTCGCGCCGGGAGTTGCTGGCCGACATCGCCGACGCCGGGTTGCCGCCGCTGGTCGTCGCGCCCCGACCGAAGGCCACCTTCGACGAGGCGTTTCTCCGGGCCGCGACCCGCGAATTCATCCGGTCCTGGGACGGCACCGGCGTCGACGAGACGCTGGTGGACGTGAACGCGCTGCGCCGGGAGTGGTCCGACTGGCCGGTGAACTCGCTGACCGCCGCACTCGTGCAGCATCTCTGGCTGGCCGGGCACCGGGCCGGGCGGCAACCGACCGTGGAGGCACCGAGATGAACACCGAGGCATTGACCGTGTACCGGGTCCGGGCGGGCCGGGTCGCCTGGCGGGCCGCAGGCGAGGAGGCGGTGCTGCTGGACACCCGGCAGTCCGTGTACTTCGCCCTGGACCGCTCGGGCGCGTTGCTCTGGCCGCACCTGGTGGCGGGGGCCACCGCCGCAGAACTGACCGCCGCGCTGATCGAACGTACCCCGGTGGACCAGGAGCAGGCCGCCGCCGACGTGCATGCGTTCCTGGCCGAATTGGAGTCCGCCGACCTGGTCGACCGGGTCTGAACCGCCCTGGCACGGTTAACAGGGGGCCCCTGTACCACGCGAGGCGTTAACAAGGGGCCCTTCCTTACAGCCAGGTGGGTGGGGTGGGGCGGCGGAGGATCTCCAGTAGGTCGTGCCGGTGGGGGTCCGGGTCGCCGTCGAGCCAGGCGTGGGCGTGGAAGCCGGCGTCGGGTGGGCTCACCCCGATGACCACCGTCCGATCGACCCGGTGCCGGGCGTGCCAGCGCTGCAGCACCAGCGAGCGTTCCAGGCAGTTGCCGCCGGCGCGCCGCAGGGCGAGCCGCACGAGGGCGTCGGTGCCGCCGGCCGGCGGGGCGGGGATGCGCACCGCGTCCAGTCCGCCCCGGGCGAGCTGTCGGCGCACCCGGCGGCAGGCCAGCATCGTCCAGGCCACCAGGGCCAGGCCGGGCGGCCCGTGCCGGCGAGTCACCCGGATCAGGGCGCGCAGCGCGCGTACGGGGTCAGCCACGGTTCAGCCGCCGGGCGGTGTGCAGCTCGCGCAGCGCCCGCAGCAGGGTGCGGGTGTGCCGGCCGTACCGTCGCGCGTGGGCCAGCAGTAGCCCGCCCGGACCGGTGCGGGCACGCGGGTCGACGTAACGCAGGTAGGTGGCCGAGGGCAGCAGGAGGCGAGCGAGGTGACGAAGCCGCCGCCGCCAGCCCGGCAGTTCGGCGAGCCGGGCCAGGGTGATCGCGGTCGGTGTGGCCCCGTGTGCGGTGAGCCAGGGCAGCGGCGGGCCGGACGTGGGCAGGGCGAGCTGGGTCGCCACCGCCGCGCCCGCCGGCAGCAGCCGCAGCCCCACGGCGAACGCGGGCGTGGCGGCGCAGCGGACGGCGATGCGTGCCGCCGCCGGCCAGGCGCCAGCAGGCAACACGTCGAGGGCGAGGGCGAGGTCGGCCGCGGGCTTGACGAAACGGCCCGGACTGGCCGCGTGCAGGGCGGCCAGCAGGGCGCAGCCCGCCGTGTCCGGCACCGGCACCGTGCCGCCGCCCAGCGCCATGGGTTCCGCCCCGGCGCGCAGCGCCCGCCACAGTTCCTCGGGATCGTCCACACCGGCGAAGCCGCGGTGCAGGTCCACGGTGAGCGACAGGGGGCCGGGGGCGTACCAGGAGCGCTGGTGCCAGGCATCCCCCTCGCCGGTCAACTCGTCGCAGACATGCGGCCGGAAGCCGGCGGCGGCGAGGGCCGCCTGGGCGCGGCCGAACGCGGCCGGCGCGACCAGCAGGTCCACGTCGGCGTAGAGTCGTTCGGTGCCGAGCCGCCGGGCCAGCCCCGCTCCCTTGAGCAGCACGCTGTCGACGTCGGCCCGGCGTAGCGTGTCGACGGCGGTCGCGGCGGCGGCGTCGAGGGCGAGGCAGCGCAGCGCCATCCCCACGTCGAGGTCGGTGGTGGCGTCGGTCATCGCGGTGCCTCGGCGGGGGCGAGGGCGGCGTCCAGCAGTCGGCAGGTGTCGTCGAGGACGGCCCAGTCGCGGGGTCGGGTCAGGTCGTAGCCGGGCAGTCCGGCCAGGGCGAGCAGCCCGGCCGGGTCCGAGGGCAGTTCGGGCAGCGAGCGCCGGGCGGCGAGCCGGGCCAGCAGCTCCACCGGGCCGATGGGCGTCAACGCCGGACGCTCGCCCCAGCCGAGGAAGATCCAGCCGCCGAGCGGGAGCCGCTGCGGCACGGCCGGCAGGGTGATCCGCAGCCGGGTGTCCTGGCGTACCGGACGGGTGGTGAGGTCCACGCCCGGGATGGGCTCGCGCAGGTCGACGCAGCGCGGGCCGGCGAGCACGTCGCCGCCGTCGAGGACAACGATGTCGTCGGCCAGCACCGGCACGCCCCGGGCCGCGAGCGCCGCGAGCAGGCTGCTCTTGCCGGCGGTACGGACACCGAGCACCACCCACGCCCGTCCGGTGTGGACGAAGGCCCCGGCGTGGAATGTCTCCCGTCCGGCCCAGCGGTTGACGGTGACGGCCACCGGGCCGAGGTACGGGTGGGCCAGCACGTCGGGGGCGAGCGGCGGGCCGTAGAAGGTGGCGGTGCCCCGCCGGCGGTGCAGGTCCAGGGTGCGACCGTCGGTGAGCACCCGCACCATCCGGTCGGCGTCCAGTGGCACGGGTTCGGGGGGTGGGGCGTGGCGCTGGCGTACGGTCACCGTCCGGCTCCTCCCGGGCGGGTGGGTCGCGGCCGGTAGTTCAGCGACGCCGTCCAGGCCGCGGATGTGCAGCCCGTAGGCGGATCTGACTGGCATGTCACACCTTCGTGGGAGTGGTCGGGAACGCGGACAGCGTCGGGTGGGAGGCGAGATTGCCCCCCACCCGACGCCGCGACCGGATCAGCGCCGCAGCGTGCCCGTGACGTTGGTCAGCTTGCGGCTCTTCGCCGCCTGCTGCGCGGCCTTCTTGGCCGCCTGCTTCTTGGCTGCGGTGACCGCCGCGGCCGCCGCCGGGCTGGGTGGTACGACGGGACCGGCGCCGAGGGCGTCGATGTCCCAGCCGACCCAGTAGGTGCCGCCCTGGTCCACGTAGAACGTCAGCGAGAAGCTGATGGACTGGCCTGGCGGCAGGCCGCCGAGCGGCGTTTCCAGGGTCAGCCCGGTGGAGAGTCCGCCGCCCGGCGGGTCCGTGGCCCCGAAGTCCATGCTCGGGTTCTGCACGGTGACCGGCTGGCCGCCGACGATGATGGTGCTGGTCGGGTTCGTCGGGTTGGCCACCCGCAGCTGCGCCGGGTTCACTGGCTGCGGCCCGCCCGGAAGGGGCGCCCCGTTCGGCTGGCTCAGCGAGGTGATCCGGATCCGCACCAGGGAGGCGGGGGTGACGCCCCGGTTGGTGACGGTCCGGCGGATGATCAGCTTCCGCGGCGTGCTGCCGCTGGCCGGGACGACCTCCTGGTTGGGTGCCGCGGTGGGGCTCTGGGTCGGGTCGAGCAGGGTGGTCTGCAGCAGGTCGCTCTGCTCGTACGGGCCGAACTGCCGCAGCGGATTGGGCGTGCCGAGGGCGGACGGCACCCCGTTGATCGGGCCCAGCACGACCGCCACGAACCGGAAGTCGGCCTTGTTGTCCTCGGTTTCCTGCGGCACGCCGGCGACCCGCAGCCGGGTCCACGCGTTGCGCACGAACGGCGGGCTGGTGAACGACGGCAGCGGGGTGCCTTCGTAGAAGCCCGGCACGCTGCCGGCCAGGTCGGTGATGGTCTTCGCCGCGTCCGGCACCCGCACCCGGAGGCCGACCGTGCCGTTGTTCGGCACCGGCCCGAGGTTGGGTACGGTCAGGTCGGGGGGAATGGTCGGGTTGGCATAGTCCGGCGCACCGATCAGATAGCCGCGTCTGGGGTTCAGCGGCTGCGCGCTGGCGGGAATCGTCCAGGAGATGCCGCCGGGGGCCTCCACGATCACCCCGGCCATCTGCATGTCGATCGAGGTGTTGTTGTAGAGCACGACGTACTGGTCGAGCAGCCCGGCGATCCCGGACTGCCGGAACTGGTCGATGAGCAGTTGTGCGTCCTTGCCGTTGACCTGGATGTTGACGGTGTTCGAGGTGACGACGGCGTTGGTGTTGGTGGCGTTGTAGCGAACGGAGATCTGGTTCAGGCCGAACGCCGGCAGTTTCACCGAGAAGCTCGCCTGGTTGAGCACCACGGTCTGCACGCCCAGGTTGGCGGTCACGCCGTTGGGCTGCCGGTCGAACAGCGTCACCGTGCCCTGACCCTCGCCGGGATTGATGGAGACGGTGAGGGTGATCGGGCTGTCGAAGAAGACCGACGTCGACGAGGCGCTGAGGGTGACGATGCTGGCGGCCTGGACCACGATCGTGACCGGCTTGACGTCGGTGAGCCCGGCCGCGTCGGTGACCCGGAAGTTGAGCCCGTACACGCCGGGCGTGGTGGGTACGCCGGTGAGCTCACCGGTGAACGGGTTGAAGGTCAGGCCGGGCGGGATCGGCCCGGCGGTCACCGCCCAGGTGTAGGGCGCCACACCGCCGACCACCGTGGGACGGTACGAGTAGGAGGCGTTGACCTCGCCGAGTGGCACCGAGGTGACCACGATTGTCGGCGCCGGGATGACGGTGATGCCGATCAGCAGGCTGCCGCGCAGTCCGCCGGTGTCGGTCGCCTGGACCACGAAGGCGTAGGTGCCGGCTGCGCTCGGGACGCCGCTGATGGTGCCGGTGCTGGTGTTGAGGGTCAGCCCCGGCGGCAGGCTGCCGTAGGTGATGGCGAACGTGTAGGGCGGCCGGCCGAGGGAGGTCTGGACGGTTGCGGTGTAGGCGACACCGACCTCGGCGTTGCCGCCGACGAAGTTGACCGACGGCGAGACCCCGGTGGTGATCGGGAAGGTCGGCGCGGACTGCGGCCCGACGCCCTCGCCGGTCTGCGCGGCGACCCTGAAGGTGTAGGTGACGTTGGCGGACAGGCCGCCCACCGTGGCGGTGAGGACGTTGCCCACCGTCTGCGACGACTGCTGCACCCCGCCAATGTAGGGATAGATGATGTAGTTGGTGATCGGCGAGCCGCCGTTGGAGGACGGCGGCAGCCAGGTCAGCGTCGCGCTGGCCGTGCTGCCGGTCGCCGCGATGATGGTCGGTGCGGTCGGCAGGGCGAGGATCCGGGGCGCGGCGGAACGCTTGCTGGCCGGGCCGACGCCGGCGGCGTTCTTCGCCGCCACGGTGAAGGTCCAGGTGCCCGTCGCCGCCGGCAGCGTCAGCTTCCGGCTGGTCGTCGAGGCGTCGAAGGACAGCTTCGTGGCCTTATTGCCGTTGCGGTACGAGGTGATCACGTACCCGGTGATCTTGCTGCCGTTGTCCTTCGGGGCCTTCCAGGTCACCACGGCGGTGGCGCCCTTCTTGGCGGCGGTCGGGGCGGCCGGGGCGGCGGGCTTGACCGGCTTCGGCGCGGCGACGACCGGCTTCACCTCGGGTAGCGCGGCGGTGGCCGCGGCCGGTGTGACAGCCGGTGTTCGTCCGGTCTGGACGGGAGCCCGGGCTGCGGCTGGCGTCGACACGCCCGCCAGCGCCAGCGTCAGGGCGACCGCGGGTGCGGCCAGCCGACGGATGCGGTGCGACAGGGACATAACTGCTCCTAGCTGAGCGCCGACGCCGAACGGCATGGCCGGCGCTCGATGTACGCGCGGACGGACGTGTGGCAGATTGCGACTGTTTTTCGCGATAGATCCGGCTAGTCCTATATTTCTATACCATCCGTCCATGGGTTCATGTCCATGCCATCAGCCAAATTTGACTCCTTTCCTCGCATCACGATCGGCGAATATTGCCTGCTCAAAGCAGGGTGCCCGCCGGACGGTCGTCCGGCGGGCACCCGTTCGGCGGTCCGGGCCCTGCCCGGTGCGTTCAAGGTCAGCGCGAGCCCATCCCGGAGCGGCGACGCCAAGCCAGGGAGAGCAGCACCAGCAGCGCGCCCACGCCCGCCAGGCCGACACCGATCTTCAGCGGGGTGCCGAGGCTCGAGCCGGTCACCGGGAGGCCTCCCCCGGTCGGCGACGGTGACGGGGTCCCCGCCAGCGGAAGCACGGTGCCCGTCGCGCTGGCCGTCCGGCCCGAGCTTTCCCCGGTGGCGGTGAAGGTGTATCGCCCCACCTCAGTCGGCCGGTACTTGACTGTGAAGGCACCGGTGGCGTCGGCCACCACCTTGAAGTGCAGCGGCGCCGGCTGCGGCTGGGCGTCCAGCGGCCGCGCGTAGGCCACCGGAGCCAGCGCCACCGTGCTGCCGTCGCCGCGCCGCGCCGTACCCGCTGCGGGAGCGGCGCCCGGCAACGCCGAGATGGAGACGTCGATGTCCACCGTCTCGCCCGGCGCGAAGCCGCTGCCGTGCAGCGTGAAGGTCTGGCCAAGTCGGATGGTGGCCAGGGTGACGGTCAGGGTGGCGGGGCCCTGGCCGGGCGGATAGAACGTTACCGACGGCTGCGGCTGCGACGGCGACAGCGACGGCTGTGGCTGCGACGCCGACGGCGTCGGTTGCGGCTGCGCCGCCCCGGCCACGGTCGGCACGGCCGCCACGGCCAGTCCGACCGTGAGCGCCATGATGATGCGGGATAGCCGCATGATGGATTCCCTCCTACTGTTCACAGCTTGGTGCGGTGGCAACTTGGGTGGTCCACGGGGTGACGGTGGGCGTGAGCACCAGCTCGGCCGTGCCGGCACCGGTCTGCCCGGTGAGCAGCGAGACGTCGAGGGTGCGGGTCTGGCCCGGCTTGACCTCGACGTTCGCCACGGCGATCTGGCGGCGATGGTCGAGACCGCTGCCCAGCGCGGTGTCCCGCCCGTCCAGCCGGCCGCCGAGCACCGCCCCGCCGGTCGGGCTGTACACCGACACGAGGGTGCGGGCGGTGTACGGATCGCCGGAGAGGGCGAGGCCGGTGACCGACTTGTTCAGGCCCGATCGCGGCGCGGTGGAGCGCACCGTGACGCGCAGGCGCAGCTCCCGGCGCCCGTCCGACTGGCAGTCGCCGAGCGTCAGGTTTGCTGAGAACCTCAGGTAGTAGCCGAGCTTCGCGCCGCTGCCGTCGTTGAGGAACACGCCGACCGTCGGCACGGTGTCCTTCTCGGGGAGCGTTCCGGCCAGCCGGCTGCCGGCCAGAACGCGCTGTTCCTCGGGATGTCCACTCCAGAACAATATCCGACGTTCGTCGACAGACCGGGTGAAAACGGTCAAAAGCTCGCGAGGATTGACAGCCTTCGTGAAAAAGTCGGTGAAGACCGCGGCGGCGGCCTGCCCGAAGTACTCGTCCTGCGCCTGCCCATCGAGGGTGCGGTAGGAGTCGCTGAGCAGCGTCTGCACCACGGTGCCCCCAGACAGCGTGGGCCGGCCGGGCACGGCCACCGGCCCGATGACGCCGAGCAGGTACGACAGCGCCACCGGATCCACCGCGAGGACCCCGTCCACCGTCGTGCCGGTCCGCCGCCGGACCATCTCCCGGTACAGCGCCGCCGCGGCGGGAAAGTCCGGGCTCAGGTTGACGTCGGCGGGAAAGATCCCCGGCAGGTCGGACCAGAGCCCGCGCACCTCCTGATCCACGCGCAACGGCGGATCGAACCGTCCCAGCTCGGAGCTCGCGCCCTGCTGGGCCATCCGGATCTGACCCTTCTCGGCCCGCAGCACCGCGTACGCGCCGAACATGCCCCCGGTGGAGCGCAGCTCGGCGGAGTTCTGCGAAACGAGCAGATAGCGGCGGGGCCCGTCGGCGCCGAGCAGCGGCGGCAGCAGTCGGGCACCCTGATCCGCGGCGGCGGTCAGCCCGGCGAGCTTGTCCAATTCGGTCCGCAGGCCGCTGAGCGCAACCTGCACCTGCCCGAGCAGATGCCCGGTCGGCACCGCCCGCAGCCGCTCGCCGGTCTCCCGCACCACCTGGTTGGCGGCGGCGACCTCGCCGGACACCGCGCGGAGCCGGGTCAGGTCCAGGCTCCCCTTCTTGGGCACCAGCGAGGCGATGTCGATCCGCAGCAGGGCCGGGAAGGCCCGGCGGGCAAGGTCGTCCACGGCCACGGCGATCTGGCGTACGGCGGCCAGGTCGTCCCCGGCGTACGGCGCACGCTGGGCGAGCCACCAGGCCGGGTCCCCGGTCGCGGCGCGCGCCGCGCCCGCCTGCTCCTGCAGGGCGGACAGGGTGCGCTGGGCCCGATCGGCATCCCCGCCCACGACCTGCGAACTCAACTCGCGCGCGAGACCGGCGGCGTTGAGCAGGTGCGCCCGGGCCTGCCAGCCCCGAAAGGCGACCCAGCCACCGAGGGCCAGCAGGAGCGAGAAGACCACCAGGCCGGTGAGCAGGGTCCGGCGTACGCGGGCCCGGGACCAGCGCCGGGAGTTTCGCCGTCGACGGCGGGACACCCCACTATCCGTCACACCACTCTCCCCACGTCGAAACCAGACAGGCTTGTCGATTAATCGCTTTCTAGCATCAAACAGGCAGGTATCACCCCTTATCAGGTTTTTTGGTGGTTGGCGGCGTGTTTCGCGAGGTGAGCTCACCGGCGCGGGCGGGCAGTCCGCGAGGTGACCTCGTGGAGCAGTTGCTCGATCCGGTCGACGCCGGCCCGCAGCGACATCTCCCGCAGATAGGCGTCGCGCCCCCGCCGGCCCATCTCGACCCGCGCCGGTGGGGGGATCGCCGCAGCCAGCCAGAACCGGTCGGCCAACGCGGCCCAGTCCTCGGGTGGACAGGAGAGCCCGGCCCTGGCCCGCTCCACGACCGCCGCCGTGTCACCGCCGGCCGAGGCGACCACGGGCGACGCGCAGGAGAGGGCCGCCTGCAGCTTCCCGGGCATCATGCCGCGCAGCTCCGGCCGGTCCCGCAGCATGACGAGTTGGTAGTCGGCCGCCGCATAGAGCTCCGGCATGTCCAGCGGCGACCGCCGTTCGACGAACCGGACGTTGTCGGACCGCAGCTCGGCGGCGAGCCCCCGCACCCGCCGCTCCGCCGCTCCCGAGCCGACCAGGACCAGGTCCATCCGGTCGCCCAGCGCCGCCGCCGCGCGCACAGCGGTCTCCAGGCCCTGGCGTACGCCGATGGTGCCGGCGTGCATGACCACGCAGCGGTCGTCCCGGCGGATCAACCGCTGGGCGGCCCGGCTCGGCTCGGCGGGCCGGAAAATCCGCTCGTCGGTCCAGTTGAGCACCACCCGCACCCGGTCCGGCTCGGCGCCGGCGGAGACCAGCAGGTCCCGCATGGACGGAGCGCTGATGGCGATGCTGTCGGCCTCCTGGTAGATCCGGCGCAGGGTGGTGCCGAGCCGTCCGGAGAGCTGACGAGTCTCGTCGACCGGGGCCAGCTCCTCCTCCGGCCAGACGTCCTGCACGTGCAGCACCGTTGGCACCCGGCCGAGCAGACGCAGCAGGCCGGCGGCTGCGAAGGTCACCGCCGGCAGTTGGAAGACGTACAGGGCGTCCACGTCCCCGAGATAGCGGCGGCCGGTGAGCGCCACGCTGCCGGCGAAGGAGAGCCAGCTGGCCATCCGGGCTTTGGCCGAGCCGTCGCCCTTGGCGTAGCGGGGCACCCGGCGAACGGTCAACCGCTCGCTGTGGGTCTGGTGCCGCCAGCGTTGCCGCCAGCCGGGATACACGTGCCCGCCGGGATAGTCCGGAAATCCGGTGAGCACGCGTACCTCGTGGCCTCGGGCGGCCAACTCCTCGGCGAGGCTGCCCGGGATGAACGCCGGCTCCGGCGGGAAGTGGTAGGACAGGATGCCGATCTTCATGACCGCGGGCTCCCCCTGCTGGCGCTCATCGGGACAGCCGGGTGAGTTCCTGCGTACGGTCGGGAACCCCGGCCGCGACGGCCTCGTCGTGTCGGACGGCCCGGGCCCGGTCGGCGGGCACCGACGGCGCGGGCGGCACGACCACCTTGTACGCCTCGTACTGATAGGCGTCCAGCTTGGCGATCCTGGCCATGTTGAGCACACAGCCGAGCATGCGCACCGAGACGGAGTTCAGCGCGCGGGCGGCGGCGGCCACCTGGCCGCGCGAGGTCCGGCCCTGCTGGGTGACCAACAGCGCACCGTCGGCCTGCACGGCCACCACCACGCCGTCGGTGACGGCGAGCAGCGGCGCGGTGTCGATGACCACGATGTCCGCCGACTCCCGCAGCGCCGCCAGCAGGTCCGACATCGCCTTGGAGCCGAGCAACTCGCTGGGGTTGGGCGGGGTGGCGCCGCTGGGCAGCACCAGCAGCGACTTGTCGCCCCACCGCTGCACCACGTCGCCGACCTGGACGTCGCCGACCAGCACGTCGGTGAGGCCCACCGCGCCGTCGAGGCCGAGGTAGTCGGCGGCCTTGGGCCGACGCAGGTCGGCGTCGATGAGCAGCACCCGCCAGCCCGCCTCGGCCAGCGCGATGGCGGTGTTGCAGACAACGCTGGTTTTGCCCTCCCCCTGCAGTGCGCTGGTGACCGCGATGACCCGGGCCGGCTCGTGCGCGTCGACGAAGCGCAGGTTGGTCCGGAGCTTGCGGAACGCTTCGGCGCGCGCCGAGTTGGCCGCCTCGCCGACGATCAGCGGGGACGACTTGGCGTTCGCCGCGAACGGGATCTCGCCGAGCAGTGGGCTGCCCGTCACCCGCTGGAGCCCGGCCGCGTCCCGCATCCGGACGTCGGCCACCCCGCGCAGCACGGACAGCCCCGCGCCGAGCAGCAGGCCCACCAGCCCGCCGACGGCCAGGTTCCGCACCGGCTGTGGCGACACCGGGCTGGCGGTCACCCGCGGGCCGCTCACCACCTCGATCTTGATGAGTGGCGACCTGCCGTCCGGCGGCGTCTCCACCTTCTGCACCAGCTCGACGAATTTCGCGGAGAGCGTCTCGGTGGTCTTCAGAGCCCGGGGTTGGTCGGTGTCGGTGAAGGTGGCCCTCAGCAGCACGGTGCCGGTCTCGGTGGAGGTGCTGACGTGGCCCCGCACCTGGTCCGCGGTGAGGCCGAGCGGGCTTGCCGCCACCACGCTCTGCGCCAGCCGGTCGCTGGTGAGCAGGTCGGCGTAGGACTTGACCCGCTGCTGGAGGAAGAGGCCGCCCGCGTAGGCGTCGGAGACGCCCTGGCTGGGAGTGGTCACGAAGAAGGTCACCGAGGCCTGGTATTGGGCCGGGGTGCGGACGGTGATCAGCGCCGCTGTCCCCAGGGCGACCATCACGGTGATCAGAACGATCCACCAGTGCCGTCGGATCAGGCGCAGGTAATTGAGAACCTCCATCACGTTCCCCCTCGCGACACGCCGATCAGCCGATGAAACTGCACGAAACCCCCTAAAGCGCTCAAACCATCCATTAATCGTGTCAGGATCCAAACCGCCTAAACATCACAGCAAGCGCCTCGCCGAATGTAAACGACCCAAGGCGCATAGACGGTCTAAATCCTTCCAAATCCGGATCTGACGCGAAGGGCAACCATGGATCGCGAAGCCACCGCCGCCACAGACGACGCCGCCCGACCCCGCGACTGGGTCACCCGCCGCGCGGCCACCCTCGCCCTGTTAACGCTGGACACCGCCGCCTGGTGCGGGGGATTTCTGGGAGCGGCCTGGACCCGCTACGAGTTCGAGCTCACCGCCGACCAGTGCGCGCGGGTGCTGACCGTCGCGCTGGCCTGCGCCACGATCCACGCGGCGCTCACCCTGCTGTCGTTCCGGACGCACGGACGCCACCCGGTCGGCAGCGCCGGCGAGGCCCGCCGGCTGGCCGGCACCACCGCGATCGCCGCCCTGGCCACGCTCGCCGGCCTGCTGCCGTTCGCCCAACATCCGGTGCCGGCCACCACTCCCCTGGTGGGCGGCGCCGTCGCCCTGGTGCTGATGGCCACCGGTCGCGCCCTGTGGCGGGGTCGTCAGGACCGGCACCGCCGGCCGGTACGCAGCGCCGAACGGTGCCTCGTCTACGGCGTGGACGCGGCGAGCGAGCGGCTGATCCGGGTGCTCCTCGGCGACCCGCAGAGCCGGTACCTGCCGGTGGGCCTGCTCGACGACGACCCCGACAACCGGATGCTGCGCTTGAACGGGCTGCGCGTGCTGGGCGGCCGGGAGCAGATCGGCGCGGCGGTGCGCAGGACCGGAGCGCGTACGGTGATCTTCTCGATGAGCGGCGCGGATGCCGCGCTGCTGCGCGACGTACGCGGTCGCACCCTGCAGGCCGGCGCCGCCTTCAAGGTGCTGCCCCCGGTGCGGGAGCTGCTGGACCGTCCGGTCACGGTCACCGACGTCCGGGACATGCAGATCACCGACCTGCTCGGCCGGGCGCACCGGGTCGCCGAGCTGGCCGTGGAACGCAAGGGCCTGGCCGGACGACGGGTCCTGGTCACCGGAGCCGGCGGCTCCATCGGCTCGGAGCTGTGCCGGCAGATCGCCCGCTGCGAGCCGGGCGAGCTGATGATGCTGGACCGGGACGAGTCGGCGCTGCACGCCCTCCAGATGTCGCTGCACGGCCGGGCGCTGCTGGACGGCCCCGAGCTGATCCTGGCCGACATCCGGGACGCGGAGGCCATCGCCCGGCTCGTCGCCGACCGGCAGCCGGACGTGGTCTTCCACGCGGCGGCCCTCAAGCACCTCACACTGCTCCAGCGACACCCCGGCGAGGCGATCAAGAGCAACGTCTGGGGCACCCTCAACGTGCTCGAGGCGTGCCGCGACGTCGCCCAGTTCGTCAACATCTCCACCGACAAGGCGGCCAGCCCGATCAGCGTCCTCGGCTACTCCAAGCGGATCACCGAGCGGCTCACCGCCCACTACGCCGAACGGCTCGGCGAGTCATACCTGAGCGTCCGCTTCGGCAACGTGCTCAGCAGCCGGGGCTCGGTGCTGACCGCGTTCCAGGCGCAGCTCAGGGCCGGGGTGCCGATCACCGTCACCCACCCAGAGGTGACGCGCTACTTCATGACCGTCGAGGAGGCGGTGCACCTGGTGCTCCAGGCGGCGGCCATCGGCCGCGGCGGCGAGGCGCTGGTGCTGGACATGGGCGAGCCGGTGCGCATCGCCGACGTCGCCCGCCGGCTCGCCGCCGAGGCGGACACCCCCGTCGAGATCGTCTACACCGGGCTACGACCCGGCGAGAAGCTGCACGAGCACCTGTTCGGGCCCGACGAGACCGACCACCGCCGGCTGCACCCGCTCATCTCACACGTCCACGTGCCGGCGCTCCGGCCCGAGGAGGCCCGCGCGCTGGACCCGTACGCCGACCCGGAGGAGCTGATCAAGCGGCTGGCGGCGCTCTGCCAGGGCAGCGGCGCGCCACTGTCGGTGCTGCCCGGACAGCGCTGAGGCCGGCGTCGGGCCCCGGGAGACGAAGGTCCCACCGGGGCCCGATTCGCTGCCCACGCGATGGCTCGGATAGGGTCAGAAGCGGTGTGCCGGGAAGTCTGGTCGGCGATTGTCCAACGACAGCCCCGATTCCCGAGGTGACACCCGCATGACCAACGGTGCCCCGGCGTCCCGCCGGCCAGAGCGCCTGCTCGCCCGCCGTTCCTGGCCGGAGGCGCGTTTCCTGGCCGACGTGCTGCGTACCGAGACCGTCGGTGGCGGCCTGCTGCTGCTCGGCGCGGTCGTCGCCCTGGCCTGGGCCAACTCACCCTGGCGCGCCGGGTACGCCGCACTCGCCGGCTGGGTGCCGTGGTCCGGTGGCGCCCCCCTGCACCTGGACCTCGACCTGGCCGCCTGGGCCGCCGACGGGCTGCTGGCGATCTTCTTCTTCGTGGTGGGCCTGGAACTCAAACGCGAGTTCGTCGCCGGGGACCTGCGGGATCCCCGGCGGGCGGCGCTACCGGTGGTGGCCGCGCTGGGTGGCATGCTGCTGCCCGCCCTGTGCTACGTCGCGGTGACCGTCGCCGCCGGCGGGACGGGGCTGCGCGGTTGGGCCATCCCCACCGCCACCGACATCGCCTTCGCCCTGGCCGTGCTGGCCGTGCTCAGCTCGCACCTGCCGCAGGGCCTGCGCGCCTTCCTGCTCACCCTCGCCGTGGTCGACGACCTCTTCGCGATCATCATCATCGCGGTCTTCTACACCGCCGATTTTCACTTCCTGCCGCTGCTCGGGGCGCTCGCGCCGATCGCCGTCTTCGCGCTACTGGTGCGGCGACGGCCGACCTGGTGGTGGGCGCTCATCCCGCTCGCCGTGCTCGCCTGGGGCCTGGTGCACGCCTCCGGGGTGCACGCGACCGTCGCCGGGGTGCTGCTCGGCTTCACCGTGCCGGTGCGGCCCCGCCGAGGCGGCGGACCGGGCCTGGCCGAGCGGCTGGAACATCGGTGGCGGCCGGTCTCGGCGGGCCTGGCGGTGCCGGTCTTCGCGTTCTTCGCCGCCGGCGTGTCGCTGGTCGGCGTGGACCCGGTCGGCCTACTCACCGACCCGGTGGTGCTCGGGGTGGTCGCCGGGCTGGTGCTCGGCAAGACCGTCGGCGTGTTCGGCTCGACGTTCCTGCTCGCCCGGTTCACCCGGGCCGAACTCGACGAGGACATCACCTGGGCGGACCTGTTCGGGCTGGCGCTGCTGGCCGGCATCGGTTTCACCGTCTCGCTGCTCATCGGCGAGCTGGCCTTCGGCGCCGGCAGCCCCGAGGACGACCGGGTGAAGGCCGCCGTCCTGCTCGGGTCGCTGGTCTCCGCCCTGCTCGCCTGCACGGTGCTGGTGCGGCGCAACCGGGTCTACCGACGGATCTCGGAACGGGAGAGCCAGGACAGCGACGGCGACGGCGTGCCGGACGTCTATCAGGGGGAGACCGCCTGACGCGGTCGGTCACCCCCGGTGTTTGTGCTCGGGCTCCTCCTCGGTCTCCTCCTCCACCGCCTCGGCGTACGGCTCCATCAGGTCGTCGGCCGGCACCGCGAGCCACTCGGCCTTGTCCTGCTCGTCGGGGCGCCCGCCGGGGGGTGGCTCGGGAGCCGTGGGGTCACCGGCGAAGCCGTACTCGTTGGGCTCGTCGTGCCTGCTCATGCGCTCGACCTCCGCTCGTGGGCAGTGTTCGCCTCTCGTGGGGTCACGTTACAGCGTGTCTCATAAGTCGGTTGGGTCATGAGACACCGCCCTTCTCGGGCGTCCCTGCCGTCACGGGTGTTCGTGGCGGCGGGGTTCCTCCGTCGTCGGGGCTGGTTTCACCGGCGCGTGGGCGCTGGCCAGAGCCGTCCCCTCGGGAGGCGTTGATAACCGGGCCTCGTACTTCGGGGTGCCGGGTCTGGGCATGGTGCTGCTCGGCCCAGACAGCGAGGTTGACCGCCGCGTTGACGTCCCGATCCGCCGTATGCCCGCACTCGCCGCAGCGGAAGACACGTACGGACAGGGGCAGGGCGGGGCCGACGATGCGGCAGGCACTGCACATTCTGGTGGACGGATACCAGCGGGGTGCCCGGGTGGCCCGCCCGCCCCGCCAGCGTTGCTTGTAGCCGATGATGCGGGCCAGGTCAGCCCAACCCGCATCGGAGATAGCGGCAGCAAGACGCCGGTTGCGAAGCAGACCGGCGGTGTGCAGGGTTTCCAGAGCCAGCCGGTCGTGGGTCTTGACCAGCTGGTTGGCGACCTCGTGCAGAAAGTAGCGACGCACATTCGCGACACGCAGGTGGGCACGCCCCAGCCGGGCGACAGCCTCGGCCCGGTTGCGCGAGCCTCGCTGTTTACGACTGACCTGGCGGGACAGCCGCCGCAGCCGGGGCAGGGCAGCCCGCAGCGGACGCGGCGCATCATCGACACGCGCCACCTCCCGCCCGGTGGTGTCGGCGGCCACGACGAGAGCGGCAAGACCGCGGTCGACGCCCACCCAACCACCGCCATCGGCGTCGGGGCGGGGCGGGTGTTGGCGGGCGGGATGCAGGTCCGCCGCCTCCACCGTCACGGTGACGGTCCACCGGCCCGCCTTGCAGGAGACGGTGGCATACCGGATGTGGGCCCGGCCTGTGCGGATCATCCGCCGCAGTCGGCGGGTGTCCTCCCGCACCCTCAGCACCCCGATCCTCGGCAGACAGACACTCCGAGGTCCCGCCGTCGGATCCCCCACCCGGATACTCGGCCGCCCGGCCTTCATTCTGCAGCGGATCCGAAACGACGGCCGGGTCCGGCCCTTGCGTTTGAACCTCGGGAACCCCACCCGACGGCCCGACCGTTCCCCCCGCCGAGAGTCCGCCCAGGCCGCCAGGCCACGACCCACGTCGACAGCGGCTTCCTCACACACCTGCTGACACACCTGCGCCCGCCACGACAACCCCGTCGCCACGATCTCGACGGAACCTGCCGCGTCGACCACGAAACGGCGACCCGCCGCAGCCGAGGTTTTCCACGAGTTGAACGCGTTGATCAGGTCGAAACCCGACCACGGCACCACCACCGGCACGCCCCGACGCTTCGCATCCAAGGCTTCCTTCACCAAAGCCAGGCACTGGTTGAACGCGAACCGGGCCGCCCCCGCATGCCGAGCCAACACCACCACCTGCGACGGCGACGGCGACGCATCAACCGTGAACCGGAACGCGGCAAACCTCCCCACAGCCCCACAGCATGCCCGCCACCTACGACACTTCCGAAACACGCGCTAGCTAGGCGTTGATCGGCAGCGCCGCTGCGTTCCTGCCCGACCGACGGGATCCCGCACCGGCTCAGGTCAGTTTCGCGACCGCCTCCATGATCAGCCAGAGGCCGGAGATGGCGAACAGAATCGCCGCGCCGTACCGGATGGCTTTCTCCGGCAGGTGCCGGCCGAGCAGCCGGCCCACCATGATCGCCAACGCGTCGGCGGCCACCATGCCGAGGGTCGAGCCGAGCCAGGTGCCGAACCAGCCGTACTTGGTGGCCAGGGTGATGGTGGCCAGCATCGTCTTGTCACCCAGCTCGGCCAGGAAGAAGGCGACGCCGACCGCGATGACGGCGTTGCGGCTGCTCTTCTCCGCCTTGCGCTGCTCCTCCTCGGTGAGCTTGTCACCGCGCAGGGTCCACGCGCCGAAGCCCAGGAACGCCAGACCGGCGATGAGCGAGATCCAGCTGGTGGGCAGCGCGGCGTGCAGCCCGTAGCCGATGCCCACCGACGCCAGGTGCACGAGCGCGGTGGCGACGGTGATGCCGACGAGCACCGGCAGGGGCTTGAACCGCGTGGCGAACGTCAGGGCCATGAGCTGGGACTTGTCGCCCAACTCGGCGACGAAGATGACGCCGAAGCTGACCACCAGCGCGACGAGGAAACCGTCCATCCGAACCTTCCCGATCAAGCCGGGAGAGGTATGGGGAACCCTCGACCCGGCTACGACAGCCTGAGTCGAAGGTCTCGCCCGCCTGCGGAAACCGAGGCCGCGTGGCCGGATGCGGACGCATCAGTATGTCGACCACGACATTTTGGGCTACTCCCCTTCGCGCCGCCCAGCCTAACCCACCCGCCGCTGCGGCCCATCGGCGGCGGGCGCTCAGTCGGCGCGGGCGAGGTTGACGGCGAACAGCCCGTCCGAGTCGGTCCAGAACGCCTGCCGCTCGAACCCGGCGTCGGCCAGCTCCGCCGAGATCCGCTCCGGCCGGAACTTCGCCGAGATCTCCGTACGGAGTTCCTCGCCGGCGGCGAACTCGACGTCCAGGTCCAGCACGTGCACCCGCATCGGCCGCTCGGCGCGCAGGCGCATCTCGATCCACTCGTGCTCCGGGTTCCAGAGCGCCACATGGGCGAACGCGGCCGGGTCGAAATCCGCGCCCAACTCGCGGTTGAGCACGCGTAGCACGTTGCGGTTGAAGTCGGCGGTCACCCCGGCCGCGTCGTCGTACGCGGGCACGATCATCTTCGGGTCCTTGACCAGGTCGGTGCCGACCAGCAGCCAGTCGCCGACCTCCAGCGCGGCGCGCATGGCGGTGAGGAACTCGGCCCGCTCCACCGGGAGCAGATTGCCGATCGTGCCGCCGAGGAACACCACCAGTCGCCGGCCGCCGGTCGGCAGCCGATCCAGCTGCCGGGTGAAATCGCCGACGATGCCGCGTACCCGCAGCCCGGGGTATTCGGCCGCGATCTGCCCGGTGGACTGGCGCAGCGCGCTGACCGAGACGTCCAGCGGCACGAACGTGCCCAGCTCGCCGTGGCGGGTGAAGGCGTCCAGCAGCAGCCGGGTCTTCTCCGACGAGCCGGAGCCCAGCTCGATCAGCGTCTTCGCGCCGGTCAGCTCGACAATCTCGTCGGCGCGCTCGGCCAGCACGGCCCGCTCGGCCCGGGTCGGGTAGTACTCCGGCAGCCGGGTGATCTCCTCGAAGAGCTCACTGCCCCGGGCGTCGTAGAACCACTTCGGCGGCAGCCACTTCGGCCGCGCCGTCAGCCCGACCCGTACGTCCTCCCGCAGGCTGCGGCCAAGGTCCTGCTCCTCCAGATAGATCTCCAACGGTTCCGCGCTCATGTGTGTCCCTCCCGTGAGATTCGCATTCGGCGGCCATCAGGTCCCGCAGTCGCACCCGAGTCGCGGTGGCCACCACCAACTGACCGTCCGGCACCGCCCGCCAGCCCGGGTCGTCGTCCAGGGGTTCCGAGGCCAGCAGCACCGACCTCGGGGTACGCCGCAGCGACAGCGCGTGCCCGGCCGTGCTGGCCACCACTGTCGTGCCGTCGGTGAGCAGCAGGTTCAGCCGCGACCCGGGGGCGGCCGCGGTGACCGCCGCGACGGTCGCGGCCACCGCCCGCGCCGGATCCGCGCCGGCGCGCAGCCGGTGCCGCACCAGCGCCCAGAGCAACGCCGCGTCGGTCGGCGCGTCCAGCGTCAGCAGGTCGCGTACCGGCAGCTCGGCGGCGAGCGGCACCACCGCGTCCGGCCAGCCCCGGACCACGCCGTTGTGGCTGAACAGCCAGCGTCCCTCGGCGAACGGCGCGGCGGACGTCTCCTGCACCGGCATGCCGACGGTGGCGGATCGGACGGCGGCCAGCACCGCCCCGGCGGCCGTCGCCGCGGCCAGGTCCGGCAGGGTGGTGTCGCTCCACAGCGGCTGCGCCCGCCGGTAGCGCACCGGGTCGCCGCCGCCCGGATACCAGCCGATGCCGAAGCCGTCCGCGTTGATCGTGCCGCCGCCGCGCATGTCCTGCGGCGCCCAGGACTGCCGCGCCAGCCCGTGCGGCGGGTCGTACAACAGGCTGCGCAGCGGGACCGGCGGACCGAGGTACGCCAGGTGGCGGCACATCAGGGTTGCGATTCGTCCGGCCGGGCGTCCCGGGCGCACCGGAAGCCGCTGAAGATCTGCCGGCGGATCGGGTAGTCCCAGTTGCGGAAGGTGCCCCGGCAGGCCGACCGGTCCGTGCCGAACGAGCCGCCGCGCAGCACCCGGTAGTCGTCGCCGAAGAAGACCTCGGAGTATTCCCGGTAGGGAAAGGCGACGAAGCCCGGGTGCCCCCGAAAGGTGGTCGAGGTCCACTCCCAGACGTCGCCGATGAGCTGGTGCACGCCCAGCGGCGACGCGCCCGCCGGGTAGGCGCCCACCGGCGCCGGCCACAGGTGCCGCTGGCCCAGGTTGGCGTGCGCGATCGTCGGGTCCCCGTCGCCCCACGGGTAGCGCCGGGAGCGGCCGGCCGCCGGGTCGAAGCGGGCCGCCTTCTCCCACTCCGCCTCGGTGGGCAGCCGCTTGCCGGCCCAGGCCGCGTACGCCTGCGCCTCGTACCAGCAGACGTGCACCACCGGCTCGTCGTCGCGGACCGGCGACCAGCGGCCGAACCGGCGGTACGCCCAGCCGTCGCCGTCCCGCCGCCAGTGCATCGGCGCCGTCAGGTCCGCCTCGACCCGGTGCCGCCAGCCCGCCACGCTCCACCAGCGTGGCTCGTCGTACCCGCCGTCGGCGATGAAGGCCCGGTACTGCCCGTTGGTGACCGGCGCCGCGTCGATGGCGTACGCCGGCAGCTCGACGGTGTGCGCGGGACGTTCGTTGTCCAGCGCCCACGGATCGGTGGAGGTGCCCATGGTGAACGGCCCGGCCGGCACCAGCACCTCACCGGCCACCCGGACGCGCGGCTCGGGCGGCGGCGGCGCGTCCAGCACCGGCGTGCCGGCGCGCAGCTGGTGGGTGGCGAGCATGGTCTCGTCGTGCTGCTGCTCGTGCTGCACGATCATGCCGAACGCGAACCCGTCCTCGACCAGCTTCCGGTCGGTGAACCGGATTCCGTCGAGCAGGTCGTAGACCTTGTCCCGGACGGTACGCACGTACGCCCGCGCCTCGGTCGGGGGCAGCAGCGGCAGCGCCGGCCGGTCCCGGCGCGGCTGTTTGAATGCGTCGTACAGGTCGTCGATGTCCTGGCGGACCGGCGGGCGCCCGCCGACGTCGCGCACCAGCCAGAGTTCCTCCTGGTTGCCGACGTGGGCCAGGTCCCACACCAGCGGCGACATCAGCGTGGAGTGCTGCCGCACCAGGTCGTCGTCGTCCACCGCGTCGGTCAGCAGGGCGGTGCGGGCCCGGGTGCGATCCAGCTCCACCGCGATCCGGCTGCGTAGCCGTTCGCTGTCCGTAGCCGGCCGCTCGGTCGTGGTCACTGGTGCCTCCTCTCCGCGGCGACGCGGCGCCGCCGGATTCCTCGGCTCGTCTCCTCGTGGATCCCGGCCGGCAGGTCCAGCCCGGGCAGGGCGGCCAGGGCCAGCTCGAGCAGCGCCGCCGCGGCGGCGGCAAGCGCGGCGTCGGCCAGCCCGTGCCGGGCGGCGGCGTGCCACCGGTCGGCGACCGGGGCGGCGACCGCGAGGGCCTCCCGGGTGGTGGCCGGCTCGGCGAAGAGCCCGGCCAGCACGGCGAGGGGCACCATCCACTCCCGGCCCGGCTGGGCGTCCAGGTAGCGGATTTCCAGGTAGCCCCGTGGGCGTACCGGTGGGAAGAGCGTGCTGACGTGGTATTCCAGGTCGTCGGTGGTGGGTGGGCGAGGCAGTGCTCCGGCCAGCCAGTCGGCGAAGGTGACGCCGGTCGGCGCGGTCCAGTCGGGGCCGTCGCCGCGCACGCAGAGCAGCGGTGCGTCGAGTGCGTAGTCGGTCCAGGCGGCGACCGGGTCGCGGTCGGGCCCGTCGGGGGACCAGACCGGGCGGGTGCGTGTCGGGTCGATGGCCAGCCAGGCGGCCATCCGGGCGGAGGCCCATCCGGTGGGCCGGCCCGCGTGCCGGCTCGCGGTGGCGAACGCGGCCAGCAGCGGCGGCCCGACGGCGTGGGCGGCCGCCCACCGTTGCGCCAGCCGTTCCGGCTCTCCCGCGTCGAGGCAGATCTGCAGGCCGGCAGTGCTGTACATCATGGCGCGGCCGGCCGGGCCCTGCCGGTCGAAGACGCAGCGCATGGCCTGGTAGCGGGGTGTTTCCACGACCGGACGCGGGGCCCGCCAGGGATCCATCCCGGTCCCGCCGAGGACGAGACCGTCGGCGTCCAGGGCGGCGGTCAGTTCGGCGATGTCTGCCTCGGTGGCCTGGATCAGGGCGGCGACCGACGGTCGCGGCGCGGAGGAGATCTCGACCTGCCCGCCCGGCTCCACGGTCACGGCACCCCCGTGCCGGAGCCGCTGGGCGGGGCTGCCGGGGTCGATGGTGACGGGGCTGTGCCGCCCCAGCGCCCGGCGCAGTCGCTCGCGGTCGACCGGACGGGCCGGGTCCGCGGCGTCGTGCACGGTCCATTCCAGCTCGACACCGGTCAGCATCGGTGGGCCGGTCTTGAAGCAGATCCCGGCGAGGTGCCCGGCCGCGGTGGCCTGGTCCCGCAGGACGGTGACCCGGTCCAGCTCCGGCGACATCACCAAGAGATGGCTCCTCTCCGCGGGTGGCGACCACTGCACCGCCTGGCACGCAGTGTCATCAAAAAACCACGCACAGTCTTACCATCGTCTGTCTACCAGACGGAACACGCGCGGCCGGAGAGATGAATGTTTGTCCGGAATTTGGTCGGCGTCCGGCGACACCACCGACAGAGCCGACCGAGAATGAGGGAGATCACGGAAAATACTTCACGACCGCTCTGGGTACGGTATGGAGGTGTTGTCTTCGGAGGTCGTGCTCAGCGGGCGGTACCGCCTGGACGACCGTGTCGCCACCGGCGGCATGGGCGACGTCTGGCGCGCCACGGACCTGGTGCTCGGCCGCCAGGTCGGGGTGAAGATCCTGCTGCCCGCGCTAGTCTCCGATCCCGATTTCATCGCCCGCTTCCGGGGCGAGGCGCGGATCATGGCGGCGCTGCGCCACCCGGGCGTCGTGCAGGTGTTCGACTGCGGTGAGGACGAGCTGCCCGACGGCGGGCGCGCCGACTACCTGGTCATGGAGTTCGTCGAGGGCGAGCCGCTGTCGAGGCGGATCGAGGCGGCCGGACGGCTCGAGGTCGCCGAGACGATGTCGATCGTGGCGCAGGTCGCCCAGGCCCTGCACGCCGCGCACGCCCGGGGCATCGTCCACCGGGACGTGAAGCCGAGCAACCTGCTGGTGCAGGAGAACGGCACGGTGGTGCTGATCGACTTCGGGGTGGCCCGGTCGACGGATGTAACCAGCATCACCAGCACGAACGCGGTCCCTGGCACCGCCCTCTACATGGCCCCCGAGCAAGCCGCCGGTCGCCCCGTATCCGGCGCCACCGACGTCTACGCGCTCGGCGCGGTGGCCTACTGCTGCCTCACCGGCAGCCCGCCCTTCACCGGGGACAACCCACTGCAGGTGGCCGTCCGTCACCTGGACGACGAGCCGCCGGAGCTGCCGCCGGACATCCCGCAGCCGGTCCGCGACCTGGTCGCCCGGGCCCTCGCGAAGGACCCCGCCGACCGTTTCCCCAGCGGCGCGGCGATGGCCGCCGCCGCCCGTGCGGTGGCCGCCGATTCGCCGGCCTCGGTGGTGCCGGCCCGGCTACGGAATCCGACCGGAGCGACGGACACCAGGGACGACCTTCCCGTCGTACCGCCGCTGCGCCCGGAGCGTGCCGGCCGGCGGGGCACGCTCATCGGCGCGCTGGCCGCGGCGCTCGTGGCGCTGGCCGCGCTCGGCGCGACGCTGGCCGCCTCCAGAAACCTCGGCGACCCGGCGACCACCATCCCGACCAACTCACCGGCCGTCGCCCCCAGCGACAACGCGCCGGCAACCGTCGAGTCGGTGCCCGCCGAGAAGAGCAACCAACCGTTCCGGCCCGAGCCGGGCAGCCGCCCGTCGGAGACCTCGACCCCGACGCCGCCCCTGACCGACTCCCCGAGCGCGTCGGCCGAGCCGCCGTCCGAGGAGCCGTCGTCCGCTCCGACCGGCCCGACCGCGACGCCGCCGAGCAACTCGACCGCGACCCCGAGCAACCCGCCATCGGCCGGCACCACGACACCGGGCACCCCGGACGCCGGTGAGGGCAACCAGCCGCCCATGGGCGCGGGCGGCTGAACCGTCACCGGCGTTCCGGCTCCGGTCACTCCGCGCCGAGCGCCGCCACGACCGGCCGGGACAGCGCCCGCCGGGCCGGCAGGACGCTGGCGGCCAGCGCGGCCAGCACCGCCACCGCGACGACGAGGCCGAGCCGTCCCCACGGCATCACCAGGGTGAAATCACCACCGATCCGGGCCATGACCGCCATCGCGCCGGCGCCCACCCCGGTGCCCAGCGCGATGCCGAGCAGGGTGCCGACCAGCGCGGTGAGCACCGCCTCCACCGCGAGCACCGCCCGCATCCCGCCCCGGGTGAGCCCGACCGCACGTAGCACGGCGTGTTCCCGAGTACGTTCCACCACCGACAGGCTGAGCGTGTTCGCCACCCCGACCAGCGCGATCACCACGGCCAGGCCGAGCAGCGCGGTGACGAGGGCCAGCAGCATGTCCACGGTCCCGGTGAGCATCTTCTTGTACGCGGTCTGATCCAGCAGGTTGACCGTCGGGTATCCGGTGAGCACCGACTCGATGGCGGCTCGGGCGGTGCCCACGGAAATCCCCTCCGCCGGATCCACCTCGATCAGGTAACCCCGCTCCGTCGGGAAGAGGCGGTCGAAGTCCACGTCGACGACGTCGACCACGTACCCGGCGGGCACCGGACCGCCCGCGAGAACCGGCTCCTCGGCGGCCACCAGCGCCGCTACCCGGAACGGCCGACCCGCGAGCGTAACCGTCTCGCCGACCGTCCAGCCCCGCGCGGCGGCCAACTCGCGGTGCACCAGCACCGTGCCCGGCCCGAGCTCGGCCAGGTCGCCCGCGTCCACCGCGGACAGCGTCCGGCGCACCAGCGCCGGGTGGACGGCGTGCAGCTCGACACCGTCGGTCACCCGGCTGCGCTGCTCGTGTACGACGCCCAGCTCAGGACGGGCGGCCAGGTCACCGGCCAGCGGCGCGGGCAGTTTCCCGCCGATCCCGACAACCAGGAAGTCCACCGGCACCCGCTTGTCCACCGCGCGTTCGATGCCGGCCTTCGCGCTGGCGGCACCGACGACGAACGCGGACACCAGACCGATCCCGATCACCATCGCCGTGGCCGTGGCGGCGATCCGGCGCGGGTTACGCACGGCGTTCGACACGGCCAGCCCGCCGGTCGCGCCGAGCAACCGACGCGCCGGCCAGCCGAGCACCCGGACCAGCGCCGGCACCAGCACCGGACCGAACAGCACGATGCCCAGGAAGGCCAGCACCCCACCGACGACGACCAGCAGCACCTGGCCGGTGCCGCCCGCCCCGACCAGCGCCGCCACCCCACCGGCCAGGAGCACCCCGCCGGCCGCCAGGCGTACCCGGCCGGCCCCACGAGCGGGCTGCACGGCGGCGTCGGTCAGCGCGGTCACCGGCGCGACCCGGGTGCCCTGCCATGCCGGCACCGCGGCGGACAGCACGGTCAGCAGCGTGCCCAGGCCGAGGCAGAGCAGCACCGTACGGGCAGACACAACGAGCGTGCCGGCGGTCGGTACGTCCATCCTGGACAGCAGCGCGCCGGTCCCCACGGCCAGCCCCACACCGGCCAGCACACCCACCGCCGAGGCAACCAGGCCGGTCACCGCCGCCTCGCCCAGGGTGGCCCGGGAAACCTGCCCCCGAGTGGCGCCGACCAGCCGCAGCAGCGCCGTCCGCCGGGTCCGCTGGGCGAGCACGATGGCGAAGGTGTTGGCGATCACGAAGCCCGCCACCACCACCGCGACGGCCGCGAAGGCCAGCAGGAACAGGCCGAACTGCTGCCGGTTGCGTACCGCGTCGGCGACGGCCTCGTCGAGAATGGTCTGCCGGTCCTTGACGGTCACCCCCGGACCGACCACCGCCCGAACCCGCTCGGCCAGCGCCGCCCGGTCCACGCCGGGTCGGGCGGCCACCATGACCCGGCCGTACCCCGACTCGCCGCCGACGTTCAAGGCGTCGGCCCCGACCAGGCCGATGAACGGGCCGCCGAGGTCCCGGGACGTGCCGGCCACGTCGACGGCGCCGACCAGGGTGTACGGCCGGGCCGGGCCGTCGGACCCGCCGACCCGCACCGGCGTGCCGAGGGCAAAGCCCTGGGCGGTGACGGTGGCCGCGTCGAGCACCACCTCACCCGGGCGCTGCGGCAGCCGCCCGGCCACCACGTCGTACGACTGCAGGGCCGGGTCGGTGGGGATGGCGGCGAGCACGGCGAAACCGAGCACCGGCCGACCGTCGGAGCCGACCACTCCGGCGGAGCCGAGCAGCTCCCCGTCGGCGGCGGCCACCCCGTCGACCGCCCGGACCCGCTCGACCGACACCGGTGGCAACGGCTCCTTCCCGGCGTACGCGGCCAGGTCGGTGTGCCGGTCGAAGGCGCCGGCCCGGGTGTACGCCCCGGCCCGCATGCCATCGGTGAAGATCAGGGTGCCGGCGACGAAGGCGACGCCCAACACGATGGCCAGGCAGGAGAGCAGCAGGCGCAGCCCGTCGGCGCGGGCCTGGCGCAGGATCAGTCGCAGCATGTCTCCGACGCTATGCGCGGCACCCCCGGACTGATCTCCACCTGCGCGCTCGACCTCGGTGCGCCCCGGGTCGCCCCCGACCGGGCGAACCCGTACGACCCGGGTCGTACGCCGGCTCAGCCGCCCGGGGTGACGAGGCCGCTCTCGTACGCCAGCACCACCGCCTGCACCCGGTCGCGGAGCTGGAGCTTCGCCAGGATCCGGCCGACGTGGGTCTTCACCGTCGCCTCCGCGACGTGCACCCGGGCGGCGATCTCGGCGTTGGACAGCCCCTGCGCCACGAGCAGCAAAATCTCCCGTTCCCGCTCGGTGAGCTGGGCCAGCCGCGGATCCTCGGTGGGACCGGGGCCGAGCTGGCCGGCGAACCGGTCGAGCAGCCGCCGGGTGATCGACGGGGCCACCACCGAGTCGCCCTCGGCGACCACCCGGATCGCGGCGAGCAGTTCCTCCGGCGGGACGTTCTTGAGCAGGAACCCGCTGGCCCCCGCCCGCAGGGCGGCGAACGCGTCCGCCTCGGTGTCGAAGGTGGTGAGCACCAGCACCCGGGGCCGCCCGGCGGGCGGGCGCGCGCAGATCCGCCGGGTCGCCTCCACCCCGTCCATGGTCGGCATTCGCAGGTCCATCACCACCACGTCGGCCTCGACCCGGTCGAGGACCCGCAGCGCGTCGGCGCCGTCGATCGCCTCGCCGACCACCGTCAGATCCGGCTGGGAGTCCAGCACCATGCGGAACCCGGCGCGGACCAGCGCCTGGTCGTCGACGATCACCACACGAACGGTCACGCCGCCTCCCCCTGCTCAACCCCCGGCGTCGACGGTAGCGGTAGCCGCGCCTCGACCCGCCAGCCGCCGCCCATGGTGGGGCCGGCGGTGAGGCTGCCGTCGTACACCCCGACCCGCTCCCGCATGCCGAGCAGGCCGTGCCCGCCGGACGGCGCCGGGCGGACCACGGACCGGCCGCGCCCGTCGTCCACGGCCCGGACCACGACGTCGCTCGCGGACCAGTTGAGGCTCAGCTCCACCGACGCGCCAACCCCGGCGTGCTTGAGCGCGTTGGTCAGCGACTCTTGCGCCACCCGGTAGACGGTCAACTCCAGGCCTGGCGGCAAGGGGGCCGGTTCGCCGGTGGCACCGTAGTTGACCCGCAGGCCGGCGGCGCGGAAACGGTCCAGCAGGGCGGGCAGCTCCACCAGCGCCGGCCGGCGGTGCGCCGGCTCGGCGGAAGGGCCGCCGTCGGGCTCGGCCGCCACGCCCGGCGGCTCCGACCGGCCCGGCTCCCGCAGTACGCCCACCAGCCGACGCATGTCCTCCAGCGCCTGGCGGCCGGTGTCCGCCACCACCTTGGCCGCCTCGCGGGCGGTGGCCGGGTCCCGATCGATGGTGAACCGCACCCCGTCGGCCTGCACGATCATCACGGCCATGCTGTGCGCGACCACGTCGTGCAACTCGCGGGCGATCCGGCTGCGCTCCTCGGCCACCGCCGCCCGGGCCTCCGCCTCCCGCTCGCGTTCCAGCGTGGTCGCCCGCTCCTCCAGGCTCAGCACGTAGAGCCGGCGGGTCCGCACGTTCAGCCCGACCAGCCACACCGCGCCGGTGACCAGGCCGTAGACGATCGTGTTCGCCCACCAGGGCGCCGGGCCGGACGCCTGGACGGCGGCCAGCACCACGCCGACCGCGGCGACCAGCCCGGCGATCACCCCGTCGCGGAGCCGGTCGGCGTACTTGACCACGCTGTAAAGGGCGATCAGCACGGCGACGTCGTAGCCCAGCGGACCCCAGCCGACGACCACCTGCAGCAGCGCCAGCCCGCCCACCGCCGCCGCCCCCGCCGCCGGGTGGGTACGCCGCACCAGCAGGACCAGGGCCATTCCGACCCCGACCAGGGTGGCGCTCCAGCCGCCGGGCTGGGCGACGGCCCCGAGGACGGCGAAGAGCGCCACCAGCCCGGAGACGGCCACGTCGAAGGCGACGCTGCGCAGCGGCCGGCCGAAGATGATGCGATCCACGGTCAGCCAGCGTACGGCGGGCGGAGTTCCGACCCACGGCGTGATGGGACAGCCCGGCGGCGCGGCGTAGTTGGCGCACGACGGCGACCGGTCGCTCGTCAGGTGTTTCCTGTTCGGCCATGCAACATGCAACCGCTTCCCGTGCGCCTCGGTGAGGCCGAGTCTCGAAGGTACCGAAACCGGCCTCCTGTCATCGATGTCTCGGGATATGCCGGAGCCGGCAAAGGTCGCCCGTCCCTTCGATCTGCGAGGAGCAGAAGCATGACCAAGACGATCACGACGCGCCTCGGCCGTCTCGCCGCCGTCACCAGTGCGGCGGGTGCAGCGGTCGCGCTGATGGGTGTGCCGGCGTTCGCCGCCGGCCCCTACATCAGCTCCAACTCCGGCGGGGCGAACATCCGCAGCTGCGCCGACACCGGGTGCACCTCCAACGGGTACTACGGCAACGGCACCAGCGTGACCATGGTGTGCTGGACCGACACGCAGTGGGTCTACCCGCCGCAGTCGAACTACGCCTCGAACCGCTGGTTCAAGGTGAACAGCCCGACGACCGGCTACATCCACTCGTCCCTGGTCGCCAATCAGGTCTCCACGCCGCGCTGCTGACCAATAGACGACGTACGGCCCGGCGACCCAGCGCGGTCGCCGGGCCATACGTCAGCAGGCGAAACCGGTCGAAGATCACGTTAGGCGCCGGCGTGCACGTAGCCCGCCCACTGGGAGGGCGCGCCCGGCAGGAGGTCGCGCAGCGCGGTTACTGCTGTTCGCACACCCTCGGCGGCCCGGTCGACGGGCAGCTCCTGCCCGGTCCAGAGCGTCAGATAGAACCCGGTCGCGGCGCGTGCCGCGCTCCGGTCGTCCACCTGCCACATCGTCCCGACGACGTGCCGGAAGCCGACGAGCAGGAACGCCGAGGTCAGATGCACCGCCTGGTCGGCCATCCGGGGTGCCGAGTCGGAGGTGGCGCAAGCCGACAGGTAACACAGTGCGCCATGGGGCGCCTCAGCCTGGGCCAAGCTGCGTACGGTCATCGGGTTTGCCTCGTGATCGGCGAGCAGGATACGGCTTCGAGACGGCTCGGTCAGGTCGACGACGGCGTGGCAGGCGAAATGCACCACCGACGCGGTACGCAGGCCCTCCAGGACCGCGGTGTGCGCTGCGTCATCATCTTGGAGCAGTGTGGCGTCCGGCAGCATCGCGGCCAGACCCGATGCCTCACGCCCGCACTGCGGAATGGGCGCGGCGCCCGCCGGCTCGGGAACCGAGACGACGAGCACCGCCGGTGTCTTGTGCGGCCGGTGGCGGCGCGCGTACAGCAGCGCCAGCGGTGTGGGCGTGTAGGACGAGATCACCTGGTCCAGCACGGTGCGACCGGCGCGCTCGCGATGGTAGCCGGCGGCGTGCAGCGGCAGATAGGACAGGACGCCCACCGGGCACCACCAGAGGCGCCGGGGCTGGGCGCCGGGCTTCAGCACGGCCAGCGCCCGCACGGCATAGGTGTCCCACAGCCACTCCAACACGTCGCTCATCCGCTGCTGGCCGGCGCGTCTGCCCGCGTAGGTGTCGGCTGTGGTGGCCGCCTGCAGACCGGCACGGAACCGGTTGGCCTCGGCGAAGACATCCTTAGCGGTCGCACCCTCGAATACGATGGCGGAAACCGGCGCATCGTGGTGGATGACCAGCAAGCCGCACCCCGCCTCGCCTGCGAAGGCATAGGCGATGGGACCGTCGGCGGCGGCTTCCCGTAGGCGCGCGAAGGGCACAGGGTTCAGGAACTCGGGGTATCCCGCCTCGCGGATCTCCGCCACCACTGTTCGCCACTCTCGGTCGAGCGCCGACCGACGCTGGGACCGGGTGCCTGCGGCACGCGCAGCCTGTGCGTCCAGCACCCAGCCGTCGCCGATGGCGGTGCCGCCTGGCTCGCGCTCCAGCTGGTGGAGCTGTTCCTGCAGGCGCAGGAACCTGCGTGCCAGTGCCGGGGATACGCGATCCAGCGCGGCCTGGTCTATCGAGCGCTGGTGGATGGCCTCCGTCAGCAGCAGCGTCCTGACCTGTTCCATGAGTTCGACGCCGCGCTCGGCGCGCCCGCACCGGGCACTGATCCCGGCTATCTGTGCGGCGAAGCCGTTGATCCGGCTCATTTCATGGTCGCGGTCGTCCCGGTCAAGCCACCGGCCGGCGAGCCGCGGCATGAGGTCTACCGCCTCCTCCAGCGCCGCCATCGCCTCCTCAAGTCGGCCGCGCTCGGCCGCAAGACTGGCGCGGGCCCGGTGCGACCAGATGCGCAGCAGCACCGGTGCCGCGGGTTCCCGCGCGGCAAGCTGGTAGTTGTCTGCCGCCTCGGCCAGCATCTCATCGTCGGCACGTACGGTCGCCAGCGTGCTGAGCGCCAGGCCCAGGTTCGCCGCGATCATCGATAGTTGGGCATGACCGCCGTCAAGTCGTCCGATCGCTTCGCGGCCGGCGATGACCGCCTCATCGAGAGCCGCCTCGTCGCCGTTACCAGCGAAGACGGAGCGAAGAATGATCATGTGGTTGGACAGCCTGCCAGGACGATCCGGATCATCGACGGCGGTCGTAGCGAGCAGCTCATCGCTGGCGCGGCGGGCCTCGTCGATCATCGCGGCGTCCCCCGCGGCCTGGCCGGCACTGCGCAGCATCAGGACCAGGCTCGACAGGACCGCCGGGTGATGCGGGTGGTGGCCTGAGCTGGCGTCCGCGGCCCGACGCAGGATCGTCAGGGCCGAGACCGCCACCTGGGGGTCTCTGGTGCGTTCGAACAGGTTGCGCAGGATGATGCCGTAGTTCGACAGCCGCCCCGGCCATTCCGGGTGATCGGGGGACGTCGCGCGCACGGCCCGGTCTCCCGCGGCAACAGCCTCGTGGAGAAGGTCGATATCGCCGGTGACACCGAACGCGGCGTCCGCGGCCAGACTCAGATTCGCCATGGCCGCCACCAGGTGTGGGCTCTGCGGATCAAGGCCGGCCACCGCTGACCGCCCCGCCTCGACGGCCTCATCGAGGTGGGTGATGTTGCCGTCACGACCGAAGCGCGTTCGCAGGATGGTACACAGATTCGACAGCAGCGAATACCGGTTCGATCCCAGGCCAGCAGCGTCAATGCCCTGACGGGTGGCCTGTTCGGCCGCCGCGAGCAGATCTGCCTCATCCGTCACCTCGTACAGATTCAGCAACGCCAACCCCAGGTTACCGAGCAACACCACCCTCGCCTGGGCGTTACCGGGTACGCACGACAGCGCCTCGACGCAGGTGTTCACCAGCTCTGGCAGGACCGCGGGATCCCGATCACGTTGGAACAGCGCGTTGAGCGCCGCGGCATGGTTCGCCCACACTGCCTCGGCGCCGGGTGCGACCGTGGAGACGCCTCGTGCGGCCTCTCGGGTGAGCGTCACCGCCTGGTGAAGGAGTTCCACCTCGCCGGTCAGGTCGTAGAGGGCCTGGAGGGTGACCGCGAGATTCGTGACCCGGGCGGCGCTGTCCTCGGTGCCAGGCGGCGTGGACTTCGCCGCCTCTGCCGCTACGGCCACCGCTCGTTCCAGCGTCGGCCGATCCTTTCGCTGAATGCCCAGCTCCGACAGGCCCAGCGCCAAGTTCGACAGGCGCCCGAGACGCTCAGGGTCCGATGGTGCGGTCAGGTCGACGGCGTGTTGGCTGACCTGAACCGCCTCGGCTCGGTCAGTGGCATCGCCGCTGCGATCCGCGAGCATCTGCAGCGCGGCCCCCAAGTTGGACCAGGCGGACGCGTCCGGGTCACGGGCATTGTCAACTACGGCCCGGAACTCCCGGACCGCTTCCCTCAGCGCCGCCTCTTCTCCCGTCATCCGGTAGGTCTGAATGAGTTCGTACCCGCGGCGGCCCTGATCCCCAGCGCTTGTCGAGGTGCCCGGTGATACCATCCCCCCAGTATCGGCCGCGCCTGGAGTTACACAATGGATAGAGCCGAGATCGGATTCCTGCTGACTGACGAGGGCAGTAGGTGGGTCGACGCTTCACCTAGCACGCTACGGGTGGGAGCTATCCAACTTGCCGGATGGCAGATCGCACCGGTACGCCCGGTACCCGAAGTGTTCGGACACACCGATGCCTATCTGATAAAGGTCAATTTTGATCTGGATACCGAGCCGGGCGGCCCACCTCCGCGTTGGTTCGAGATCGGTTTTCGGTTGGCTACCGACATCGGTACGCCGTCGGTCCTCGACGCTCTCCCCGGGCCACACCTGGGCCCGAACCCTGCCACGGCGTACCACGTCAATGCTCATCTCAACTTCGTTCCCGCCGGAGCAGAGCGCGACGACGCCGTCCACCTGTCGGTTGGTGCGTCATCCATCACGACATTCGGCATCGGCGGCAATGAGATCCGCTGGCGGCACTTTGCTGAGCAGGGTGACTCCGTCCGATGCGGGTCATATGCGCACTGGGCGGTTCTACTCCTGCCACCGGGGGCCGAGACACTCCGGGTCACCGCGCACGCGCGTTTTGACCTCGCACTCGAAGACACCCTCGGCTACCTTCCCGCCACGCAACCGGCCAGTTTCGCGCTCGACCTGACGGGACATGAGCCACCGGTGACCGTTCCGCCCATGCCCCCGTCAGCGGTCGACGCCCCTGCGCCGCTGGCCGCTCCCCGCGCGCCGCGCGTTTTCGTCTCGTACGCCCATGACGACGAGATCCACGTGGACAAGGTGCGCCTGTTCGCCGAGTTCCTGCTCACCTGCGGCATCGACGTGCACATGGATCGGTGGGATCTCAACATGCGCCGTGACTGGTACCTGTGGGCTATGGATCAGGTCGACCAAGCCGACTTCGTGATCATGGTCGCCTCGCCGATCTGCAAGGCCGTGGGGGAAGGGCGGGTCGCCAACGACAAGAACCGGGGGATGCAGTCGGAAATCGCTCTCATCCGGGAGCGCCTGCACAGCGACCGGGCCACGTGGCGGCGGAAATTGCTGCCCGTCGTCCTACCCGGGCGGTCCGCCGACGAGCTTCCGGCATTCGTCCAGCCCCAGACGGCCGACCACTACCCAGTCACCGGCTTCACCATCGACGGGGCGGCGGATCTACTCCGGACCATCACCGGCCGGCCGACCTACGTCCGGCCGGCGATCGCGCCCCAGGTCGTACACCTGCCGCCGCGCGAATGAGCGTTGCCCCTGTGGGCTGACCAGCGGAACTCGCCGCAGCCGCGCGGCAGGCGCGGCCCCCGACATGCCCGGTGACTGGCACCGGCCAATTGCGCAGGTGTTTCCGAAACACCGTGCGACAGCGCACCCCTGCCGAAAGGCTGCGCGGCGGGCGAGGCTGGGAATCGCATACCACCGCCAGCCCCATCGGCGCGGCGGCGTTCACCCGCCCCACCCCCTTCTGATCGGGAGGCAGCGATGACCTGTCTGCGAATCCCCGAGGGCCGAATGGCCTTGGCCGCGTACTACCGCACCGCCGCGGTGCAGATCGTGCGCGAGGGGCTGAACTACGTTCGTACCGAGTTGCGCAGCCAGATCGTCTCGGGCCAGGTGAACCCGCTGGCCGTGCAGGCCGACTCGGAACAGGACGGGTACAGCCCGACCCGGATCGACGCGGTCATGGACCGATTGATCGAGCAGCGAGTCCGGCAGTTGTCCCCGGGGGCCACCTACATCAGCGAGGAAAACCGCAAGACCGTGTCGCCGGATCCGGGCGACATCTACGCCATCGCCGACCCACTCGACGGCACCACCAATGCCTTCACCATGTTCGGCGCCTACTCGGTCGTGCTGTACTTCGACCGGTTTACCGGCAACGAGTTCGATCACTTGGGCGGCGCGATCGCCTCATCCGATGGGTCCATCGTGAGTTGGCAGAACTTCCGCAATGGCGAGGGCGAGGTCTGGATCGACTGGCCGGAGAATTTCGACTGGCCGACCACCGACGCGACCGCCGAGACGGACACGATTCAGCCGGCCACCCAGATCCCCCGACCTCCCCTCGGGATACAGGTCGCCCGCAAGCGCCGGGCCGGCGGGTCCTGGGCTGGACGGCCGCAAGCGGAAATTCACCACGGACTGAGCACCAGGATGGCGGCCGTGTCGTACAGCACCGGCAGGCGTGCCGACCTCGACGACCACTTCGACTTCAAGCCCCGCGCTGACGACGGGGAAAGCCGGCTCTACGTCTCCTCCTTCGCGGGGAACCCGGTTATCGCGCCGCTGTTGGTGGGCCAGCTCGGCTCGGTCGTCGAGACCCGGGCCGTGAAACTGCACGACGCCGCCTTCCTGATCCCGTTGGTGCTGGCCGGTGGTCTCGTCGTGGACTTCACCGACACCGAGATCAACGTGCTGCGCTGTTTCCAACAGCACGATGGGGCTGACCCGCTGGCCCGCCGGATCGGACCGTTCATCGCGGCCGCCGACGACACCGTGCTCGAGACCGTCCTGCGACGGCTTCGCCGCAAGTAGCACACCATCATGGTCACCAGAATCCGCTTGGCGCATCCAGCGGACATCCCTACGATTCGATATCGTGACCTCGTCGCACGCAGGTGGCGCCGAATCCTTCGGCACCGCACTCCGTCGTCTGCGACTCGCCGCTTCGTGGTCACTCAGTGAGGCATTCAGCGCAACGTTCTGATCACCGAAGGTGATCATGTGGTGCGGTCGTGTTCGGTGTGGAGCAGGATGAGTGCGGCGGCCACGATCTT